>CAZOIS010000070.1:0-21771 GCA_964579865.1 uncultured Lentisphaeraceae bacterium | reverse complement strand
TCGAAGCGGTGCTGGTAGCCGACGAACCCGCCGGGCTCCTGCCCGAACTCCTCGGACACGCGGCGCGCCATGGCGAGCGCGGCCAGTCGGCGCGGCTGCGTGCAGCCGATTAGACCGTGACGGCCCCGTCCCGCTTTGAGCGCAATCTTCGGGAGTTGTGTGGTCTTGCCCGAGCCGGTGTCGCCGCAGACGATGACGGTTTGATGCTGACGGAGCGCGTCGGAGATGGCGTCGGCGTGCGCGGTGATCGGCAGTTCGGCTGGAAATGTGAAGTGGGGTACCACCTGGTTCGCGGCTCCATAAAAGCAAAAACCCCGAAAACGTTGGGGTTTTCGAGGCTTCGTCCGTCCGGTTTTGGTGGGAGATAGTGGACTCGAACCACCGACCCCTTGCATGTCAAGCAAGTGCTCTAACCAACTGAGCTAATCCCCCAGTGCATGAAAACGGCGGTCACTATAATAAAAACCTGATGCGATTGTCAACCGCGCATTTCAGTATTTTTCACTTGCGCCGGAGCATTCACTCTGTGTCGCCGTGTTGGGCTTTTGTCGAGTCAGTGTATTGCCCGGCCTCCAAGAAATCAGTAAGGTCTTTATGTTTACGCAGAAGATAATTTCTCCACTGTTGCCAGCTGCAACGCGCGCCGAGATGTTGAACGCCTATGAGCGAAAGCCTGTGGTTGTCTAATACTACAGAGGCATGCCGCGCGTAGGCTCCGCTGATTTTGTCGGCCCGCTGAACTTTCTCGTGTTGGACAGATGAGTGCGCCATGACCTCATTGAATTGGTTGAATGCTTCAACGCCTATGAAAAGACAATGGCTGGGCATCACTGTACGTGCAACGTCGAGAAAAGTGCCCCACCCAGAGGTGAAGTCCTTTATGCTCGGACGTTCCTTAACCGTATTCATGCCGCGTTGGACGAAAACGTAATAGGCGGTGTCCCCCCAGAATCGCGCTCGATCAAGCTTGTCCGTGCCGAAGAGAAGCTTCGGAATGGTGTCCAGCGTTCTCGTAGACCACAATTGGGTTATCAGTGCCTCGCTAACAACAGCGCGGGTGTACTCGACTTTTTGTTGATTGCTGCGTTTTTCGTCATTTTGATAATAGTGCGACTCGCCCACAATGAGGAGCCTGTTTTCGGGTGGCCGGTGCGCAAATGAGGTTCCGACCCATGGCAACCATTTTAGCCCCTGTGTTTTCTTGAATGAAACGTCAAACTCTTCGGAACAGTGTTTGTACGGCATTGTGTTTGCTCCCGAGTGTTATGGTCTCAGATTGTCTTGGTCAACATGACTGTATCCCTATCAATAACCTTATTGTAGGTATACCCGAACGATACGCGTGCTGTCAATGCCCGGAGACGGAATTCGCCGTCGCTTTCAGCGGACTCAACTCGCCGCGCGGTCACGGCTCCAGCGGCGTTCGGGACGCGGCTCCTTGTAGATGTCTTTCTTGGCCACGATTTTCACGCTGTTCCGGCCGAGTACGGTTTCCGCATCGGCGAGGAATTCCGAGGAGGGCTCGATCGTGAACGCTTTGTCGGGCTTGATCAGAATGCGCTTTTTGTCGGGATAAATCAGGCAGATGAGCAGGGGCACGGTGCCGGGATACTTGTCGACCAGTTGCCGCAGGCCGTCGGCACGTTTGAGCGACTGGCCGCCTTCGACCTTGATTGCGGCGATGACTTTTTCGCCGAAGTGGCGCGGCGCGTCCATGAGCGGGTAGACTTCGCGGGCGATGATTTTGGGCTGGTCGTCGCGCTTCGAGAGCGTGCCGCAGACGAGTACGGGTTGGTCCGCCACGCAGGCGCCCTCGAACTTCTTGAACGCTTCGGAGAAGACCAGGACCTCAATGTTGGTCTCGCCGCTGTCGAGCACGATGATCGCCCAGGGCTCTTTCGTCTGCTTGCTGATGCGGCGCGACACCGATGCGGCCATGCCGGCGACGCGGATGTCCTTGTTGTCGGGCGCATCCGCGAGCTTTGTCAGCGAGAAGGTCTGGATGTCCTTGATGATGCGGCGGTAGCGGTTGAGCGGATGGCCGGTCATGTAAATGCCCAACAGTTCCCGCTCATACGTCAGGTTCTCCTTTTCGGTCCACTGCGGGCAGTCCGGAAGGCTGTCGGCAGAGGACGATCCAGCATCCCCTCCGCCCAGCATGTCGAAGAGATTGCTTTGCCCGCTCTGTTTTTCGCGCAGTTTTTCGGCGGCGCGCGAAAAACCGAAGTCGACATTGGTGAACAGGCGGGCGCGGTGCTGGCCGAAACAGTCCATGGCCCCGCACTTGATGAGTGCTTCCAGCACGCGTTTGTTGACGGCGGCGGGGTCGATGCGCTCGCAGAAGTTGGTGAAACTTGTGAAAGGGCCGTTCGCTTTGCGCTCTCTGACGATGGCCTCAGCCGCGCCTTCGCCCACGCTCTTGATGCCGGCTAATCCGTAGCGGACGTTGCCGTCTTCCGGCGCGAAGCGGTCGAGGCTGCGGTTGACGTCGGGCGGCAGCACCTTGAGGCCCATCTCTTCGGCTTCGGCGACGAAGCCCGGGAGCTTGTCGAAGTTGCCGATTTCCGAGGAGATCTGGGCGCACATGAATTCGGCGGGGTAATGCGCCTTCATGTAGGCGGTCTGATAGGTGACGATGCCGTAAGCGGCGGCGTGGGCTTTGTTGAAGCCGTACCCCGCGAACTTCTCGATGTTGTCGAAGATCTGTCCCGCCTGGTCCGCCGGGATGTTGTTCGTCTTCTGGCAGCCTTCGACGAAGCCCGCCCGCTCTTTGATCATGACCTCGAGCTTCTTCTTGCCCATGGCGCGGCGGAGCATGTCGGCTTTGCCGAGCGAGTAGCCCGCCAGCGCCTGCGCGGCGCGCTGGACCTGTTCCTGGTAGACCATGATGCCGTAGGTCTCCTTCAGAATCGGCTCCAGCTTCGGATGGTCGTAGACGATCTTTTCCTGCCCCTTTTTGCGCTTCACGAACGAGGGGATCATGTCCATGGGGCCCGGGCGGTACAGCGCCAGGATAGCGATGATTTCCTCGATGCAGTTGGGCTGGAGGTCGGTCAGGATTCGGCGCATGCCGCCCGATTCGAGCTGGAACACGCCCACCGTGTCGGCGCGCTGGAAGAGATCGAACGTCTTGGCGTCGTCCAGCGGCAGGGTTTCGAGCACGACGTCCTCGTTGTGGACGAGCTTGACGAGGTCCACCGCCTCCTGGAGCACGGTGAGCGTTTTGAGACCGAGGAAGTCCATCTTCAGCAGACCGCATCGCTCGACCGGTTCCTTGGCGTACTGGGTGACGGGCGAGCCGTCCTTGTCGCGCGCGAGCGGCACGAGGTCGATGAGCGGCTTGTCGCCGATCACCACGCCGGCCGCGTGGACGCCGGTGTTGCGGTAGAGGCCTTCGAGCACTTCGGCGTACTGCATGATGCGGCGCAGGTCGGGGTCCACGTTGCAGGCGGCGGCGAATTGCGGGTTCTCGGTTTTGGCCTTGGCGAGCGTGATCTTCGGGTCTTCCGGGATCATCTTGCAGAATTCGGCCGACTTGTTGAGAGGGATCTCCAGCACGCGGGCGATGTCGCGGATGACCGTCTTGGCGCCGAGCTGGCCGAAGGTGACGATCTGTGCGACGCGGTTCTTGCCATACTTCTGCTTCACGTATTCGATGGTGCGCTCGCGACGCGCCTGGCAAAAGTCGATATCGAAATCGGGCGGTGAGACGCGCTCGGGGTTCAGAAAGCGCTCGAAAATCAGGTCGAAGCGGATGGGGTCGAGCTGGGTGATGTCCAGCGAGTAGGCGAGCAGCGAGCCTGCGCCCGAGCCGCGGCCGGGGCCCACCGGAACGCCGTGGCTGCGGGACCACTTGACGAAGTCCGAGACCACGAGAAAATAATTGATGAAACCGGTCTTCTGGATGATGCCGACCTCGTAGTCGAAGCGCTCGATCAGCTTCTTCTGTTCCTCGTTTTCCGGGCGGTCGTAATCGAACCCGTAGTGGCGTCGGAGGCCCTCTTTGCCGAGATGGACGAGGTAGCTGAGGCCGTCGGTGAAGCCCTCCGGCACCTCGAAGGTCGGGAAGTGCAGGCTTTCGGCCTTGCCGTTTGAGAACGTGAGCGTGACGTTGCAGCGGTCGGCGATCTCCTGGGTAAGGTCGAAGGCCTCGGCGTCATTGGGGAAGCGCTTTTCCAGCTCTTCGCGGGACTTGAAATAGAACTCGTTGGAGGCGTACCGCATGCGCTTGGGGTCGCTCATGGTGGTGGAGGTCTGGATGCACAGCATGACCTCGTGCGCTTCGGCATGGCTCTGGTGCAGATAGTGGACGTCGTTGGTGATGACCGCTTTCAGGCCGGTCCGCTGGCAAAGTTCGCGCACCCCTTCGTTGACGACCTTTTGCTCCGGGATGCCGTGATCCTGCATCTCGAGGTAGAAGTTGTCGGGGCCGAAAATGTCCATGTACTCCCGCGCGACTTTTTCGGCCTCGTCAAGGTGCCGCTCCTGAAGGTGGACGTTCACCTCGCCCTGCAGGCAGGCCGCTAGGGCGATGAGCCCGCCGGAGTGGGCTCGGAGGGTTTCCTTGTCGATGCGCGGCTTGTAGTAGAAGCCCTCGGTGTGGGCGATGGTGTTGATCTGGGCAAGGTTGAGATAGCCCTCTTCGTTCTTGGCCAGCAGCACCAGGTGGTGGTAGGGGACGTTGTGGTCGCGGTTCGAGCGGTGCTCTTTGGCGAGGATATAGACCTCGCAGCCGATGATGGGCTTGATTCCTTCGGCTTTGCAGGTGTCGTAGAATTCGATCGTGCCGTACATGACGCCGTGGTCGGTGATGGCGACCGCGGTCATGCCCAGTTCTTTGGCCCGGAGGACGAGCGGTTTGATGTGGCAGGCTCCGTCGAGCAGGCTGTACTTGGTATGGAGGTGAAGATGGGCGAAAGGCTTTGGCATGACAGGAAATCCGGACGCGTCTGGGGTTGAAAAGGCGGCTGCGCGGTTCTGCTCGCCACCCCCTTGTTCCATGCCGCCAAGGATAGCAAATTTGCCCCTCCACGTGAAAGGCCGAAAACCGGCGGGCGGCGGACGGAGGCTCAGCCCACGCCTTCGTTCAGGCGGCGGAGGTGCCGCAGTTCGGCGACGACGGCAAAGGCGGTGACGGCGGAGGAGAGGAGGTCCGAGACGGGGCCGGCCAGCCAGATGCCGGCCGTGCCCCAGCAGTATGGCAACAGGATGATCAGGGGCACCATCACGAGGATCTGGCGGAGCAGGCTGAGGAGAATGCCCAGCGCGGGGCGTCCCACCGCCTGGAAGTAGGCGATGGTGATGATCGGCATGCCGATGACGGTGAAAGCGCTACAGAAGATGCGGAGCCCGCGCGTGCCGACGTCCAGCAAGTCCGGGTCGTGGGTGAAACAGCGCACGATGGGCCACGCGAAGATCAGGACTGTGCCGGTGACCAGAAAGCAAAGCGCGGTCGCGATCTTCATGCCGAGCCGGTAGGCCTCGCTGACCCGGCCGTACAGCTTCGCGCCGTAATTGTATCCGATGATGGGCTGCAGTCCATGTGTCAGGCCGAAGATCGGCATGAGGAGCAGGAAGAACACGCTGTTGGCGATGCCCATCGCCGCGATTTCCAGGGTCGCGGCTTGAGTGGTGGCGGCCCACTTCAGAAAGGCCCGGTTGAAGGTGATGTTGACCAGCCCGCCCATGAGCTGGATCGAGAAAGGCGAGAACCCGATGGCAAAAACGCGCAGGAGCATGCGGGGATAGATGCGGATGTGGGCCGGACGGAGCCGGACGACGCTGTTTTTCGTCAGATAGTGATGGAGCGCATAGGCGGCGGAACAGAACATGGCGAGGTTGGTCGCCCACGCCGCGCCGCGCACGCCCATGTCGAGGCCGAAGATGAAGACCGGGTCGAGGAGGATGTTGAGGACCGCGCCCAGGACCATGCAGCGCATCGACTGTTTGACGTTGCCTTCGGCCTGCATGAGGTTGCTCAGGCCGAAGCTGAGATGCTCGAAGACGTTGCCGAAAAGCACAATCCGCAGGTAGTCGCGGGCGTACGGGATGGCTTCCGGCGTGCCGCCGAAAAGCGCGAGCAGCTCATCCAGGTAATACAGCCCGATGAAGGGCAGCGTCAGACCGAAGAGGACCTTGACCGCCACACATTGCCCCAGCACTTTTTCGGCTTCGTCCCGATTGCCTTCGCCCAGCTTGAGCGAGAGCAAGGCGCCGGAGCCGACGCCGATCAGCGTGCCGAAAGCGATGAGAATGACCATGAACGGGAACGCGAGCGCGACGCCGGCGATGGCGTCCAGGCCACACCCCTGGCCGATGTACAGCCGGTCGACCACGTTGTAGAGCGCGTTGACGACCGTGCCGATGATCGCGGGGATCGAAAACTCCTTCAGAAGCTGCCCGATCGTCTGGCGGCCGAGACGCTCGATGGATTTCATTTACAGTCCGATCAGCTCGCGGATGTCTTCGAAAGAGAGTTTCTGCATGACCGTTTCGTCGGTGGCCCCGATGGTGGCGTCGATGACGGCCTGCTTTTTCTGCTGCATCGCGAGCACCTTTTCTTCGACGGTGTGCTCCGCGATGAGCTTGATGCTGTAAACCGTGCGCTTCTGGCCGATGCGGTGGGCGCGGTCGGTGGCCTGATCCTCGACCGCCGGGTTCCACCAGGGGTCGAAGTGCACCACCATGTCCGCGCCCGTGAGGTTGAGGCCCGTGCCTCCCGCCTTGAGGCTGATGAGGAAGACCGGTATGTCGGACTGCAGGTTGAAACGCTGGCACTGCTCCAGACGGTCCTGAGTCGAGCCGTCGAGGTAGCAGTAGCTCATGCCGCGCTGGTCGAGTTCCGCACGCAGCAGTTTGAGCATGGAGACGAACTGGCTGAAGACCAGAATGCGGTGGCCGCCGTCCATGGCTTCGTCGAGAAGTTCAAAGAAAACGTCGAGCTTGGCCGAGGGCTCGTCGTAGGCGCCGGGCTTGTGATGTTCCTTGAGCAGGTCGAGATGGCAGCACACCTGACGCAGGCGCATGAGGATCGCGAGGATTTCGAAGCGCGAGCGGTCGAAGCCCTTGGCCTTGACGAGGTCGCCGATGGTGCGCCGCGATTCGGCGAGCACGTCGTTATAGACGCGCTGCTGTTCAAGGGTGAGCGGGCAGAAGGAGACCTTGCAGATCTTGTCGGGCAGGTCTTTGGCCACGTCTTTCTTGAGACGGCGCAACAGGAACGGGTGGATCTTGCGGCGAAGCTTGGCTTGGGCGATCTCGCCCTCGCGGTCGCCGGCTGCGATGGGCAGCTCATATCCGCCGCGGAACTGCTCGTAGTCGCCGAGATATTGGGGCATCAGGAAATCCATGATGGACCACAGGTCGGCCACGCTGTTTTCGACGGGCGTGCCGGTGAGCACCAGCTTGCCGACGGCGTTGATCTGCTTGGCGGCGACGGCGTTCTGGGTGGAGCGGTTCTTGATGTGCTGCGCCTCGTCCAGCACGGCCACGGAGAACTGGACGGCGCGGTAGGCGTCCAGGTCGCGGCGCAGGAGCGCGTAGGAGGTGATGACCAGATCGCTCTCCGGTATTTTGGCGAAGAGCGCCTCGCGGTCGGGGCCGCTGATCATCAGCCGGCGCATGTCCGGGACGAAGGTCTCGGCCTCGCGGTTCCAGTTCTCGACCAGGCTGGTGGGACAGACCACCAGCGCGGGCTTGCCGTGGGCCTGGGCGTCGGAGCGCTTCAGGCTGAGCCAGGTGAGGGTCTGGAGCGTTTTGCCGAGGCCCATCTCGTCGGCGAGCAGTCCGTTGAGCCCTGAGGATTCGAGGAAGCGGAGCCAGTAGACGCCCTCTTTCTGGTAGGGGCGCAAGGTGTTCTCGAGTTTGCCCAACGGCACGGGCGCGAGGCGGGCGTTGCCGGCGCGGTTGCGCTGAGAGGCTTTTTCGCGCCAGTCCGGCGGGTCTTCGACGTCGATGCCGTCGAGGGCGTTGAGCGAAGCTTGCACGAACGGCGCATAGACCGACGGCATGAGGAAATGGCCGGGGACGTTGCTCTCGCGGCTCTGGCAGTCGCTGAAGATCGTGCGCATGGATTCGACGGCCTCGCCGTCAATGAGCAGAGTCTGCCCGTCGCGCTCGAGGAAAGAGTCGCCGCGGTTAATGGCCCGCTGGATGTCGGCCGGCGGAAGCGCGCCGCGGCCCGGCAGGTCGAAGGTGAAGCCGACGTCGAACCATCCGCCGTTTTTCTCGGCGACCTGCACGACCGGCGTGACGATTGGAAAACTTTCCACGATCTGGAGCAGCTTTTCGGAAAAAACGATTTTCCAGCCGTTGCGGACCAGCGCGGGGTAGCTGCTGCCGAGAAAATTGAGCACCTCCCGCGTGCCGACCAGCGTGTAGGAGGGGCCTTCGTCGGCAAAGCCGTGATGCAGCAGAAGGGAGACGGCGGCCTTTTCGGCGGGCAGGTTGCGGGTGTGGTAGGCGAGGATGTCCTCGGGGTCGGGAAGCGCGAATTCGGCTTGCGTGTCGGGGACGCCGGCCGGGAACCGGTGGGGGCCGTAGGAGGCGGTGAGCGTGGCGCGCAGCGAGGCCCGGCTGCCGTGCAACTCAAGATGGAAGACCGGCGTGCCGGGGTGTGCGACGAAGAGGTCGGGCTGCAGCTCGAATTCGACCGGAATGAGGGCTCGGAGGCACGGCAGGTCGCGGCGGAGAAAGTTAATGACCCGTTCGCGCGGTACGATCTCGTCCTTCTGGTAAATGCTGTGGTATGGGACCGGCAGCACGTTCTTCATGGGCCAGATGTGCCCGTTGGCATAAATGCGGCCTTGCCGGCCGTTGGCCAAGAACACCGGCAGTTCGCCGGCGCGTGCGAAGGGCAGTTTCGTGAACGGGTAAATCAGGAGTTCGCCGGTGTGCTGATCGAGGTCGACCCGCAGCGACGTTTGCACGGGAACCGTCTCGACCGTCAGCGTGCTTTTTCCGGCCACGGTCAGACGGGTCTGAGAGGCAACGGCGAGGATGTTGAGGAAGTCCGCGGCGGTCACCTCGAAGCGCCCCTGCGGCGGCCCCTCGCAGATGTCTTCCAGCACGCACAGCAGGTTGTCGTCTGCGGGCGAGAGGGCGAGGCGGGTGCCACGCGGCACGGTTTCGGCCGGACGGGCGTCATCGTCCGTCAGGACCAGGAGGCTGACGGCGATGGAGCCTTTCCAGAAGTCGGAGGCCCAAGAGGGAGGGAGTGTGAGCGCGAGGCTGGCCGGAACGCCGTGCGGGCTGCGCTGGAGGTAGGCGGCGGGGTCCACCTCCGTCAGGCGGCGGGAGCGGCGCTGGTCCTCCTGATACTTCTGCTCCCGCAAGGGGTCCGCATGCCGCAGCATGAGGGCGATGCCCAGCGCGACGACGTGGGGGCAAACGAGGCCCTGGTTGCGGTTGGTGTAGCAGGGGCAAAGGCTCTCAATGGTGCCGTTCTCGCGGATGCGCAGCCGGGTGTGGATTTCGGACGCGGACTCGCGGGCGATGACGCCTTCGATCAGGTCCCCCTTCATGTCGGCCTTCAGCACGGCGCCGCGGCGGACAAGCTGTTCGGCTTGGGCATAAACCGACTCGCCGCCCCATTTGACGAGCATGGCCTTGGTTATGTTTGATGGCCGCATGAACTCATTGGGCCGGCGACGGCGCGAGAGGTGCTCCGTGCGCGGTCACGGCCTTGACGGGAGCCGGGGCGTTAAGCGGACGGGGCATTTCCATGACGGTCAACATGCCCCATGTGATCGCGCCGGTCAGCACGCCGATGAACAGCCCGATCTTGAGCCACTCGAAGAAGGCGATGTGGGCGTGGCCGCGTTTCTCGAGCAGGCCGAGCGCCACGATGTTGGCGGTCGACCCCACCACGGTGATGTTGCCGCCGAAACAGGCCCCGAAGAGCAGCGCCCACCAGAGGATCGAGTAGTCGGACGCGTGCTCCATCAGCGATTGGATGACCGGGTTGAAGGCCGCCACAAAGACGATGTTGTCGACGAAGGCCGAGCCGACCGACGTGATGCCGATGACGAAAGGCACCAGGGCTTTCGGGCCGCCCGTGGTGAATTCGGCGAGTTTGTCGGCGAATTTGTTCGTGACCCCCTGCTCCTGCAGGCCGCCCGCGACGGCGAAGAGCAGCATGAAGAAAAGCAGCGTCCACCATTCGACTTCGTGCTCGACGTAGTGGCGCGCCCGCTGAGGGCGGTAGACCATGAGCAGTCCGGCGATGATGAGCGGCGTGATGATGAGGAACGCGTTGGTGTTCTCGGCGCCGGTGAGCCCCAGAATGTTTTCGATCTGGTGGTGGAACGCGATGATCAGGACGGTCGTCATCAGCACGAAGAAGCCGCGACGGTGGGGGATGCGGACCAGGGGCCCCAGGCCTTGGTGGATCTTGCGGTGCTCCTCCATTTTGAGCGAGACTTCGGCGATGCTCTTGCGGTACCAGACCAGCACAACGGCCATGGTGGCGAGCAGCGAGGCGAGCGCGATCGGCACGGCCCCCAGCACGAACTGGCTGAACGTGAAGCCCGCCCGGTTGCCGATGAAGATGCCGACCGGATTGCCGAGCATCGTTGCGGCCGAACCGATGTTCGTGCAGAGAACGGCGATCAGCACGAACGGCGTGGCGCGGACTTTGAGCGTGTCGCAGACCTGGAAGACGAGGGCCAGCACGACGACGATCGAGGAGATCTCGCCGATGAGGCTTGAGAGCAGGGCCGACAGCGCGCAGAGGATGATCGTGAACGTCGTCCCCGTCATCTTTTTCTTGTTGATGATGGACTGGATGATCCACGTGAGGAAGCCGAGGTCTTTGAGCGCGCCGACGATGATCATCATGCCGATGAGGAAGAGGATGATGTTCAGCTCGGTGGAACGCAGCATGCCGTGGAGGGTCATGGCGTGCGTGCCGATGAGCACGGCGACGCCGAGAAACGCGGTGGCCACCCGGTGGGTCGGGAAGAAAAGCGTGGTGCAGATCACGGAAACGAACGTGCACACGGCGACTATGGGGAGCAGCGTCGGCGCGATGCCGAACCGATTGGCGCCCCAGCCCGCAAGAGCCGTGATGCCGGCCATGAAGCCGATTTTTCCGAGCGCGTGAAGAGGGGGGGTCTTGACGACGGGTTCGCTATACATAACAGGTCACTCCCTGAAGACTTTGTTCAAGAAAAGGGGCAGGTTAATGACGCCCATCAGCTTTTTGCCGTTGAGAACGTAGCAGCGAGACGCGTTGTGACGGGTCATTTCTCCGGCCACGGAGACCGCCGGCGCTTTCATTTGGACGGAGGCGAAATCTTCAAGGAGAATTTCGGACAGCCAGGTGCTCTGCTCGTTGTGGAGAATGGCCGTGAAGGGCTCAAAGTTGACGATCGGGGAGAGGTCGGACATCCAGAGCAGGTATTCCGGCAGGCACACTTTGAGCAGGACGCCGGCCCGGACGATTCCCACCATGTCGCCGTCGCGGTCCAGGACCGGGATCTCGTTGATCTGTTTGGCGATGAAGCAGTCGATGCAGGTCTTGAGGTTGTCGTTGTCGCGGAGGGAGATGAACTCGTCGTCCATGATGTCTGCCGCGCAGACGTAATCCGGCAGGACCATGCCGCCGCGCTCGAAGAAACGCATGACCTCCTCGGCGGTCGCCAGCTGCGAAACCGAGCGGGCCGCGTCGCGGTCGCGCAAGATGTTGGCCAGGGCGCGCAGAATCTGCAGATAGAGCCCGGGCTGGTTGCGGGGGATGAGGACCAGCAGGATCAGGTGGACGGGCGGATGATCTTCGGAGAACGAGATGCCCTTGGCCGAGGTCGCGACGCCGACGTAAGGCCGCTGGAGATCGTCCAGACGGGCGTGCGGGATGGCGATGCCGTTGGACACCACGGTGTCGCTGGCGTTTTCGCGTTCGATGATGGCGTTGTAATAGGAGTCCACCTCCATGATCCCGTGGCCGTTGGCCAAGTGGGTCAGGAGCTGTCGAATCAGCTGGTTGCGCGAGACTTCTTCCTGGTGGATCAGGATGTCGTCGGCGCTGAAAAAAGAGGTGAGCGCCAGGTTGATTTTCGGTGGTAAGGCTGTTTTTCGCATGGGGTGATCCCCTCTACCGTCCACGCACGCCATAGTCAATCAACACTTACAAGCGGACGGTTCATTTGTCCCGTAATTGCCATTAAGATAGCCGATTTGGCGGAGCGGCACAATAAAAACGCGTTATCGGCTTGCGTGTTCGCGAGTCGCAACATACACTCGATCGCAAACAGTGGATGCGGTTGCTGGGCGGTTGGATTTCTCGGCTGAAAACGTAATGGAGGCAGACTATGAACAGACGTCAGTTTATGGCGGCGACGGGGGGCGCGATGCTGTGGGGAACGAGCCGGGCGTGGGCCGGCGCGAACGACCGGGTGCGCGTGGCGGTCGTGGGCATCCATGGCATGGGGCAGAGTCACATCAAGGCCTACACCGCGCTGCCGAACGTCGAGGTGGCGGCGCTGTGCGATGTGGACGGGAGCCAGTTCGCGCCGGTCATCAAGAAGCATTTCTCGGACAAAGGGCTGAAGACGCCGAAGACCTATACCGATCTGCGCAAGCTGTACGAGGACAAAGAGATCGATGCCGTTTCGGTCGTGACTCCGAACCATTGGCATACGTTGGCGGCGATCTGGGCGATCCAGGCCGGCAAGCACGTCTCGGTGGAGAAGCCCTGCTGCCACAACGTTTACGAGGGCCAGAAGCTGGTCGAGGCCGCCAAGAAGTACAAGGTGCTGGTGCAGGACGGCGCGGAGCAGCGCAGCAACCCGTGCGCGCAGACGATGGCCAAGTTTCTGCGCGCGGGCGGTCTCGGGGAGGTCTATATGGCCAAGGGCCTCTGCTACAAGTGGCGTAACACGATCGGCCGTTATCCCGACGAGCCGGTGCCTGCGGGCGTGGATTACGACCTGTGGCTCGGCCCCGCGCCGAAGCGGCCCTTCAACAAGAACCGGTTCCACTACAACTGGCACTGGAACTGGGACTACGGCTGCGGCGACATGGGCAACCAGGGCGTGCATGAGATGGACATCGCGCGCTGGGGCCTGGGCGTGACGCTGCCGACCAAGGTCACGGCCATGGGTGGACATTTCATGTTCGACGATGCGCAGGAAACGCCCAATGTGCTGATGGCGATGTTCGAGTTTCCGAATCCTGCGGGCGGCTGCGACAAGAAGAAAATGCTGCAGTTCGAGGTGCGCCACTGGATCGCGAACGGCGAGGACGGCCTGTGGCTCAAGGGCGCCTCGCAGGGCAACGGCTACATGGCCACGAGCGGGGGCAATGTGACCGGCAACCTCTTCTTCGGGTCAAAGGGCTATATGGCCAAAGACGTGAACGAGTGGCGGACTTTCATGGGCGAGAAGCGCGAGCCTGGCGAAACCGGTTCCGGCACGGGCGACCACTACGGAAATTTCGTGAAAGCGATCCGCGAGCCCGACCCTGCGGCGTTCAACAAGGGAATCGAGGAGGGGTTCTATTCCTGCGCCGTGATCCATCTCGGGAACATCGCGTACCGCTTGGGGCGTACGCTCACCTTCGATCCTGCAACGATGCGTTTCCCAAACGATGCCGAAGCCAATGCGCTGCTCACCCGCGAATACCGCGCGCCTTATGTGGTGCCCGATCAGGTGTGAGGCCGTCGGGGCTCCGATGGGCGGCTCGTCGGGAAACGGCCCGGGCCACGCCCGCAGGCTCCGCCAATCTTCCGCCGTTCCCGTGCGCCATCATTCCGTTTTTGTCGGCGTGCGTTTGCCGAAGGTCTTTTGGACCAGCACGTAGAACAGGGGGGCAAAGAGGACCACGAGGAATGTGGCCGTGATCATTCCGCCCAGCACGCCGGTTCCGATCGCGTGTTGCGCGCCAGCGCCGGCTCCCGTGGTCAGTGTCATGGGAAGCACCCCGAAGCCGAAAGCCAGCGAGGTCATCACGATCGGGCGGAAACGCAGCTTCGATCCCTCCATCGCGGCGTCGATCAGCCCCATGCCCTGCTCGACGCGGGCTTTGGCGAACTGGACGATCAGGATGGCGTTCTTGACGGTCAGCCCCATCGTGGTCAGCAGCCCGATCTGGAAGTAGACGTCGTTGTGCAGCCCCCGCAGGCCGGAGGCGATGACGCCGCCGATGATCCCGAGCGGCAGGACCAGCAGGATCGAGACGGGGACGGTCCAGCTTTCGTAAAGGGCCGCGAGGCACAGGAAGATCACCAAGACAGAGAAGGCGAAAAGGGGCCCGGTCTGGGTGCCTGCCTGCCGCTCCTGATAGGAAAGGCCTGTCCAGTCGAATCCGATCTGGCGGGGCAGCTGCTGGGCGGCATCCTCCATGGCCTGCATCGCCTCGCCGGAGCTTCTTCCCGGCGCCGGCTCCGCTTGGATGTTGAGGGAAGGGAAGGCGTTGTAGCGCTCCAGCCTCGGAGAGCCGATGATCCAGTGCCCGGAGGCGAACGTCGAATAGGGCACCATCAAGCCCTCCGAGTTGCGCACGTAGAGCTTGTCCAGATTTTCGGGAAGCATGCGGAACGGCGCGTCGGCCTGGATGTCCACGTGCTTGACCCGCCCGTCTTTGATGAAATCGTTCACGTAGGAGCCGCCGAAAGCCGTCGAGATGGTGCTGTGGATTGAGGCCGCGGGGATCCCCAGCGTGCCGGCCTTTTCGTAATCGACGTCGATGCGGTATTCGGGGACGTCCTCCAGCCCGTTGAAGCGTATGCGGCTCAGGCGGGGATCCCGGACCGCCATTTCGATGAGCTGGCTGCGGGCTTCCATCAGGCCCGTGTGCCCCAATCCCCGCCGGTCCTGCAACTGGAAATCGACGCCTTTCGCGTTGCCCAGCTCCAGAACCGCCGGCGGCGCAAAGACGTATACCATGGCGGTGCGGATCTTCGAAAAGGCGCGTATCGCCCGGCTGACCACCGCGTCGGCTTTCTGCTCCGGACGGGTGCGCAGTTTCCAGTCCTTGAGCTTGATGAATCCCATGCCGATGTTCTGCCCCCGTCCGGACTGGTTCTGTCCCGCCGTTGTCATGCAGGACTCGACCGCGTCTTTCTCTTCTTCAAGGAAATAGCCTCTGACTTTCGCCATGACCGCTTGGGTCTGGGCCAGCGTGGATCCCGCCGGCAGCGTGGCTTGGAGCATCAGGACGCCTTGGTCTTCGTCGGGCAGGTAGCCTTTCGGCAGACGCATGAAGAGGAACGCCATGGCCGCCACGATCAGCAGGAAAAGTAGGATGTAGCGGAAGGCGTGAGCCAGAGCATGGCCGACCAGACTCAGATAAAGGCCGCGGACGCCGAGAAAGCCGCGGTCAAAGAGCCGGAAAAAGGGACGCAGGAACCGGATTCCGTTTTCCGCCGCCTCGTGCCCTTGGGGCACGGGTTTGAGAATCGTGGCGCAGAGTACCGGCGTCAGGATCAGGGCCACCACGACGGAAAGGAGCATGGCCGCGACGACCGTCACGGAGAACTGACGGTAAATGACGCCCGTCGAACCGGAGAAGAACGCCATGGGGCCGAAGACCGCGGCGAGTACGAGCCCGATGCCGATCAGGGCGGGCGTGATCTGGTCCATGGAACGGGCGGTCGCCTCTTTCGGCGAAAGGCCCTTTTCGCTCATGATCCGTTCCACGTTCTCCACCACGACGATGGCGTCGTCCACCAGCAGGCCGATGGCCAGCACCATGGCGAACATGGTCAGCATGTTGATCGAAAAGCCGGCCAGCCCCAGAACCGCAAAGGTGCCCAGCAGCACCACGGGCACGGCGATGGTCGGGATGAGGGTCGCCCTCAGGTTCCCCATGAACAGGTACATGACCAGGAAAACCAGCGCGACCGCCTCGAACAGGGTCTTGACCACTTCTTCGATCGCAACCTGGGTGAAAGGCGTGGTGTCGTAGGGATAGATGACTTTCACGCCCGGCGGGAAATAGCGGCTCAACTCGTCCATCTTCGCTTTGATGGCGGCGGCCGTTTCCAGCGCGTTGGCGCCGGGCTCCTGCCGGATGGACAAGGCGGCCGCCGGCTGGCCGTTGAAGGTCGTGATGCTGTCGGAGAGGTCGCTTCCCAACTCTGTTCTCGCGACGTCCTTGATCCGCACGCTGGAACCGTCAGCATTGATGCGGATGAGAATGTCGGCAAACTCCTCGGGCGTTCGGAGCAGGCTGCGGACGAGGATGGGGGCGTTGAGGCGCTGCGCGTCATCCGCCGGCGCGCCGCCGAACTGGCCGCCAGAGATCTCGACGTTGTAGGTCTGAAGCGCCTTGGTGACGTCTTCCACCGTCAGGTTGAAGCTTGTCAGCCTGTCGGGGTTGAGCCAGATGCGCATCGCATATTCGCCGCCGAAGCCCTCCACCTCGCCGATGCCCGGCACGCGCGCCAGCACCTGTTGCACCGTGGAGAGGGCGTAGTCCCGCAAATCGATGTCGTTCATGCTGCCGTCTTCGGAAATCAGCCCCACGATCATCAGATAGTTCTTGGTGGATTTGCGGACGTTGACGCCCCGGCGCTGCACCACGTCGGGCAGCCGCGCCATCGCGAGCTGGAGCTTGTTCTGCACCTTGGCCCAGGCCAGATCGGGATCGGTTCCCGGGGCGAAGGTCAACGTGATGGCGGAGATGCCAGCCGCGTCGCTGGTGCTGGACATGTACAGCAGTTTGTCCAACCCCGTCATCTGTTGCTCGATGATCTGCGTCACGCTGTTCTCGACCGTTTCCGCCGAGGCTCCCGGGTAAAGGCAGCCCACGCGGATGGAGGGCGGGGCGATGGGGGGATATTGGGAGATGGGCAGGGTGTGGATCGCCAATCCGCCGAGCACCATGATCAGAATGGCGATGACCCAGGCGAAGACCGGGCGGTTTAGGAAAAAACGCGAGAGCATGTTGCGTCTCCGGTGATTAGTTTGAGCCTAAAGCCGGTTGGGCCGCGTTCGCCGGTTTCGTCGCGAGCGTCGCGGCGGGTTCGAAGGCAACGACGTTCACTGCGGCGCCGGGTTTCACTTTCTGCATTCCTTCGGCGATCACCCGGTCGCCGGCCTGGAGGCCCGCAGAGACCAGCCACTGGTCGTTGAGCGCCCGGCCGAGCGCGAGTGTGCGTTGTTGGACTTTCCCTTGTGCGTCGACGACCAGCGTGACGGCCTCGCCTCTCGGGTTGCGGGTTACCGTCTGCTGCGGGATCAGGATCGCCTGTTCGTTGACGCCCTCTCTCACCACCGCGCGGACGAACATGTTCGGCAGAAGCTTGCCGTTCGGATTTGGAAAGACCATCCGCAGGATCACGGAGCCGGTGGTGGGGTTCACCGACACATCGCGGAATTGGAGCGTTCCCTCCTGCGGATAGGGGGCGCCGTCGTCCATCAGGAGGTGCACGCGGTTGGCCGTCGCCGCGTCGCTGCGCATCTGCCCGTTTTCGAGACGCTGCTGCAGGCGCTGCAGTTCAACGGTGGATTGGGGCGCGTCGACATAGATGGGGTCCAGCTGTTGAATGGTTGCGAGCGGATCCGACTGATAAGCCGTCACAATGGCTCCGTCGGTCACGGAGGACGTGCCGACGCGGCCGGAGATGGGGGCCGTGATCCGCGTGTACCCCAGGTTGATCCGGGCTGTCGCAAGGGCGGCTTCGGCCTGCTGTATGGCCGCCTCGGCTTCCGCCTCCGCATCGCGGTCGCTCTGCACTTGGGCTTCGGCGGCCTTGAGGCCCGCTACGGCCACATCGGCTGCCGTTACGGCCGATTCGCAGTCGCTTGCGGAGACGGCTTTTTCTTTGAACAGCTCTTCGAACCGTTTCCGGTTTGCGCTCGCAAAAGCAACCGTCGCCTGCTGCTTTTCCACGCCGGCCTTGCTGGCGCTCAGTGCGGACCGTGCCCGGTCGGCTGCTCGCCGCGTGGCGGCGAGATTCGCCGCGGCATTATCCAACGCCGCCTTGAATGGCGCGGGATCAATCTCGTAGAGCGTCTGGCCTGCCTTGACGTCGGATCCTTCTTGAAAAAGTCTTTTCAGGAGGAGCCCGCTGACCTGGGGCCGGATTTCCGCGATGCGATAGGGCGCTGTGCGTCCCGGCAATTCGGTCGTCAGCAGGAGCGGACGCGGGACGACGGTCAAGACCGCCACTTCGGGTGTGGAAAGGGCCGTAGCCGTAACGGCCGGCCGACTGCAGGCCGTCGTGAAAATTCCGCAGAAGAGGGCTGTCCCCAACGCGCTGAAGGCCATCGCCCTCAAACCGGATGGTTTCACGCGGCTGCTCTGCGCTACTTCCCTCTGATGGTCTGGATATGTCTTTGTCATCCCCCCCCCTCTCTCTCTCCCCTCCCCCCACGCCGTTATCCTGCTAACGCAAATCGAATGTGTCAGATGTCTTTGAGCAGCGGTGCCGCGGTCTCGTCGGTTTTCTTTTCGGTTTCGGCTCCGCCCCCGAGCACCGCGAAGAGCCGTACCTGATTGACGAGTTTTGCCAGGCGCAGGGAGACGAGTCCCTGCTGCGCGCTGTAGAGCGACCGTTGCGCGTCCAGCACGCTCAGGTAGCTGTCGATCCCCTTGTCGTAACGGGCAGAGGAGAGGCGGTAGGTTTCGGCGACGGCATGGACCAGCGATTGCTGCGACGCCACCTGCTCGCTGACGGTGCCGCGCACGGCGAGGGCGTCGGCCACTTCCCGGAACGCGCTCTGGATGGATTTATCGTATTGGGCCAGCGCGATGTCCTGCTGCGCCTTGGCGACCTTGTAAGCCGACCAGGTGCGCGGGTCGAAGACCGGCGCGACGATCTGCGGGGCGAACGACCAGGCTCCCGATCCGCCTTTGAAAAGGCCGGAGAGCTCGCTGCTGGCGGTGCCGTACGCGGCGGTCAAAGAGATACGCGGGAAGAACGATGCCCGCGCGGCGCCGATGTCGGCGTAGGCGGCCTTGAGCAGATTCTCGGACTGCACCACGTCGGGACGGCGCAGAAGCACCTCGGATACCAATCCAGCCTGAATGTCCTGGGGCGGCGTGACGTCATCCAGCCGCGTTGGCAGCCATTCCTCTGGCACCGTTGCTCCGGCCAGGAGGTTGAGCGCGTTCTCGTCCTGCGCCGCTTGCTGCTTGAACGAGGCGACGTCGCCGCGGGCGGCGTCGACTTGGGTTTGCGCGCGGTAGAGGTCGAGTTCGGTCACGAGACCGGTGTCGTAGCGGCGCTTGATCAGCTTGTAAGAGTCCTCCTGCGCCTTGAGCGTGGTTTCTGCCAGACGGAGGCTTTCGCGGTCTGCGGCCATCGCCAGATAGGCGTCGGCGACGGAGGAGACCAGCAGGATCTGCGCGCTGCGGCGGGCCTCTTCCGTGGCCATGTAGTCGTGCAGAGCGCTATCCTTGAGGCTGCGGACGCGGCCAAAAAAGTCGAGCTCCCACGCGGCCGCGCCGAGATTGGCATCGTATCGCGTGGTGGTCTGGCGTTCGCCGGAGTTTGAGAGGTCTGCGGGGGTCCGCTGCTTGCTTTGGCTGCCGGTCGCGCTGATCGTCGGCCAAAGGGTGGCGCGCTGGATGCCGTATTGCGCGCGGGCCATTTCAACGTTCAGGGCGGCTGCGCGCAGATCCATGTTGTTCGTGAGCGCCGTGCCGATGACTTGGCGCAGCTTTTCATCCGTGAAAAACGTCTGCCATCCCAAGTCAGGGGCGAGGACGGCGTTTGTCGCGACCGCCGTTTCAGCATAGGCCGCCCCGGTCGGCCACCCCGTTGGAACGGGGGGGGCCGGACGGGTGTATTTCGGGGCCAGCGTGCAGCCGATAGGGAGGCCGGCGGCGCCGAGCAAAAGAAGGGCGATGGTTTTGTTCATGTTATTGATTCCCGGTCGGTTGGGCCACGGCAGCCTTGGCTTGAAGCTTCTTGCTGCGTTTGCCGAAGGCTTTTTCGATCAGCACATAGAAAAGCGGCGCAAACAGGGTCACCAGAAGCGTGGAGGTGACGACGCCACCCACAACGGCGGTGCCGATGGCCTTCTGGGCACCGGCACCCGCGCCGTTTGCGATCGCCATCGGCATCACGCCGATACCGAAGGCCAACGAGGTCATGAGGATGGGGCGGAACCGTAGCTTCGCGGCTTCCAGCGTCGCCTCCAGCATGCCCATGCCCTCTTCCACGCGGGCCTTCGCGAACTGGACGATCAGAATGGCGTTCTTGGTGGTCAGGCCGAGTGTCGTCAGCAGGCCGATCTGGAAATAGATGTCGTTCGGCAAGCCGCGGAGGGACGAGCCGATCACGCCGCCGATCGCGCCCAGGGGCAGCGCGAGCAGGATGGAGATGGGGATGGGCCAGCTCTCGTAGAGGGCCGCCAGACAGAGGAAGATGACCAGGATGGAGAAGGCGTAGAGCGCGCCGGCCTGGGCACCGCCCTGCCGCTCCTGATAAGACAAGCCGTTCCAGTCGAAGCCGAAGCCGTTGGGCAGTTTCTTCACAAAGCTCTCCATGGCGCGCATCGCATCGCCGGAACTGCGCCCCGGTGCCGGTTCGCCCAGGATGTTGATGGAGGGAAATCCGTTGTAGCGCTCCAACTGGGGGGATCCATAGGCCCAGTGGCCCGTCGCAAAGGAGGAGAAAGGCACCATCTTGCCCGCAGTGTTGCGCACATAGAGCTTCTCCAGGTCCTTCGGCAACATACGGTAAGGGGCGTCGGCTTGGACGTAGACGCGTTTCACGCGTCCGCCCTGGATGAAGTCGTTGACGTAGGCGCTGCCGCAGGCCGCTGAGATGGTGTTGTGGATCAGGTCGATGGGGACGCCCAGCGAGCCGGCCTTGGCCCAGTCCACGTCCACCCGGTATTCGGGCGTGTCTTCCAGACCATTCGGGCGCACCTTGGCCAGATCGGGGTGCTGGGCCGCCATGGCAAGAAGCTGGTTGCGGGCGTCGATCAGCGCCTGATGCCCTAACCCGCCGCGGTCCAGTAACTGGAAGTCAAAACCTTTGGCCGTGCCCAACTCCATGACCGCCGGCGGCGCAAAGGCGAAGACCATGGCGCTGCGGATTTTTTGGAACGCCATCATGGCGCGTCCGGCCACCTGGTCGGCCTTCAGGTTCTCGCTCTTGCGGAGATCCCAATCGCGCAGCTTCACGAACGAGAGCGCCGCGTTCTGGCCGTGGCCGGCGAAGCTGACGCCGGAGACCGTCATGCAGGACTCGACCGCCTGCTTGTCGTTTTCAAGGAACTGGTCCTTCACCTGGTCCATGATTTCCTTGGTCTGTTCCAGCGTCGAGTTAGCCGGCAGCATGGCTTGGACCATCAGAATGCCTTGGTCTTCATCCGGCAGATAGCCGGTGGGCATCCGTTTGAACAGGTAGCCCATCGCGGCGACGATCACCAGAAACACGACGATGTAGCGGAACTTACGGGAAAGCGTGTTTCCGACCACCCGCACATACCGGTCCCGGATTCGCGAGAACATGCGGTCGAACCAGCGGAAGAAAGGCCGCATGAACGCGATGCCGCTTTCGGCGGCGTCATGTCCTTTTTCCACCGGCTTCAGGAAGGTGGCGCATAGCACGGGCGTGAGGACCAAGGCGACCACGACCGACAGCATCATTGAGGTGACGATCGTGACGGAGAACTGGCGGTAGATGACGCCGGTGGATCCGGGGAAGAACGCCATCGGCCCAAACACCGCCGAGAGCACCAGGCCGATGCCGATCAGTGCGCTGGTGATCTGGTCCATGGACTTGCGCGTAGCTTCCATGGGCGAAAGCCCTTCCTCGCTGATGATGCGCTCCACGTTCTCCACCAAGACGATGGCGTCGTCCACGAGCAGTCC
>CAZOIS010000069.1:0-21898 GCA_964579865.1 uncultured Lentisphaeraceae bacterium | reverse complement strand
CAGTAGACCGCGCCTTTTGTCAGCTGGATGCGGTTTGCCACATCCTCAAAGGTCGTCCGTTCATACCCCTTTTCGACGAACAGGTCGAGCGCCGCCTTCAGAATTCTCTGGCGCGTCTTTTCCGCTTCAGCCTTGGTTTTTCTGGCCATGTCCGCCTCCTTGGGGTTTGAATGGAGCGCATAATATACATACCTGCGGGTCGGTATGCAAGCCGATAAAATGGGGGCGGTGGGAAGCCCGTCCCCCGTTCGGGATCGTTCGGATTTTGCGGTCGGCGTCGGCCGTCTGGACCTTTTGGCATGTGAAGGTCTGGTCGACGCCACTCTAATGTGCTATAAATGGCCCATCATAAGAGGAGGGGGGACGTGATGGGGATATGGACTCGCACGGTGATGTGTTGGATGGGGACGTTTTTTTTGGCCGTGGGGCAGGCCTGCGCGACGACGCTGTATGTGGCGCCGACCGGCAAAGACGCGGCGGCCGGCGACGCCCGGCAACCGCTGGCGACGCTGCAGGGCGCGCGTGACCGCGTCAGGCAGATGAGGGCGCAGGCCAATCTCAACGGGCCGGTCAACGTGGTGTTCGCTGACGGTGAGTACAGCGTGACGGAGCCGGTGGTGTTCGGCCCCGAGGACTCGGGCACGGCCGACGCACCGGTGAGCTATGTCGCGGCAAAGGGCGCGAGGCCGGTTTTCTTCGGCGGGAAACGCCTGCCGAAATTCGAAGTCGGCGCCGATGGCGTGTGGTCGACACGGGTCGATCCGTCGTTCCGCTTCGAACAACTCTATATCAACGGGCGGCGCGCCACGCGGGCGCGGTCGCCGAACCGGTTTTATTATTACATGCAGGCCCCGTCTCCGTATGGAACCGACCCGCTGACCGGCAAGGTCGCGGACCTGTCGCACCGCGCGTTCATCGCGGACAAAAACGACATTGCGCCGTTGGCGGGAAAAAGCCGCGCGGCGCTGTCGAATGTGGTGGTCCGGGTGTTTCATTCGTGGGAAGTGAGCCAGTCTCGTGTGCAGGCGGTCGATCTCGACCGCGGACGTGTGGTGGTGACGCCCAGTACGCCGTGGGCCTTCTTCTATTGGAAAAGCTATCTGCCGCGGTACCAGCTCGAAAATTTCAGGGAGGCGCTGGACGAGGCCGGCGAATGGTATCTCGATGAAGCGGGCCTGCTGAGCTATCTGCCCCTGCCCGGCGAGACGCCCGGGAAAACCGAAGCGGTTGCGCCCGTCACGCCGGCGTTCCTGCGCTTCACAGGCGACGCTTTGGCGGACAAGTGGATCTCGCGGCTTTCGTTCGAAGGGCTGTCCTTTATGTATGCGGCCTATCAGCTCCCGGAGCGTGGACAAGGCGACGGCCAGGCGGCGGTGTCGCAGCCCGCCGCTGTCGAGCTGGACGGCGTGCGCCAGGTGGCGTTCCGCGACTGCGTGTTCGCGCACGTCGGTCCGCATGGCGTCTGGTTCCGCAAAGGGTGCCGCGAGAGCGTGCTGGAGCGGAGCCACGTGTACGACATCGGCGGCGGCGCCGTCCGGATCGGCGATTCCAAGTGGGGAAAAGAGGAGCTGCCGGACAAGCTGACCGGCAAGATCGTGGTCGACAACAACATCCTGCAGGAGGGCGGGCGCGCGTTTCCTGGCGCGACGGGCGTTTGGATCGGCCATGCGAGCGATGTGCAGGTGACGCACAACGACATCGGCGATTTCTTCTACACCGGCATTTCGATGGGGTGGACGTGGGGCTACCGGGAGACGGCGACACACCGCAACACGCTGGCCTTCAACCATATTCACCACATCGGCTGGGGCGTGCTGAGCGACATGGGCGGCATTTACACGCTCGGTCGCTCCGACGGCACGGCGATCACGAACAACCACATCCACGACGTTTATTCGTACGACTACACCGGCCGCGGAGGCTGGGGCCTCTACACGGACGAGGGTAGCGCGAAGATGGTGTATGAAAACAATCTGATCCACCACGTGAAGACCGGATGTGTCCACCAGCATTACGGACAGGAGAACGTCTTCCGCAACAACATCTTTGCCTTCAGCATGAACGGGCAGATCCAGCGGTCGCGCATCGAACCCCATACCGCTTTCTTTTTCACCAACAACATCGTGTATTGGGACAACGACACGGCGGCCTTCTGGCGCGGCCATGCCGGGGCGGCCGGCACAGTCACGGATGTGGTGGTGAACGCGAACACCTATTGGAATCCGAACGGCATCGCAAGCAACGCGTTCAACTGCGGCGCGTGGGAGGATTGGCAGAAGGCCGGGCAGGACACGCGCTCGCAGATCGCCGATCCGCGCTTCAGGGACGCCGCGAAAGGTGATTTCCGCTTCCGTTGGCGTTCGCCCGCCGTGAAGGCGGGCTTCCGGCCCTTCGACTATACGCGGGCCGGCGTCTACGGGTCTCGGGCATGGCGCAAACTCGCGGCGAGCCGAACTTATCCGGAAGTCCAGTTCGCGCCGCAGCCGGAGCGGTTCGTGGTCCGGCGTGTGGAAGAGGATTTCGACGGCTTGCCGCTCAATGCGCCGTTTCCGAATGTGAGCACGCACGTGGAGAAGAAGGGGGACGGCATCGCCGTCACGGCCGACACGGCGTTTTCCGGCAAGCAGTCGCTCAAAGTGCAGGACGCGCCGGGCCTCGCCTACGCCTACAACCCTCATTTCACGTTTTCCTGTGACTTCACCAACGCCATGGTGGAAAGCCGGTTCGCGGTGCGGGCTCCGGCGGATGCCGAGTTTTTCACGGAGTGGCGCGACTATCCGGAGGGCGGAGGCAACGAATACAAGACCGGGCCGTGTCTTGTGTTCAGCGGCGGTCAGCTCCGTGCGCGGACGCGCGTCGCGCAGGCGGACGGCTCGTTGAAAGGCGGCGATCGGCTGATCGCGGAAATCCCGGCGGACTCATGGGTGCGGGTAACCGTAAGCGCGGCCGTCGGGCCGCTCGCGACGGGGCGGTGGTCGGTCAAGGTGTCGCAGTCGGGCAAGCCCGATGTCGAGGTGAATGATTTGCTGTTTTCCAGCCCTGCGTTTCAGTCGATGGAGTGGCTGGGGTTCTGCTCGACCGCAAAGGCGAAGGTCGCCTACTATCTCGACGATTTTGTGTTCGGCGAAAAGAAATGATGCCGATTTTCTGTTAAAGGAGGAAAGATGAAAAAGCAGGGGATATCACGTCGCCACTTCATGTCCGGAACGGGCTCTTTGTTGGCCATGCCGGCGATCCTTTCGTCGGGGTGTGTGTGCCTTCGCGGCGGGGCCCGCCGCCCGCCGCCGTCGGAGCGGATCAATGTCGGCATTCTGGGCTACGGCACCATGGCGCAGGACAACATCGGCAACTTCCTCAACAACGACCGCGTGCAGGTCGTGTCCGTGTGCGATCCCGTTTCCGAAGGCCCCCTCTACGGCTATAAAGCGGAGCGCGTGGGCGGCCGCGAGCCGGGGCGCCGTAAGGTGAACGGCTTTTACGGGGAGAAGACCGGCAACGCGCATTACAACGGCTGCAAGGTGTTCCGGGACTTCCGCGAGATGCTGGACGACAAGGACCTTGACGCGGTGTGCATCAGCACGCCGGATCACTGGCACGCGCTGCATACGGTCTGGGCCGCGAAATGCGGCAAACACATCTACGGGCAGAAGCCGCTCTACCTGACCGTGACGGAGGGACGCGCCATGGTGAATGCGGTGAAGAAAGCCGGGATCACCTTCCAGACCGGCGCGCAGTCGCGCTCGAACGACTACTTCCGCATGGCGTGCGAGTTCGTGCGGAACGGCAGGATCGGCAAGCTGCAGCGCGTGGAGGTGGGCCTGAACAAGGGCCATGCCACCTTCGGCAAAACGCCGGAACAGTTGAGCGAGGCGCCTTTGGAGACGCCGCCGCCGTATGTGGATTTCGACATGTGGCTGGGCCCTGCGCCGCTGCGCAAGTTCACGCCGAAAATCCACCATCCGATGCAGTGGCGCTATAACCTCGACTATTCGTGCGGCATGCTGACCGATTTTGCGGCACACCAGCTCGACATCATGCAGTGGGCGCTGGACAAGGACGGGGTCGCTCCGGTTGCGATCGAGAACATCACGGGGCGGTTGCCGCCGCTCACCGACCTCTACAACACCTTGGCGGAGCCGTTCACCTTCGAGATCGTCTACGCCGACGGCGTGCGCGTGTTCGTCTCGTCGCAGTACAAGTACGGATGCCACTTCTTCGGCGAAGGCGGCAAGGAGATCTACGTCACGAACGGCAAGCTGGAGACGAACCCGCCAGAGTTGATCCGCGAGAAGATCCGAGACGATGAGATCAAGCTGATCCGCAGCGGGCAGCAGGAGAAGAACTTCATCGAGAACATCTACACCGGCGGGCAGAACATTTCGCCGGTCACCGCCGGTTTTTCGTCGGTGATGCCGGCGGTGCTGGCGCACATCGGCATGCGTCTGGGACGGTCGGGCCTGAAATGGGACGCGTCGAAAGACCGTTTCTTGGGCGACGCCGAGGCGGACAAATTGCTCGTGCCGAACATGCGCGGCCCGTGGACGCTGGAGGTGTGAGCCGGAGCCGCCTCTTTTCCGTGAGGCGGCAGTCTGACTGAAAGGCAGGACGGGGAAGCGGAGGTGACGCAGACGCTCCGGGGGGCCGTCCCTGCCCGGAACGTTTGTTTACAGCGGCTGATTGGCGGCAGCCCAGCGGTAGTAGTCCTTCAGCTGCAGGTCCGCGGCGGCGGCCTCATCCAGATAGACGGTCGTGTCGGGATGCATCTGGAGCGCCGAGGCGGGGTTGAACTGCGAGATGCCGCCTTCGATTGCGCCTTTGACGGCTTTGGCCTTGTTCGCGCCGAAACAGAGCATGATGCATTTCTTGGCTTCAAGGATCGTGCCGACGCCCATGGACAGAGCGTAGCGCGGCACTTCGTCGGCGGTCGCGAAAAAGCGGGCATTGTCGCTCACGGTCTGCTGCGTGAGGGTGACGAGGCGCGTGCGCGAGGCCAGCGAGGAGGCCGGCTCGTTGAAGCCGATGTGGCCGTCGCTGCCGATGCCCAGCACTTGGATGTCGATGCCCCCCGCAGCCTTCATCGCGGCCTCGTAGGCGGCGCAGTGGGCCGGCACGTCGCGGGCGAGGCCGTCCGGGACACGCGTGTTCTTCAGGTCGATGTTCAGCTTCTTGAACAGATGGTCGTCCATGAACTTGCGGTATGACTGCGGGTGCTCGGGCGAGATGCCGTAATACTCGTCGAGGTTGAAGGTGCGGACGCGGCTGAAATCGAGTCCGGACTGACAGGCCTTGATCAGCTCTTTGTAAAGCAACAGGGGTGTGCTGCCGGTCGCGAGGCCGAGAACGGTTGCGGGATTGTTGCGGACGGCGTTGCTGATGCGTGCTCCCGCCAGCTGACTGGCTTCTTCGGCACTCTGACAGATAATCACTTCCATGATATGCTCCTAATGATCGTTGAGTGGCGCATAGACTAATCCAAAGCGCCGGAGGTGTCAAACCCGGATTCGGCGGGGGCGCGCGCGGGTCCCCTGCGCCTAAGGTTCGCCCGTTTTTACGGATTGCATTCTAAAAAAACAGGTTTAAACTGTTCCCGACAATTATTCAAAAAAGGAGGTTTCCATGCGGAAAATGTGGCTGTCGTTGGTGGTTCCGGCGTTGGTCGGCGTTTGTCAGGAGGCGCCGAAACAAGCGGAGGCTTTGGAGGTGAAGAGTTATGTGCTCTTGAAGGACGGCGCGGACAAGCAGGACGTCTTCATGCAGGACGTGGCGGCGTTCTTGGAGAAGGCCGGCCATTTCTATCTGGCGACGTGCGACGGCGACGGCGCCCGCGTCCGTCCGATCAAATATACGTTTGTGCTGGACAACAAGTTGCTGTTCGTGACCTCGGCCACGAAGGAGGTGTACGGGCAGCTGCTGAAGAATCCGAAGATCGAGGTTTCGCGGACGGCGGCCGACGGCAGCGCCTATCTGAGGTATAAGGGCGTGGCGACGCTGTGCAAGGACGAGACGGTGAAGGCCAAGGTGCTGGAAACGTTCCCCTTTTTCGGAAAAAACTTTAAAGAAAACCTGGCGGTTTTTTGTGTGGACCCCGAGATGGTCGGCATTTTCCCGATGAAGGGGGGGCAGGCGAAAACCAAGATCTTCACGAAGTGAGGCTTCGGCCGCGTCACGTCACAAGGGCCGCCACGCGCGTCCGTCGCGGGCGAGCAGGTCCGCGGCGGCGTCCGGGCCGTCTGACCCTGCGGGATAGGGATGGAGCGGGCACGCGTCCGGAGTGTCGAGCCAGGTTTGCAGGACGGGCGTGAAAAGCCGCCAAGCCGCAGCGATGGTTTCGTTGCGCACGAACAGCGTGTGGTCGTGCAGCATGGCGTCGAGCAGCAGTCGCGCGTAGGCGTCGGGCGCGTCGAGCTCGGCGCCCAGGTCCGCATAGTTGAAGGCCAGCGGCAGTTCTCCCAGGCACAGTTTCGGCCCGGGCCGTTTGGCTTGGAGATTCAGGCTCATGCCTTCGTCGGGATGCACTTTCAGAACGAGGACATCCGGTTCGCAGGCGCCGAAGAGGGCGTGTCGCGTGGGCTTGAAGACCAGCGTGATCGTGCTGGACCGGACCGCGAGGCGTTTGCCGGACCGCAGGTAGAAAGGGACGCCGCGCCAGCGCGGGGTGTCGATCCAGAGTTTCGCCGCGGCATAGGTTTCGACGGCCGATTCCGGCCCGACTCCGGGCTCTGCCCGATAGGCGGCGAGACCGTTGCCGGCGGCATACTGTCCCCTCACGATGCAGGTGTGGAGGGCGTCGGCAGGGAAAGCGCGGATGGCGCGGATCAGCGCGAGTTTCTCCTTGTGGATCGCGTCGGCGGAGAATTCGGACGGGGCCTCCATGGCGGTCAGGGCGAGCATTTCGAGCAGGTGGTTCTGGAACATGTCGCGCAGGAGCCCCGTCTGCTCGTAATAGCTGGCGCGATGTTCGATGCCGAGCGTCTCGGCGACCGTGATCTGGACGTGGTCCACGTGCCGTGCGTTCCAGACCGGTTCGAAGAGAATGTTGGCGAAACGCAGGATCAGCAGGTTTTGGACCGTCTCCTTGCCGAGGTAATGGTCGATGCGGAAAAGCTGATCTTCGCGGACATAGCGTCCCAGGAACCTGTTCAGCGCGGCCGCCGAGGACGTGTCGGTGCCGAACGGCTTCTCCAGTATCAGATGCCGCCAGGCGCCGAGGGCGGCGGACTCGTCAAGCAGGCCCGTTTCCGCGAGTCGTGCGGTGACCGGTTGGCATGAATCGGGGGGCAGGGCCAGGTAGTAGAGCCGGTTGAAGGGGGCCGGCGTTTCGAGGGCGTCGAGGGCGCCGAGATGGCTGGCGAGCCGGGTGAACGAATCGGGGTCGTCCTCGACGCGCACATAGCTGAAGCGAGACAGAAAGGTTTCGCGCAGGTGCGACGGAGCCTGCGGCAGGGCGCTGGCGACCAGTTCGCGAAACGAGTCCGCGTCGTGCTTGGAGCGCCCGCATCCGACGATGCGTGAGGTGGCGTGCAACAAATCGCGCGTATGGAGCTGGAACAGAGAGGGGATGAGCTTGCGGCGGGTGAGATCGCCGGTGCCGCCGAAGAGGACCAGCACGCAGGGCGCGGGCGAGACTTCCAGGCAGAAACGTGCTGGGGCGTGCTTGGTCGACATAGGGGATCCCGGGTTGGTGTTGAGGTTTTTTCTTTTTGATAGACGGTGAGGCGTTGGCCCGTGGCCGCAAATCCGTTCGTCGTGGCCAATAGAAGGATCGTCAACGCTGAATCGAATATCATTTATTCACACCGAGATATGAACAAAAAAAGGTTGCCTAGTCAAGATCGCACAAAAAATCGGGGCGGTCGCGGAAACCGCTTGCGTCCCGTTGCCGAATTATGAAATACTGAAAACGATGAATTGTGCCTATCAAGTGTTTGCGCTTCGACTTACCGACCTTTGGCTGCTTAGCGGCCACGGGATTCTTGTCGTGTAGGTTCAGAAGCAGAAACGCAAGGACAGAACTCCCGTGGGACATCGAACAGATTCCGCGGGAGTTTTTGTTTTCCCCGGAGGCGATGCGATGAGCCACAGGCGTTCCGACGAAGACGACCATCCAAAACGAGAACAACGCCGTCCGCGCTCGGGCGGCAGAACGAGGTAAACGCAATGAACGAGACCCAAGAAATGCGGCGCATTTATGTGTTCGATACCACGCTGCGCGATGGCGAGCAGTCGCCGGGCTGCACCATGAACCTGCGTGACAAGCTGCTGGTGGCCGAGCACCTTGAGGCGCTGCGCGTGGATGTCATCGAGGCCGGTTTCGCCATTGCCTCTTCCGGCGATTTCGAATCCGTGAAAGCGATCGCGGGGATTGTGAAGAACGCCTCGGTGGCCAGCCTCTGCCGCGCTTTGCCTAAGGACATCGATAGCGCATGGGAGGCGGTGCGCGGCGCCGCGCATCCGCGCATCCACACGTTCATCGCCACGTCTCCGATCCATATGGAGTACAAGCTGAAGATGACGCCGGACGCGGTGTATGACCAAGCGGTGGCCATGGTGAAATATGCCCGTAATCTCTGCGGCGATGTGGAGTTTTCGCTGGAAGACTGTTCGCGCAGCGAGCGCCCGTTCATTTACCGCATCGTCGAAGGCGTGATCGCGGCGGGCGCGAAGACGGTGAATATTCCCGACACCGTGGGCTATGCCGTGCCGGAACAGTTCGGGCAGTTGATCACGGACATCCGCGAACACGTGCCGAACATCGCCCAGGCGCGTCTCTCGGTCCACTGCCACAATGACTTGGGGCTGGCGGTCGCCAACTCGCTGGCCGCCGTGCGCGCCGGCGCGGACCAGATCGAGTGCACGGTCAACGGGATCGGCGAACGGGCGGGCAACACCTCGCTGGAAGAGATCGTCATGGCGCTGCACACGCGCCGCGAGTTCTTCCGGGCGGAGACGAATATCGACACGACCAAAATCTATGCGACCAGCCGCTGCGTGATCAACGTGACGGGAAGCAAGGTCCAGGCGAACAAGGCGATCGTGGGCGAGAACGCCTTCGCGCACGAGGCGGGCATCCATCAGCACGGCGTGCTGGCGAACCCGCTGACCTATGAGATCATGACGCCCGAGTCGATCGGCCTGCCGCGCAACAAGATGGTGCTGGGCAAGCACTCGGGGCGCCATGCCTTCGAGACCCGTCTGCAGGAGTTGGGTTTCCACATGGAGTCGGCGCAGGTCAATGAGCTGTTCGCGAAATTCAAGGACTTGGCCGACCGCAAGAAAACGGTGAGCGATGCCGATTTGGAGGCGCTGGCACATGGCCTCCAAACCATGATCGTCGAGCGCGTCAAGCTCGACCGCTTCAACGTGACGGCGAGCAACGCCATCACGCCGGTCAGCACGATCCGGCTGGTTCGCGACGGCAAGCTGATCGAGCAGGTCGCGGCGAGCGACGGGCCGATCAACGCCTCTTTCAAGGCGATCAATCAGCTTCTGGGGGTGAAGGTTTCGCTGGAGAGCTTCCAGTTGAACGCCATCACGGGCGGAACGGATGCGCAATGCGAGGCGACGGTGCGCGTGCGCGACGGCGCGCGCGTTTTCCATGGGCGCGGCATTTCGACCGATGTGATCGAGGCCAGCATCTTGGCCTATCTGCAGGCGCTGAACGTGTTGCTCGACGAGGGCGTTCGCGCGTAGGCGTCCGCCCGGCGGGCGGATGAGGCGGGACGGAACGGGGCGCGGCGGGTTCGGAATCGGCCGCGCCCCGATTTTTTCCCTTTTGGTTTGGCGGACACCTCCTAAAGCAGTATTGTATTCACCGGACGATTTTGTCGGACATTTTTGAGTGCACAATTCTGTTGGAGGTTGTCATGGGTGGTTTTTTTGGAGCGGTCGCGACGGAGGACTGCGTTGCGGACCTTTTTTTCGGAACGGATTATCATTCCCATCTCGGCACCATGCGCGGCGGTATGGCGGTGTTGTCTGAAAAAGGATTTCAGCGGGCTATTCACGATATCTCCAATTCGCAGTTTCGGACAAAATTCGAGAACGATTTCAAGCGCTTCCAAGGAAAATGCGGCATCGGCATCATCAGCGACAACGAGGATCAGCCGCTCATCATCTCCTCGCATCTGGGCGTTTACGCGATCGTGTCGGTGGGGGTGGTGACCAACCTGAACGCGCTGGTGAAGGAGCTGTACACCACGCATTCGGTCCAGTTCTCCGAGATGAGCCGCGGCGGGGTCAATCCCACCGAGCTGGTCGCCACGCTGATCAATTCCCAGTCGACTATGGCGGAAGGCGTGCGCTATGCGCAGGAGAAGATCGAGGGCTCCTGCTCCATGCTGATCCTGAACAGCGAGGGCGAGCTGTTTGCGGTGCGCGACCGTTACGGGCGTACGCCGGTGATCGTGGCGCAGAAAGATGGGGCCGTCGCGGTGGCGATGGAATCGTGCTGCTTCCCGAATCTCGGCTACGTGGTGAGCCGCGAGCTGGGGCCGGGCGAGATGGTGCGGTGCTCGCCGGAAGGTGTGGAGACGCTGCTGCAACCGGGCGACAAGCAGGCGATCTGTTCGTTCCTGTGGGTGTATTTCGGATATCCGGCTTCGGCGTATGAGGGACGCAATGTGGAGATGTCCCGCTACCGCTGCGGCGGCGCGCTGGCCCGGCGCAATCCGGTGGAAGCCGACTCGGTGGGCGGCGTGCCGGACTCCGGCGTGGCGCACGCGCTCGGCTATGCGGTGGAGGCGGGCATCCGCTATGCGCGCCCCTTCGTGAAGTACACGCCGACGTGGCCCCGCAGCTTCATGCCGCCAGACCAGAAGGCGCGCGAGCTGATCGCTCAGATGAAGCTGATCCCGGTGCCGGGGCTGATCCAAGGCAAACGCCTGATTTTCTGCGACGACTCGATCGTGCGCGGCACCCAATTGCGCGACCAGGTGAAACGGCTCTATGACGACGGGGCCAAGGAGATCCATATGCGGATCGCCTGCCCGCCGCTCCTGTATCAGTGCCGCTTCCTGAATTTCTCCCGCTCCAAGAGCGAGATGGATCTGGCGACGCGCCGCTTCATCCGCGAGATCGAAGGCGAGAATGCCGATGTCGCGAAATATCTCGATCCGGACGGCGCGCCTTACAAAGAGATGGTCGGCCGCATCCGCCAGCGCCTCGGGTTGTCGTCGCTCGCATATCAGCGTCTCGACGATCTGGTCGAGGCGATCGGTTTGCCGAGAGAGAAGCTCTGCACCTACTGTTGGACGGGCGAGGATGTTTCGCGTCCCGCCGGCTGCACGCACGGTTGCTCGCACTGCGCGAAGCCTTGCCAGGCCGTCGCGCCGACAACGGTTTAATAGCCGATCTTGAAGTCCACGAATTCGGCGTGCAAGCGCAGCTTCCGGCTGATCAGCCGGGCGAGCGCCTGCACGCCGAACGTTTCTGTGGCGTAATGCCCCGCGAAGACGACGTTCTGGTTGAGGTGTTCGGCGAGGTTGTAGCCTTGCAGACTGGGCTCGCCCGTGAGGTAAACGTCCACGCCGAGCCCCGCGGCCTGATCGATCATGTCGGACGCTCCGCCGGAGACCACGCCGACCGTCTTCACGCTTTTCGCGCCGAAGTCCAGAATGCGGCAGTCGGGGTTCACCCGCGTACGCACGCGCCCGCAGAACGCTTCAAAAGGAACGGCTTTCGCATAGGCGGCCGTGAAGCCGATGGTTTCGCCGTGGTAAGTGAAGGCGGGCTTCAGGCGCGACAGCCCCAGCGCTTTGCAGAGCTGCGCGTTGTTGCCGAAACGCGGGTGCGCGTCCAGCGGCAGGTGGACCGCATAAACCGCGATGTTGTGATGGATGGCGTAGGAGACGAGCCGGTGGTTGAGTCCGGTGATGCGTTTGAGCGAGTCACCCCAGCTCAACCCGTGGTGGCAGACCACGCAGTCCGCGCCGCGCGCCGCCGCCTCCTTGAGCAGGCGCAGGCTGGCGTCGACGCCGGTGATGACTTTGGTGAGCGAGCCGTCGTTGGCGATCTGCAGGCCGTTGTTCGAGGCGTCGCGGAAGGCCGCGATCCCGAGCGTTTCGTCCAAGAGCGAAACGAGGCTGTCCAAACGTTTTTTCATGCTCAGAGCGTGGCACGGTTTGATAAGATTGTCAACATTATGAAGAACTCACGGCGCGCATTCCTCCGGTCCGCAACGGCCGCGGCGGCATCCCTGTGCGGGGGCTGTTGCTCCGCACCTCAGTCCGATAACGTCCGGCCTGCCAAGGTCATCGACACGCATGTGCACTTTTACGACCCGTCTCGGCCTCAGGGGATTCCGTGGCCGCCGAAGAGCGACGCGCTGCTCTGCCGGAGAACACTGCCGGACGACTACCGGGCGCTGCCCGTGCCGCAGCGCGTCGACGGCGTGGTGGTCGTCGAGGCCAGCCCCTGGGTGGAGGACAACCAGTGGGTCCTCGATCTCGCGGCGCGCGATCCGCTGACCCTCGGATTGGTCGGAAACCTGCCGATCGGCACGGACGCCTTCGCGGGGCACCTGAAACGTTTTTCCGCCAACCCGCTGTTCCGCGGGGTCCGCATCCGCGACGGGTCGCTTGAGGCTGGCCTTAAGGATCGGGCATTCCTCAGGGACATGCGGGATATCGCCGACCGCGGGTTTTGTTTCGACGTCCACTCGCCGACCGTCTGGGTGGAGCAGGCCGTGCCCCTCGCACAGGCCGTGCCGCATCTGCGCCTGATCGTCAACCACCTGGCCAACGCGCCGGTCACGGGCGCCCCGCCGCCGGCGGCGTGGGGGGAACTCATGAAACGGCTGGCGGATCGGCCGAACGTGTTCATGAAAGTGTCGGGGCTCGTCGAAGGCACGAAGCGGACCGCGGGCGACGCGCCTGCGGATCCGTCCTGCTACGCGCCGGTCCTCGATGTCCTGTGGGGGCTCTTCGGCGCCGACCGCCTGCTCTACGGCAGTAACTGGCCGGTCTGCGGGCGTTACGCGCCGCTCGCCACGGTACAGCGGATCGCCTTGGACTATTTCATGTCCAAGGGGCAAGCCGCGCTCGACAAGGTTTTCTGGCAGAACGCGCTCGGCGTCTACGGCTGCCGGAAAACGTGAGGTTGGGGATGCGGTTCACAACAGGTTCCTGGTAATCTGTAAACGGCCTGATCAAGAAAATCCGATAGGGTCGATCACCGGTGCGAACACGGAACGCGGGGCGGTGGGCTCCCGCCGGTCTGGCCTGCGGACGCCGATCCCGCTGCCCGGAAGCCGGATGACAAGGCGGGGTGTTTCGACTTCGACGTTGATCTTGGCCGGCTTGCCGGCGCGACCGGACCGCGAGAGTGCGCGGCCTCATGTGGATGACGGCGGTGCCGCTCGTCGCCTCGGCGCCGGTTGTGCTGCTCTTTGTGGCCTTGCTGGCATTCCGGTTCCTTTCCGGGTGCCTGATGAGATTGCGGGGTGAGGGATGCGCATTCGTGATGGGTTCACGTTGTTGGAACTGCTTTTCGTGCTGCTGCTGATCGCGCTGCTCGCGGCGGCGCTGGTGCCCTTGTGCCGGCAAGCGATGACGCGTGGGGAGAAGAACGAGTCGAGTGAATCGAGGTAATCGAATGTTTCGATTCGTCCGATTCTTTCGAAAAGGCCTCACACCGGCTCGGCCGAGAGGGCGGCGAGGGCCGTGCGGTTGTGCAGGTGCGTGATGGCGAGCGCGAGGGCGTCGGCCGCGTCGTTCTGCGGTTCTTCCTGCAGGCCGAGCAGCGTCTTGACCATCTTCTGGATTTGCGCTTTCTCCGCGCCGCCGTAGCCGGCGACCGCCATCTTTACGCGGCGCGGCTCGTACTCGTAGACCGGCAGGCCCATGCGCGCGCACTGGGCGATGATTGCGCCGCGCGCGTGCGAGAGGATCAGCATGGTTTTGACGTTCTTTGCGTAGAAGATGCCCTCGATGGCGACGGCCTGCGGCTCGTGCGTCTGGATGAGCTTGGCGATCTCGTCCTGAAGGTGGAGCAGGCAGGCGGAAAGGGGGCGTCCGGCAGGGTTTTTGACCGTGCCGTAATAGACCGGCACCATGCGCGAGCCCGCGGCATCGAGGATGCCCACGCCGGTCGAGCGCAGCGAGGTGTCGATGCCGAGCACGCGGATGGGGACGGATGGAAGGCGGGGGATCATGGCAGGGAACGGTCTGCTGGCCGTTGATGTGAAAAAGCCCGCGACGGGTGTCGCGGGCTTTTCGAGTTTGAACGGTTAGCCGTTCTGTTTCTGCTGGTCCAGGTCGCGCATCGCTTCGCGGCGGCTGAGCTTGATGCGGCCGCGGTCGTCGATGCCGATGCACTTGACCCACATCTTGTCGCCGATCTTGCAGACGTCCTCGACCGAGCCGATGCGGCGGTCCGCGAGCTCGCTGATGTGGCAGAGGCCGTCCTTGCCGGGCATGATCTCGACGAAGCAGCCGAACTCCTTGATGCCGGTGACGGTGCCTTCGTAGAGCTTGCCTTCTTCGGCTTCAGCCGTGAGGGAGGCCACCTCGTTCTGGGCGATGGCCAGCGACTCGGCGTTGTTGGCGAAGATGCTGACCGAACCGTCGTCCTGGATGTCGATCTGGGCGCCGGAGATCTCGCACACGCGGCGGATGTTGGAGCCGCCGGGGCCGATCAGCGCGCCGATCTTGTCCACCGGGATCATCATGACGGTGATGCGCGGCGCGTAGGCGGAGAGCTCCGCGCGCGGGGCCGGCATGACCGACTGCATGAAGTCGAGGATCTGGAAGCGTCCCTGCTTGGCGCGCTGCAGAGCGGCTTCGACCACGTCCCACGTGAGGCCGCGCAGCTTCAGGTCGACCTGGAAGCCGGTGATGCCCTTGCGGGTGCCGGCCACCTTGAAGTCCATGTCGCCGCAGTGGTCCTCGGAGCCGAGGATGTCGGTGACCAGGATCTTCTGGCTCTCGTCCTTGTTCGTGAAAAGGCCCACCGAGACGCCCGCGACGGGCGCCTTGATCGGGATGCCCGCGTCCATCATCGCCAGCGTGCCGACGCAGATGGAGGCCATGGAGGAAGAGCCGTTCGAGCCCATGATGTCCGAGACCACGCGGATGCTGTAGGGGTAGTCCTGCGGGACGACCTGCGCGAGCGAGCGCTCCGCGAGGGCGCCGTGGCCGATCTCGCGGCGGCCGGTTGACCCGAGCCGGCCGACTTCGCCGACGCTGTAGGGCGGGAAGTTGTAGTGCAGGAAGAAGGACTTGCTGGTGTCACCGCCGGTGATGGCGTCGAGCTCCTGCGCATCCTTCTTGGTGCCGAGGGTGACCGAGCCCAGGGCGGAGGTCTCGCCGCGCTCGAAGATGGCCGAGCCGTGCGCGCGCGGCATCACGCCGATCTGCGCGTAGAGCTTGCGGATGTCCTCGGCGCCGCGGCCGTCGATGCGCTTGCCGTCCTCGAGGATGTTCTTGCGCACGAGGTCGATCTCCATCGTGTCGAACAGCGTCACGAACGAGGCGGCGGTGACCTCTTCGGGCCACTTGGCGATGGTCTTGGCCTGCAGATCTTCCTTGATGGCCTTGACCGCGTCCTGGCGCGCCATCTTGTCGGCGATCAGCAGCGCCTGCCGCAGGGCTTCGCCGCCGCTCGCATAGAGGAACGCCATCTTCTCGGCGTTGGGCGCCTGGTCGGCGACGATTTTGGCGGGCTTGCCGAGCAGCTTGCGCAGTTCGTGCTGGACGTCGACGATCTTGACGACCTCGACGTGCGCGAACTTCATCGCGGCGAGGAAATCCTCTTCGGTGATTTCGGCGGCGCCGCCTTCCATCATCAGGAAACGCTCACGCGTGCCGGCGTAGATCAGGTCCAGGTCGCTTTCTTTGCGCTGGGCATGGGTCGGGTTGATGACGAATTCGCCGTTGATGCGGCCGACGCGCACGCAGCCGATCGGGCCCATGAAGGGGACGTCGGAGATGTGCAGGGCGGCGGAGGCGGCGTTGACGGCCAGGACGTCGGTGTCGTTCTCGCAGTCGGCCGAGAGCACCATGTTGTTGACCTGGACGTCGTTGATGTAGCCGTCGGGGAAGAGCGGGCGGATCGGGCGGTCGATGATGCGGGCGGTCAGGATTTCCTTTTCGCTCGGGCGCGACTCGCGCTTGAAGAATCCGCCGGGGAAGCGGCCGGCCGCGTAATACTTCTCGCGGTACTCGACCTGCAGGGGGAAGAAGTCGATGCCTTCGCGCGGCTTGTCGGTGTTGGTCACGCCGGAGAACACCATGGAATCGCCGAGGCGGCACACGGTGGCGCCTGCGGCCTGACGGGCAAGGAGTCCGGTCTCAATAGTCATCTGGGCTCCACCGACATTGATGGAGACCGAGGTCGTGTCATTCATTCTGCTCAACCTTTCAGCAGACAAGGACCGGAAAGCTCATGTGCCAGGAAAGATGGCTCACTCATTCGAGTGGTGAGGTCCGCTAGAAGGTTTCCGCCGGAGCGGAGCAAAAACGGGGCTACGCGGTTGTCTGGCCACGTAGCCGGTCACGCACACGTTTAACGGCGGAGGCTGAGATCCTTGATGACCTTTTGGTAAATGGCCTCATCTTCACGCTTGAGGTAGTCAAGCAGACTGCGGCGAGTGTTTACCTTGCGGATCAGCCCGTAGCGGGAGCTGTGATCCTTCTTGTTGGCCTTGAGATGCTCGGTGAGCATTTCGATCTCTTTTGTGAGAACGGCGATCTGAACCTCGCTTGAACCGGTGTCACGCTCGTGACGTTGGAATTGCTTCCGAATTGCTGTCTTATCGATCTGGCTCATAGTCTGCTTTGCGGTCCTTGTTCCGCGTTTTCTTTTCTTTTGTTAACTTTCCGGCGCACACTATAGATAATACCCCCGCTTGCTGTAAAGCGAAATCGGGCCGGAAAGGCCAGATGACCCGCAGCGGGGATTGTCTCCTTAGACGCACCGCAGGAAAGGCAGACACTATACGGAGAAACCCCCATCCCTGTCAAGGGGGGAAGCGGATTATGACATGGGGTTCTTGAAAACGTGGTTTCTGAGGTTATTCGGTTGGTCGGCTTGCCATTTTTCAGTATAGTGGTGTTGCAAAATGATGAATCGCAATTATGTGGAAGACTTTCCATTTCTGCGTGCGGTGGTGTTGCATGGGCGCGGTCTTTGCGGGGATCTCCGCCCAGGGTGCCGTGCGCATCAACGAGGTCGTGGCGTCAAACCGGTCGCTGATCGCTGATGAGGACGGCGACTATTCGGACTGGATCGAGTTGGTCAACACCGGCCCGGACGCCGTTTCGCTCGACGGTTGGGGCTTGTCGGATGACGCCGCCGCCCCGTTCCGTTGGACGCTGCCTTATCTCGTCCTCAAGGCTGACGGCCATCTGCTGGTGTGGGCTTCCAAGAAGGACCGTAAACCAGTTTCCGTACGGGAGAACAGCGGCGTGCTGGTCGCCGAGGGCGCCGCGTGGAAATATTGGGACAAGGGGACGGTTCCCGCGGGCACGTGGCCGGCCGCGGCCTACGACGATTCGGCGTGGCCGGCCGGCACGGCCCGCTTCGGTTCCACGCGGAGCGGGGCGATGGCCGAGGGAACCTTGCTGGCGACGAATTCGGCCGGTTTATTCCATCCCGCGTATTTTTTCCGGACCTCATTCGTGCTGCCCGATGTGCCCGATGCAGCGCAGGCGGGGGATGTGATCTTGCGGCATTATTTCGACGATGGCGTCGTGCTGCACATCAACGGGGCCGAGGTTTTCCGTTTCAAGATGCCGCCCGGCGACGTGTGTTACACGAACTATTCCGGCGACAGCTACAATGTGGATTATCAGGGGGCCTGGCTGACCAACGCGTTGGATGCGGCGCGTTTTTTATCCCTGCTCCGTCCCGGGACAAACGTTTGCGCCGCGAGCCTTCATCAATCGAAGCCGTCCACGTCGGACGCGTTCTTTGCTCTCGGGCTGCGCCTTCAGGGCGGAACGGAGTCGGCGTTGCACACGAACTTCAAGGTCAGCGCAGGAGGCTGCGACCTCTACCTGACGACGCCGTGCGGAGCGGTCGCCGACCACGTGGCGGTGCCGGTGATGCCGCCGGATTGCTCCGCGGGACGCTCGCCCGACGGCGGCGACGCGTGGCGCGTCCTGCCGTCGCCCACGCCGGGCACGGCGAACAGCACGGCCGTGTCGTACGCGGGCGTGGTCGCCGCCGTGAGCCCGTCTGTCGCTCCGGGCTTCTATGCGGACTCGGTGGCGGTGGCGTTCAGCACGCCGACGCCGGACGCGACGATCTTCTATACGCTGGACGGCTCGACGCCGACCACCAACGCGCTCCGCTATACGGGGCCGCTGACGCTGACCAACCGCAGCCTGGAGACGAATGCGCTGTGCCTGATCAACACCGGGAGCTCTTATGTTAAGCCCACGGTGAGCCAGCCGAAGGCTCGCGTCGTGCGCGCCGTCGCGGTCAGATCCGATTGGATGGACGCGCCGCTGTTCGGCGGTACGTGGTTTGTCGGTCCGCAGACCGCAAACTTCACGCTGCCGGTGGTTTCGCTGGCTTCGGACTACGCGCACATCTTCGGCGCGACGGGCATCTACGGCAACCCCGGCAGCGCGAACGCGTATGACTGGGAATATCCCCTGAGCGTCGAGCTGTTCGTGGATCGGGCGCGTGTCGCGGGCCAGCTCATGGGCTTCCGCATCCACGGCGGTTATTCGAGCGGCATGGCTCAGAAAACGCTGCGGCTTTATGCGCGGTCGGAGTATGGCGCGTCGTCGCTCGATTATCCGGTCTTCTCCGACCAGCCGCAGTACGGCTCATATAAGCGGTTGCTGTTGCGCAACGGCGGCAACGACTGGGCTAAATCCCTGATGCGCGACGCGTTCGGCCAAGAGCTGTGCAAGCACCTGCGGCACGACACGCAGGCCTACCGGCCGTCGGTCGTGTTTCTGAACGGCGAATTCTGGGGCATCCACAATATCCGCGAACGCTACGACGCGCGGTATCTCGAGCGTGTCTACGGAACCGACCCCGAGAACGTGGACATCATCGGGTTCCCGTACGGCTCTTCGGTGGCGGTCGCAGAGGAGGGCTCCGCGGCAGACTTCAACGCGCTGCTGACTTGGCTCTCGGCGAACACGCTGTCCAACGACGTTTCCTACGCGGTCGTGACCGGACAGGTGGACGTGGCGAGCTACATGGACTACATGCTGGCCAACATGTTTGTGGTCAACAAGGACTGGCCCGGCAACAACATCGAGTTCTGGCGCACGCGGACGGCGGCCGTGGCGGACGGCGCTCCGCACGGGCACGACAAACGCTGGCGCTGGCTGATGTTCGACATGGATTTCGGGTTCGCGGGGTGGGACGCCGATCCGCCGAGTACGGACATGTGGGCGTGGACGACTTCAACGACCGGCAGCGGACGCGTGTGCGAGGCGGCCACGCGTCTGTTCCGCCGCCTTTTGGAGAACGCGGGTTTCCGGAACGAAATGCTGTCGCGCTATGCCGATCAGCTCAACACGACCTACCTGCCGTGGCGGACGCGCGCGCTGGCGGAGCGGATGCGCGATGCGATACGGCCCGAGATGCAGGGACATGTCGACCGCTGGCCCGGCGCGATCACTTCGGTCCAGGCGTGGACGAACCAGATCGAAAACATCTGCGTGTACGCCCGAGACCGTCACGGCTGGGAGTGGCGGCGCATGTGTTTGCGGTTCGGGCTGACGACCGCCGAGGTGTGTGTGGCTTCGTCGGATATCGCGCAAGGCGTTGTGCAGGTGAACTCGGTGACGGTGGATGCGGACACGCTGGGGGTGAAGAACCCGGCAGCGCCTTATCCCTGGCGGGGGCAGTATTTCCGCGAAATCCCGGTTGCGGTGCGGGCCGTGCCCCGCGCCGGCTGCCGTTTCGTGCGATGGTCGGAGAGCTGCGACACGAACGCGCTCGTCTCGGTCTCGCTCACCAACGCGCTGCAGACGATGACCGCGCTTTTTGAGCCTGATCCGGCGGTGCTGGCGGGGCGCGCCGTTTTTTTACCGCCAGGCGAGGAGGATTGGGATTCCGACGCCTCCTGGAGCACGGGCGTGTTCCCGAATTGGCCGGGCGCGGTGGCCGTGATTCCGGCACCGGCCGAATTGGACGCCGACGGCTTGCCTCGCCGCAACGTGTGTGTGGCGTCTGAGCCGGTCACGGTCGGACATGCCGTGATCGACAACGGTACGTTCAGCAACCGCATCCGGAACAAGAAAGACGCCTTGCCTGGATGTGCGCTGACCTTCGATGGCGGCACCAATGCCGCGAGCCTGACCGTTCTCGGAAACGAGACAGGCTTTGCGTCGGTGGAAATGACGCGCGGCGTTGTGCTGGCGACCGATCTGCGGCTGATCGTCAGCAACACGGTCGGCGATGCGGACTATGGCGCGCTGCGCCTGCAGGCCGGGTGGGACGGGCCTGGCGGGCTGTTGAAAGAAGGCCCGGGACTTTGTTCGATGACGGGCGCGGGGAAGGCCTACACCGGGGGGACGCTGATCCGAGAGGGGGTTCTGAGCGTGACGCAGCCCGCGGTGCCGGTCGGCTGCTCGGGTGTGGCCGTTGAGGCGGGGGGGCAGCTGCGGATGACTTCCGGGACGGCGGCGGGCGAGCCGGCGCGCGAATATGCATTCGGCGGCGCGGTGACGCTCTCGAGTCTGGGCCGCGTCGGATTCGACGGCGTGTCGGGGGCGGGCGCCAAGGGCGGTGTGCGGTATGATCCCGGCGGCCAGACCAGCCGCGCGGTCCTGCTCTCGCCGCTGTTCGTCGCGGGCTCCTCGTGCGTGCATGTGGACGACGCGGGCGGAAACCCGTCGGCCTGTAATACGCTGACGCTGGCGGGCGGCCTGGCCGGCGCGGCACCCTTGCTCAAGAGCGGCAGCGGGTGTCTGGCGGTCGCGGGCGACGCGCGCGACATGGAAGGCGCCGTCACGCTCGACAACGGAGTCTTGCAGGTCGACGCCGACATGCGCGGCGCGGATGTGGTGATCGCGGGCGGCAGCGCGTGGCTGAGCGGTACCGGCCACGTGGGCCGCGTGACGGGAACGGGATGCGTTTCACCGGGACGTCTGGCGCCGGGCCGACTTTCGGCGCAGAGCGTCGGCGGCGGCGTGGACTTCGCGTTTCGTTTTACTGCGGCGGGCGCCGTGACGAATGGCAATGACGTGCTGGCGCTGATGTTCAGCGCGGCGCCGTTCGCGAAGGTGCTGGACGGCGAGAACAGGATTTCGGTTTATCTCGACGCGCTGCCGCCTGAAGACGGATACGCGCTGGGCGGGTTTGCGACCGCGTCAGAGGCCGATTTTACGCGGTTTGTGGCTCTGGCGGAGTGGCGTTTCTATGTGCCGGACGTGAACGGCGACGTGATGTTCGAAGACTCGGCCTATGCGGCCTGTCCGGTTGCGCTCAACATCGGGACGGTCCCCGCTGCCGGCGGCGGAAGACTGCTCATGATCTCGCGCCCATCGCGCGGCTACGCGGCGTGGTGCGCGGCGAATTTCACGTTGGCTGAGAGGACGGACGCGGCCGTGTGCGGTCCGCTGGCGAAAGGCGCGGACGGGATGGAAAACCTGATGCGGTATGCGTTGGGGCTGGACCGCGACACGCCGTCCGCGCCGTATCTGCCGCAGCTCGGCCGTGCGGACGGCGCGCTCATCTATTCCTTCCGCAAGCGGGCCGCAGGGGACAGCGGCGTCGATTACGTGGTGGTGACGGCCGACGATTTGAGGGCGGTGCCGTCGTCGTGGCGGGACGTGTTCGAGGTGGACGGCTTGTCGGTGCGCCTGCTGGAGCCGCAGGCGACGGCCGATCCCGCGGTGGAGGTCCTGTCGGTCGAGATCGTCCCCGGCGTGCGGCATCCGGCGAGATTTTTCCGGCTGAGGGTGATTCAGCAATGAAAGCGGCGCTCAGG
>CAZOIS010000068.1:0-22009 GCA_964579865.1 uncultured Lentisphaeraceae bacterium | reverse complement strand
CCGAAAACTTCCCCACTTTTTCAAAAGCGTGCATTTCATTTTGCACTTCGCCATGAACGCCCCCCACCAAGGATGGGATTGACAACCCCGGTTGGCCGTGTGTACAATCTTTAAGCAACATCCGCTGTTGGCTACGATGCCGGCTGGGGATGTGGCGCTCGCGCGGATAACGTTTGCGGAAAGGAGTCCGTTGCATGGATCGCCAACCCTTCGGCTTGGCCGTTAAGGCCGTGATTGTGGACACGGAAGGCCGCTGCCTGCTGGTCCGGCGTTCGCCCGCCAATACCCGTTTTGTCGGCTGCTGGGAGTGGCCGGGCGGCAAGGTGGACCAGGGGGAGGATTTCTCCGCCGCCGTTCTGCGCGAGACGAAGGAGGAGACCGGGCTCGATGTCGAGATCACCGGGCTGGCCGGCGCCACCGCCTTCGAGATGCCGAAGCTTCGTGTCGTGCTCCTGTGCATGGAGGCGCGGATCGTCGGCGGCGCGATCGCGCTCAGCCACGAGCACGACGCCTGGCAATGGGCGTCACTCTCTGAACTGCGTGGCCTTCCCCTCGCCGGCAGCGTCGGCGATTTCATGATCGGCTACATGCGGCGCCGGGAACTGCAGCCATGAACACGTCCCTCTTCTGGAAGGCCCGCCCGATCTTCCTCTCTTCCACCTTCCGCGACGTGGGCGCGGAGCGGGACTGGCTGCGCGAGCGGGCCTTCGTCCGCCTCGGCGAACAGCTCCGCGCGCGCTGCCACCACCTCGACACCATCGACCTGCGCCAGGGCGTCGAGACCGCGTCCGAGGCCGACGCCGCGAAACGCGAGATGCAGGTGCTCAAGGTCTGCCTCCAGGAGATCGATCGCTCGAAGCCCTTCCTGGTGTCGATGCTCGGCGACCGCTACGGCTGGATCCCGCCCCCCGAACGCATCACCGCCGCCGCGCGCGACGCCGGCCTGCCTCCGTCGGTCGAGGTCGCCGGCCGGAGCGTGACGGAACTCGAAATCCTCTACGGGGTGCTGGAGAACCCGGACCAGAAGAAGCGGAGCTGGTTCTGCTTCCGCACCGTGGAACGCGCCGGCATGCCGCCGGAAATCGCCGCGAAGTTCCCCGCCGAGACGCCCAGCAACGACCCCGACTCGTCCGCAGGCCGACTGCGCGCCCTTAAAGAACGCATCCGGCGCGAAATGCCCGACCGGCTGCGCGAGTACACCCTGCGCTGGGACCCGGCCGCGGGGATGCTGACCGGATTCGACGACCTCGACCGCCAGGTGGAGCGCGACCTATGGAGCGACCTCGACGTCGAGACGGCCACCTACCTGCGCGACGCCCCCAAAACCTGGCAGGAGGCCGACGCCCGCATGCTGGCGGACTTCGTCGCCGAACGCACCCGCGGCTATGTCGAGCGCCCCGCCGTGACCGGCCCGATGATCGACCACGCCCTGTCGGCCGCATCCCCCTCCGCCGACAGGGGACTCGCCGTCACGGGAGAGTCCGGCGGCGGCAAGAGCAGCCTCTTCGGGCGGGTCTGGCAGACCCTCCAGCCGCGCGCCGCGGCGGGCGAAATCCTGCTGCTCGCCCACGCCGCCGGCATCTTCCCTCAATCCGGCCAGGTGGACCGCATGCTCAGGCGCTGGATCACGGAACTCACCGCCTTCCTGCAGGTTCCCGACCCCCTCGCGGCATTGCCGATTCTCAACCAGAGTCGCGCTCTGAGGCACTTAGGAGCCCGCTACCAATGTCGCGTGGAGGCAGTGTTAAAACGAATGATCAGAGGAGGATAGAAGCGCTTTCTGTGTTGGAGGCGATCAGCGAGGAACCCGGGCAGGGCGACGCGCGGGAGTGGTGGAAGAAGGCATACGACCAGCTCGGCGGCATGAAGGCGCGCGGGATCATGTTGCCGACCGATGAAAAGTATTTGGAGACATTGAGACAGAAGGCAAACGCGTGAATTCGGCGGACACGACGGGTTTGTACCCGGCCCCGCCGCATAAAGGAGAAGGGCCATGAGCGAGACGAAACCGACCATCACCACGGAGCAGCTCGCGTATCAGGTGGCCGAGTACACCCGGATGCAGCCGGACTACAAGGCCTATGCCGGCGCCCTGAAGCGTGTGCTGGAACAGGCTTGCCGGACGGCGTTTCCCGAGGCGTTCGTCCAGGCCCGGGAGAAGTCCGTCACCAGCTTCGCCGAGAAGTGCGTGCGCCGGTTCGAGACCTACCCGGACGCGGTCAACCAGATGACCGACCTCTGCGGCGGCCGGGTGATCGTGCAGACGCTCGGGCAGGTCAAGGCCGTGCGGCGGTACATCGAGGCCAATTTCACGGTCGAGGAGAGCGACGAGAAGGGCCTGCGGCTGGGAACGGACAAGTTCGGCTACCGGGACATGCACTATATCGTGAGGCTGCCGATGAAACCCTCCTCCGGGGGCTGCGCGCCCGGCGCGAAGAGCGCTTCGGCGGGGACCGCCGCGATCGACCGGAAGCGGGCCGCGGCGCTGGGCTTCACCGCCGCGGAGATCAAGGCCATCGGTGACAAGCGGGCGGAGATCCAGGTGCGCACGTGGGTGCAGCACGCGTGGGCCGACACCCTGCACGACCGGATGTACAAGACGTCGCTGAAGTCCCCGGCTGGGTTCAAGCGCGAAGGTAATCTCCTGGCCGCGATCATGGAGGAGGGCGACCGGGCTTTCGACCGTCTGGCCGGGGAGATCGACGGGATGCTGGCGAACTTCAACGCCTACGCCTCGGAGGCGGACGTCCGGCGCGAGCTGGAGGTCCAGGAGCTGATCCTGGCGAACGCGGAGGAGAAGAAGAAACCCGAGATCGCGCTGCGGATCGCCCGGCTGCTGGCGCCGCGCGGCGACTTCGCGGGCGTCGTGGACCGGCTCGCGGCCCACGCGGACACGTTGCCGCCTCTGGGCTGCGTCATCCGCACGGAACTCGGCCACGCGCTCTGCCAGCTCCACCGCGCCGCGCCGCGCTCGGCGCCCTACATCGAGGGTCAGGACCGCCTCCGGGAGGTCGTGGCGCACTGCCGCAGGCAGACCTTCGACTCCGTCCCGGACCTGCGCCGGCGCACCGGCACGCAGGCGCGGGCGCTGGCCCGGCTGGCCTGGTCGTATGAGGCCATCGAGGAGGACGCCCATCTGGCGCGCGACTGCTACCGCGAGGCGCTGCAGCTCGAGCCGGACAATCCCTACTATCTGGCCGACGTGATCGGCCACGAGATTGGCTGGTCCAAGCGCAGGGATTTCGTCGGCGCCATGGCCGCCGGCGTGCGCCAGGCGATCGGAACCTGCCTGCAGCACGTGCGCAACGGCACGGAGATGCCCTATGCCGCCTTCACGGCCGGCCGTCTGCATCTGCTGCTGGACGAGGCGCACAAGGCGCTGGGCTGCTACGCGCGCGGCATCCGGCATGTGCTGTCCGGCGATGCCTGCGTGCCACCGGGCGTCTTCGAGGCCGAGGAGAAGTGGCTGATCCTGGTGACGAAGCCCGAGCCGCTGTCCGGCGGCTGCCTCTGGGCCATGGAGCTGCTGCGCCTGGCCGGCCGGCTGCGGGACGGCGCCGGGCGCGCCGAGGGCGAGGCGCGGCAGGGTTTGAAAACGCCGGTGCTGATCGTGGGCGGCGGGGCCGCGTCTTTGAAGCCGGGACAGGTTGACCGGCTTCGTCCCATGCTCGCGGAGGCGTTCGCCGGCTTTGAGGGGACCGTCTTCTCGGGCGGCACGCGGGTCGGCGTGCCGGGCTGCGTGGGGGCGGCCGCGGACCTGGTCGGGCCGCGCGGGAAACGGCCGTTCACCCTCCTCGGCTACTTGCCCCGCGTGCGTCCGGACGACGCGCCCGAGGACGAGCGCTACGACCGGCTGGTCAAGTGCGCGGAGCAGGGATTCAGCGCCGAGCAGATTTTGCGCAACTGGGCCGATATCCTGGATGCGGGCATCCGGCCCGAGGAGGTTCGCCTTCTCGGTTTCGGGGGCGGCGAGCTGAGCGCCGCGGAGTACTGCATCGCCCTCGGCCTGGGCGCATGCGTCGGCCTGGTCGCCGGGTCCGGCGGCGCCGCCGCCGGCCTGATCGAGGATGACCTGTGGGCCGGATCCGGGAACCTGCTGCCCATTCCGTGCGATCCGGCCTCGGCCCGCGCCCTGGCCCATCCGCCGCGTGCGCGGCGCGAGTTCGACGATGCCAAGATTGAGCAGATGGGCATCGCCTTCCACGAGGAGTATGTCCGCAACAGCACCAGCCGGCTGCCGGACAACATGAAGCCCTGGAAGAAGCTGAAGGACACCTTCAAGACGGCTAGCATCGAGCAGGCGCGCTACTCGGTGCAGATCCTGGAAGCCTGCGGTTTCAAGGTGGGTTCCGCGCCCAATCCGGACAAGGATGCGGTGACGTTCACCGATGAGGAGGTCAAGCGCATGGCCGAGCTGGAGCACGGCCGCTGGAACGTCGAACGGCTGCGCGAGGGCTGGCGCTACGCCGAAGTGCGCGATGACGCGAAGAAGCTCCACAACTGCCTGCTGCCGTGGACGGATCACAGGCTTGACGATGTCCGCCACTACGATGAAGACTCGGTTCGGAAGTTCCCTGAGATCCTGGCCCAGGCGGGGCTGGAAATCGTGGCACGAGAGAGGTGAGGGAGCCGGGAATGAGTGAGAACCCAGGTAGGGGAAAGCAACTGCTCGTGACCGGCGATCTGATTGTTGTCGCCAACGTCGTGCGCCTGCCCTCGAAGCGGACGGGCTACCGGTATCCGTGCCCGGCGACAATCGCCCGTATCTCTTCTTGTCACGCTCTGAGCCGCAGGGACGATTTCTGAAATGAGCACATCTTATCCAGCCTCACCTCCGCACCTCCGCGCCTCCGCGCGAACCATCTCCCGGCTCGCTTCGAAGCGCGAGTTTGTCAGCCTGCTTTTGTTTTGCGCGACCATGGCCGCCGCCGACTGGCAGATCACGGCGATCTCCGTCCGCCCCATGGATGTCGTGCCGTCGAACGACGGCAGCGGCTACGCCGTCGTCGTGACCAATGCCGGGGTGGGGGTGGAGCGGCGGTGCTATGCGGACGGCCACCACTTCCTCAGCATCCTGAGCGAGGGCGGCATCTTCGCCCTGCGCCCCCATCCGGGTATCGACCTGAACGGCTGGGGCGGCACGCTCTACCTGCAGCCCTTCCTGCCCGGCGCCGTGCTGCGGGGCAGTGTTATCTCAACGTGCCAGGCCAACCCCGGCGGAATCGAGGTCGCCGCGACGGGGCTGGTGTCGCGGGGAACGTCCGACCAGTACGGCACATGGGATGCGTCGCTGACCTGCGACTACGACCGCCCCGCCAAACGCCTGTCCGCAACGGGACAGTACACGATCCGGCTGACTGGTTTGCTGGGACCCACCACGGGCGACTTGAACCTGGCCAAGCTCGCGAGCAACTACCTCGACGACGTGCCGCTGGTCGATGGCACGACCAACGACACGGGGGACATGGCGTACGCGCACGTCGTCGCCGGATCGCTGGACACCGTCTGGATTCCCCCGGACGAGCCCGGCTACTTTCCTAACAATCAGACCGGCAACCTCCTCGTCGACGTCGCCGGCGCCTTCAACCAGGTCGACACCGCGGCGCAGGGGCACCACGCGATCCAGGCCGCCTTCAAGCCTTCGATGACGCTGGTTCTCACCAGCGCCGACCCCGGCATCCCCATGGTCTTCGGCGGACTGTACACCACAAGCAAGGCGCAGGACTTCACCGCCGACAACGTCGGCATCACACCCCTCGTGCTGACCAATTCCATGTCCACGGAGTTCCAGTTCACCGTCCTGCTCGAATCCTCCGCCCTTCCCGGCGACGGGCGCGGTATGCTCTGCGACCTCGCCGCCGCCGGCACCCCGGCCGCCTCCACAGCCGAGGTCTATTACGCCGAGTCCCTTTACCAGCCCTTCCGCCGCTACGTCGGCAACCTGCCCCTGACCACTCCCGCCGCCTGCACCGGCACCGTGGCTATCCCCTTTCCGCCCGACTCCCCGCCCCCCGCCGCGGGCTTCCTGCGGCTGATTGTGACGACGAATGAGCTGTCGGCGAAGAGCGTAATGGGAAGTGCATGTTGTAACGAATAACGAAAGGCGAAAGTCATGAGCCTGTGGAGACGTATAATCGGACGCACTCAACCGGGCAATGCCGCACCGCAACAGAGTCCAATCTGGCCGCGTTCGGAAATTTCATCAACACTTGAGGAGATTTAAAATGCCCTACGACTGCTTCATCTCATACGCATCGGCTGACATTCGCCTTGCCGAGGAACTGCATGAACGGCTGCTTGCGGAAGGTTTGAAAGTCTGGTTCGACCGGGTTCGTCTCCATGCTGGATATGACTGGCATCGGGAGATCGAGGATGGGTGCGAAAACAGCCGTGTCTTCCTGCCTGTCCTGACACCGCGCTGGAAACAGTCGGAGTGGACCAAGTTCGAGACTTACGGGGCCGAAGCCGTGATTCCTCTCGTGTACGAAGGCTCATGGGAGGACGTATGCACATCTCCGTTGGAACGGTTTCAGGCCGAACGTCTCGACCATGCTCACTTGTCTGCTGTTGGTTGGGATTCTCTGTTCGCCGCACTGCACCGGGCGCTGGGACAACCCGGTCCGCTGAAGCAGCGGCACATCGCCCATCTGCCGTCGCTGGCGAATCCCTTTTTCACGGGCCGTGAGCGCGATCTGGTGGCGCTCCATGAGGAACTGCACACGCGGCCGAGGGCCTGCTTGTCGCAAGGCCGCGTCCGGGCCATCACAGCTAACGGCGGTTATGGCAAGACGACTCTGGTGCGTCACTACGCCGAGAAGTATTGGCGCTGTTATCCGCAGATGTTCTGGGTAGACGCGCGCCTGGGGTTCGAAGCGGAATTTGCGAGGCTGCATGACCTGTTGTTTCCTTCCGAATCCGCCGCCGGCTACAGAGACAACGACAAGGCGCTGCGCGCTCTCCATGCACTGGAGGGGCGCGAAACGCGCTTCCTGGTAATCGACAATGCGATCGATGAGCAATCTGCCCTTCGCTGGGTCCCGAAGAGCGGAGGTTGTTACACACTGATCACTACGTGCTTTGCTGGTTGGTCGCCGGCCATTAAGACGTTCCATCTGCAAGTCCTCGAGAGCGAGCCATCGGTGCAATTCCTGCAGCAACGGGTTGGCAGGATATCTGAAGGGCCGGAGTTGCGGGCGTGCGAGGTGCTGGCCCAACGGCTTGGCTACTTGCCGTTGGCGATGGAGCAGGCTGCCGCGTATGTGGAGCAACAGGGAGAGGACTTCCGGTTCGCCGATTACGTGCGCCTGTATGACAAGGCCGCCGCCAACCTGCTCGCCACCCGGCCCCCCGGCGACTATCCGGACTCGGTCATGACTACATGGTCTTCCAGCATGGATCGAATCGGTTCCGCAGCCCGTGCGCTGCTGCGGATCTCCGCCTTCATGGCCTCAGCGCCACTGTCCGTGGACGTGCTGATTGCCGCCGCCAACCGGGTGCGGAACAGGGCTGGCGAAACGACTATGGCACCTGAAGGGGTGGAGAACGAACTCTATATCCGGTCCGGCCTCGCCGAACTGAAGTGCTATTCCCTGGCACAGTTCAACGGACAAACCATTCAGGTCCATTGCCTGCTTCAACTGGTGGTGCGCCTCAGCCTGCCCCTTTCAGAGCGATCGGATTGGTGGAAAACCGCCGTCGCCATTATTGTCGCTGCCGGCCGCGGGCACGGGTTCGCCCTGCAGTTGCGGACTCAATGGAAAGAGCTGCTGCCGCACGCGGAGAGTCTCCAGCAGGCTCACGCCGAGTTGCCAGGCACCGATCCCTCCACCGAACTCGCAGAAATTTTGCGTGACTGTTACTACTCTCAGGGAAGGTACGAGCAAGCGCATCCCTTTGCCGAACTCGTATACCAAGAGGACAAACGCGAGTTTGGTGCCGACGACATTATTTACACCGTGCAGAGCCTGAATCAACTGGCCGAAGTGCAGCGACGTCGCTCAGCGTTCGCCGAAGCGGAACAAGCATGGAGAATGGCGCACGATACGGCCTGCCGGCTACTGGGGTCAGACCACCCGCTGTCACTGGCTTTCACTCAGAATCTTGCGCTCGTATTGGAGAAGCAGGGGCGTCTGGATGAAGCTGAGTTATTCTACCAGACGGTCCTGCAGCGTCGGCCGCACGACATGACTGTCCTGGGCAACTATGCCTACATGCTCCAGAACTGTCGGCGCAACCTTTCGCGTGCCCGCGAACTGTACCTCTGTGCGCTCGATATCGACCCGAATGACACGATCAATCTGAACAACTATGCTGGGCTTTGCCTCGTGATGGGAGACTTGCCCGAGGCGGAAGCCAGACTGAATGCCTGTTGGCGGGTAAGTTCACGGCGGCTTGATCGAATGGCGGCTCGCACGCTCTTCTTCCGTACTGCGCTCGCCGCCCTGCGGCAGGAACCTACTGCGCTCTTCATCGGCCAGGTGAAGACCATCACCAAAGCCGGATTCTCCCCAGCGCCCTCAGAGAACGCCTTGGTGATGGAGCACCTGCAACAGCATCTTCCTGCTGCCATCTTCTCCCTGCTTGATGCCCTCTACGCCGCGATCAATGAACCTGACGGCGTAAGGAAGCTCGCAGCCCGACCCGACTGGCAGGTCATCGCGCCGATTCCGCTCGAAAGGCCATGGCCAAAGAGTATGGGGGACTAATCGGGATGGAGTTCATTTGTTGCCGGCATACCGAGAGCCTGAAGCAAAAAGCCGGCAGTCTTATGACTCGATACAAGAAAACACGGAAGAGGTGCGATCATGCCTTATGATGTCTTCATTAGTTACAACTCAAATGATCTGCGCTATGCCGAAGCGCTTCATAGGCGTCTGGTGGCTGAGGATCTTAAAGTCTGGTTTGATAAAGCACGGCTCAATGTGGGGTGCGACTGGCACACCGAGATCGAGGCAGGATGTGAGAACAGTCGCGTGATTCTGCCTGTTTTGACTCCTCATTGGAAGGAGTCTGATTGGACTAAGTACGAAACATACGGAGCAGAGACGGTGATTCCCTTGGTTTGTGAGGGAGCGTGGGAGGATGTTTTGACCCCGCCTCTTGAACGGTTTCAAGCTGAGCGGTTCTTTGCCAACGACCTTGAGCAAATTGACTGGCACATGCTACTTCAAGCCATTCGCCGGGCCTGCGAAAAACCCGAGCCCGAACGCGAAAAACGAACCGCTCACCTACGATATCGTCCTAACCCATGTTTCGTAGGGCGGGAAAAGGAACTCAATGCTATACATGAGGAATTGCATCGAAATCCGAGGAGCGTACTGACTCAAGGCCGAGTTCGCGCTATCGCTGCGATGGGTGGCGTAGGCAAGACGACACTGGCACGCCACTATGCTGAGAAGTTCTGGCGGTGTTATCAACAAATGTTTTGGGTCGATTGCCGTCACGCAATGGAATCCGAGTTTGCCTATATCCACGACCTTATGTTTCAGGCAGCGTCGAATGTCGGCTTGACCCCGCCAGAGAAGGCAACGAAGGCTCTTCAGGAACTATCCGGTTCCTGTAAGAGGCTTCTGATCCTTGACAACGCCGAAGACGAGAAAACGGTTCAAGATTGGATTCCAAAATCGGGCAATTGCCACACACTATTGACGTCTCGTTTTGCCGGATGGTCTGCTGCAGTCAAGAGCATGCACCTATATCTCTTGGAGCCTAGCCCGGCCCTGCAAATGCTTGAACGCCGGATTGGTCGCCCCATACAGGCGGCTCAGAAGGGAGCTGCGGAGCTGCTTTTGCAGAAACTTGGTTATCTTCCGTTGGCGATTGAACAGGCGGGCGCCTTCATGGAGCAGCAAGGTGATAGCTTCGGATGCGCGGATTACTTACGCCTGTTCGATGCGGCCACAGAAGAACTGTTATCCACGAACTCGATGTGTTCCACCGAATACCCTGATCCCGTAATCACCACATGGAAATCAACAACGGCCAAGCTTACACCTGGTGCGCGTGTCATACTCCAACTAATGTCATTCATGTCGGCCGCACCGCTTCCAGTTAAGTTGCTTGTCGATTCAGCGGGACAGATTATGGTTCGGGCAACAGAACTCGCCGGGAATATTTCTCCGGATTCTTCGAATGAAGAAATGTGGATTCGCAGGGAGTTGAGCTGTCTGAAGGGATACTCGATGATCGAGACCGACGGCTCTCATATTTTTGTGCATCCGCTGGTTCAGGTGGTTGAGCGCCTGAACATGCCCGCTGAAACTGCGCACACAACTCTCTCTCTCGCCATTTCCTGTTTTGCCACGCATGCGCCTATCGACATGCACCGTTACGAGATGCTTAAGCGCTGGCGTTATTTATTGCCACACGCCGAGGAACTGAGACGGCAAGCACGGCTTCGCGCTGACATCGCGCTTCACCCACGCATACTGATGGGCCTAGGTTTCGTTTTTTACGATCAGCACAGGATACGTGAAGCGTTCCGTACGACCCACGCGGCGCTTATACTCCTGAAAGAGCAGGCAAAGACAGACGACCTGGATTACTTTCATTGTTTGCAGAAGGCGGGCAACATGCTTGATAAGATTGGCAAGCGAGCGGCAGCCGAGCAGTTGCTTCGAAAAGCAGTTGCCGGATTTCGGGAAGTCGAGGGCAATGAGAATCATTCGACGTTATCGGCCCTGTCCGATTTGGCGAATCTGCTAGCCAATTGCAAGCATACAGACGAGGCACGGCGCTACTACACTGAGTGTCTTGCCATTCATGATCGATTTCTGTCTGCGATGAATGACAAAACAATTGACATGGATATACAGCGGGGGAGTGCAACTGCGGAACATAATCCGACGTGGATAGCATTGCAGGGAAGGATGACAGCACTCATCGGTCTCGGATCCATCGCCTGCGATCTTGGCGAGTATGCGGAGGGGGAGCGACTTCTGCGGAAGGCCGTCAAGGATGCCGAGCGGCTCCTCGGGACTGAGAATCCGGAGACCGCTGTCGCGTATGGCTGGCTATCAACGACTCTCTTCAAACAAGCATGCTATGCTGAAGCTGTTGAATTGCGCAATAAAGCCTTTAAAGCACATGAATCCGTGTTTGGGGCCGACCATCAAACAACCATCAGCGTATTGCTGATGCTTGCTATTTATGTTTTTGTTTCAGGAAATATCCGCGGCGCGACGGAATATTTTCAGCGGCTCCACAAACATTGGTTGAAGTGTGGAGGAAAAGAAGCGTTGAAGTTTGCTGAAGTCGCAAGCCAATTCGCGGACGTGTTGGTTCGTGCAGGACGCTTCAGAGACAGTCTGGAGTACCGGCAAATTGAATACGATGTTCGGGTGAGATGCGATGGAAGGAAGGATCCGGCTGTCGGCTCGGTGTTAGGCAAGTTGATTCAATTGACAAGCTTATGCGGAGATACAGCCGGAATTGTTCTTCTTGAACGTGAGCGCATTTCCCTTCTGGAAGAAACGAAGGGACGTGAAACTCCTGAGACGCGGGGCGCCATCAACGACCTTGCCAAGCATCTCGAATCCATGGATGCCTTCGACGAGGCGGAGGCGGAGTACTGCAAGGCGCTCGACTGGGCGCCGAACGACATTGTGGTGCTGGGCAACTACGCCTTCTTCCGTCAGAACTTCCGGCGCGACTTCGCGGGCGCGCGTGATCTCTACCTGCGCGCCCTGCGGGCCGATCCCAACGACGCCATCAACCACACAAACTTCGCCGGGCTCTGCCTTGTTATGGACAAACCTGCCGAGGCTGAGGAACACCTGCGCGAGGCTTGGCGGCTGAGTGGCGGCAAGGCCGACCGCTACACCTGCCGCACACTCTTCCTGCACGCCGCGCTGGCGGCCGTGCGGAATGAAGCCCTCGCCCTCTATGTCGGCCAACTCAAAACGCTCTTTGACCAAGGCATCCAGCCGGCGCCCTCGCGCAACGTCACGGTGCGCGACCACCTGCGGCAACACCTGCCCGCCGACACCTCCGCCCTCTTCGAGGCTGTCTACGCCGCGATCAACGAACCCGATGGCCTGGCCAAACTTTCCGCCCTACCCGACTGGCAGGCTATCGCCCCGGTTCCGCTAGATGCACCCTGACTTGAGACTTCGGCATGAATTTGAGGGTGTTGCGGGACGTGATGCAACGCGCGACGCGGGCGCAAGAAAGCACTACGATTGTTGCTCCGTAGGAGGTGGCGATGAGATTTTGGACATGGAAAAAGATCGGCATGCAGGTTCTGTGGGCCGTTCTGGCGTTCCTGATTGTGGCGCATGTGCGGTTGATCGCGACCATGTTGCTGCATCCCTTCGGGGGGCACGAGTTCCATTACATCTTCGCCTACAGCCACGGCAATATCGGCGTGGCGGTACGGGTGCTGTGCGAATACATTCTCAGTTCGTCGCTCGCCGCGTCGCAGCTGATCCTGTGCCGCTGGCCGGGCGACTGGCGCATCACGGCCTTGGTCGCATGCCATATCGTGTGGCACAGCTGGTGGCAGATCTGCATTTTTCCCTACCAATCGCGAACCAGCCATCTCATCTGCCTGGCCTTGTTGCCGCTAGCAGCGGTCGGCCCGCTGATCCTGCCTGCCGCGGCCCATTTCCTGATGGCACGGCGGGCACACACAATACCTCCATAAAGGCATGAAACATCCGTCCCGGCTGCCGACCGCCTTCGAAAGCCGGAGCATTTCCCTGCTTGAGGGAACGATTAGCCGAGACATCGTTGTGGTAGGCAAAGCACGCAGTGCCATCTTCTGCCAACACTGTCGTGACACAGCGTTCCATATTGACGTGAAGAACCAATGCGGGGACCGTGGAAGGATGTCCAAAGGATTCTCGTTCCGAACTCGGATGCTAACGACGAGAGGACGGTCTGAATCAGGATCAAACTGGGTCGAGAGTGGTGTGCCGACTGAACTATCTGTATGAGAAAGTTTAGTAAGAGACACTGTCTTTGGAGTGTTGCTCTGTTTTTGATTTGCGTCGTTATGGTTCTATACGGCGAGACGTCTATTCACGACAGTGTCTGTTATGACCTGCGGAATGAGTCCCTGCACGGTGTCGTTGCCGTGCAATGCCTGACGAATGTCATGTATGACGTTGTTCTGCCTCTGCCTCGGCCTGGTTGATCTTCTCAATGAGGTCGAGCCGCTTGAAGGTGATGTGGACGTTCCGGTTGTGGAACGCTTTAGCGGTCAGGTAGTCGTCTTCGTAGGGGATGCATCGCTTCCAGTCAAGGTCCCTTGCGTCGGTGAAGGACCCGGTGAGCTTGCGGTGCTCCTCCTTTTCGCAGCGGGGTTTGGGCACGCCTTTGCCGTCCAGCATGGAGAGGGCGATCCCGAACTCATCCACCTGGGCGCGGCGGTTGTAGTCGACTTGCAGGACCTGCTGTAGCATGTGCTCGCGACGTAGCAGAGGGCCACCTTCTTGCCGATCTTGAACTCGTTGCAGGTCTTGCATCCTGTCCAGCGCTGGCTTGGCGTGAGCCATTTGAAGACTTCGCGCAGGGCCTCTTTGATGAGGCTGGGGATGTTCACGCAGGTCTGCTCGAAGAAGCCGAAGACGTTTTTCTCTATGATGCGCGCTGCCGGGACGGACGGCGTGGCTGGTATGGATGCGGCAGAATCGGGCCTTGAATTCGGAAGAGGATGTGTGCTACCGTCTAACTTATGTTTGGATGCGGCGCGGCGGTGTTTACGGTTCTTTTTGAGGTACATCGGTGAAGCGTATCAAAAGTGCTGTACCTCATGCGACGGCTGTATCTTATTAGCGCACAACGGAGCCTTTGAGGTATACGAGGTCGCGAGGACGCTGTTTCCGCTGCTATTTTTAAAGTGTAATAAGAGGCAAGTATTGGCATGACCGACATCTATGAAGTGTTCCTAAAGCGCATCCGGGAAATCGGTACGCTGAACTCAGTGATGGCGATCCTCGGGTGGGACCGTGAACTCCACATGCCGCCGCACGGCGGAGACGGGCGGGCGTCGCAGTTGGCGATGCTTTCGGCGCTAGCCCATGGACGGGCAACCAGCGTTGAGTTAGGCGAATTGCTGCGACAACTCGAGGCGTCTCTGGAGCCATCGATCGAAGCAGCCGTCAATATCCGCGAGATAAAGCGATCCTACGAGCGAAAGCGAAAACTGCCACATGACCTCGTGGAAGAAATGGCCCGTACACGGTCGCAGGCTATGGACGCCCTGCGGGTGGCTCGCCAGGCCAAGTCTTTCCTCCTCTTCCGCCCTGTGTTGGAGAAGCACGTTGATCTGCAGAGGCGGGCGGCCGACTTGTTCGGGTACGAAACCGAGCCTTACGACGCGCTATTGGACGAATACGAGCCGGGAATGACGGCGAGGCAACTTGAGACCATGTTCAGCGGCTTGAGAGAGGCCATCGTCCCGATCATCCGGCAATGCAGGAAGTCCCCCCCTATGGACCGCTCGATCTTCGCACGCACGTATCCCGTGGATGCACAGCGGCAGTGGGCTCGAGTGCTGACCGACGCCGTCGGATTTGACTTGGAGGCCGGCCGGCTCGACTTCTGCACGCACGCGTTCACTGAGGCCGGTGGTATCGACGATGTCCGTCTGACCGTCCGATGCAACCCGAACGACCCACTGGCCATGACGTATTCGCTGTTGCACGAACTTGGACACGGTCTCTATGAGCAAAACTTCGACAGGCAGCACCAGAACACACCGATGGCGCAGTCGGTGTCGCTGGGCGTACACGAATCGCAGGCTCGCATGTGGGAAAATATCGTCGGGCGCAGCCGGGCCTTCTGGCAGTTTGCCCTGCCGCAATTCAAGGCAGTCTTCAAGGACGTGGCCGCAGACCTGGATTTGGCGAGTGCCTACGGCTGCGCCAACGAGGTCCGCCCGTCGCTACGGCGCGTCGGTTCAGATGAGGTGACCTACAACTTGCATGTGATCTTCCGGTTTGTGTTGGAGCGCGACCTGATCAACGGCCGCCTGCGGGTGGCCGACCTGCCCGAGGCGTGGAACGCAGCCATGCAGACATATCTGGGCCTGACGCCGCCGGACGAGGCCCAGGGTGTGCTCCAAGACGTGCACTGGGCGATGTACGGCGCGGGGTATTTCCCGACCTACGTGCTGGGTAACCTGTATGCGGCGCAGATGTACGAGGCTGCCGAATGCGACCTGCCCGAGCTCTCCGGCCAACTCGCCGAAGGAGTGTTCAGTCCCCTTCGCGACTGGCTCCGCGACCGTGTTCACTGCCACGGCATGCGCTATGGCGCGAGCGAACTGATCACTCGCATCAGCGGGTACCCTCCGTCCAGTGGGCCATTCGTGCGCTACCTTCGCGCGAAATTTGTGCCGGCCGATGCAAAGGAATGAATCCGTTTCAGGAGGATGCGCCGTGAACAAGGTGAAGAGGGTGTATCTGTCGTCGACGTATGAGGACCTGATTCCCTATCGGCAAGCAGCTATCGCGGAAATCAGGCGTTTCGGCGAACCTGTGTCAATGGAGCGCTACGGCGCGTCGGATCAACCCCCGCTTGACAAGTGTCTCGCCGACGTCCGCAGTTGTGACATCTATGTCGGCCTCTTCGCCCACCGCTATGGATTTATTCCGACTGGGCAGGAGAAGTCCATCACGGAGCTGGAGTATCTGGCCGCCTGTGAAAAAGGCATTCCCACTCTGATTTTCGTGGTCGATGAAGAGACGAATTGGAGCCCTAGGTTTTTGGAACACGGCCCCGGTTACGAGAAGCTGACCAAGCTGAAGAGCCGCCTTCTGGCTGAAAAGATGGTACCGAAGTTCCACAACCCGGATAACTTGGCCACCCTGGTAAACAGGTCACTGGAGGAACTGTCCGGAGCCTCGTACATCCCCCTTATCGGCAATCCCAAGGGTACGATTGCCGATCTGGTCGCCGTAGCTGGGAAGGCCCAGGACAGCTACCTGAAGGAAATGGAGGCCCAGCGGGTTTACCTTCCGCACGCATATGCCCGTCGGATCGAAGTCGAGCGGCATCTGCACGCGTTTCTCGGCATCGCCTGCAAGAAGACCGGCTTCCTGCTGGTCGGCAAGTCCGGGATCGGCAAAACCAACACGCTTTGCCAGATTGTCGCTCAGTGGCGCGACGACCCGGATCTGCTGACTAAAGACGTCGTGCTGCTGATTGGCGCGGCCTCCCTTCCCTCCAGCCTTCGCGTCGAGGAGACCATCCTGCTCGGCCTTCAGGCAGCCTGCGATTTCAACTCATTCACGAATGCCTTCAACGCCCAGCGTCGCCACGAGAACGTCCGCTCCCAGCTTGTCGTCATCATCGACGGTATCGACAAGCACCCGCAGGCCAAGGATTTCCTCTGCCAGATCAACCAGATGATCGTCGCGTGTGAATCGCTGGGCTGGTTGAAGATAGTCGTCTCGGTGGGTGAGGTCGCTTACGATTCGATCCGGGCCAGCGGTTTTTCGCCGTCGCCGCGATGCTATTACACCGTTCCGGTCAACACCGCCCACGGGCAGGGCGAGTCGGCGGAGATCGTTCTCGGCCGGCTTACCGAACATGAACTCCGCGAGGCATACACCAAGTACTGCCAGGACCCGAACCTAGCGCCGCTGTCGCCCTACGAATCGCTGACAGACGATGTGAAGAAGACCATCTCCTACCCGCTGGTGCTGCGGATCGTGATGGAGGTGTTCAGCGGTCAGGTGATTCCGCGCCGCATCCTGACGACCGACGTACTGTGCCGGTACTACGAGATCAAGATGGACAACTCCCGCTACCCACGACGGGAGGACTTCGTCCTGCGGTTTGCCGACCTCCTGCTGGATTCACGAAGCACCGACGTGCCGCTGGAGGCCGTCCGCAGGGACAACCTGCTGCGCGACTCGGCGCTGGACGGCTCGCCGCAGTCGGCGTATGTGCAGCTCAAGGAAGAGCAGGTCCTGATCGAAGAGTCTAGGCGTCCGACGCCGTCCCGGCCAGCCAAGCCATGCGTCGCCTTCACCTACGACCGTCTGCTGGAGTACCTTATTTACATGCGGATCGCGGACCGGTTCGGCACCGATCCGCAGGCGCTGGCGAAGGTCTCGCATGATAACTCAGCCTACCTGCCGATCCGGGGGGCGTTCGTCACGCTGTTGACCGACAAGGTGATTACGGGTGAGTATGCGGACGCCGTCGCCGTGTTGCAACTCGGCGAGCCGGGGCTGATGAAGGCGGTCGCCAACGACCTGCTGATGGACCTGGAGCAGACCTCGCCGACCGGTGCCGACGAGCCAGATGCCGCCCTGGACGAAACGCGCATTGGCCAATTGGTTCGCACCATGCTTGCGGCCTCCGTCGAATGGAGCGTGCCGCTCTTGCTGGAATTCGCCGAGCGTCTGCAACGCCTCGGCTACTACCGCCGCTGCCACTCCGTCTTGGTGCGAGTATCTGCCTCGGCTAGTGAGAGCCACGATCGGCCGGCTCAGGTGACGGCGTTGCTGGCCCTGGGAAATTTGTTCACTCTTCAGGGCGAACACGCGCAGGCCCACGAACACTATGTGCAATGCCGGGCGATCATCGACACCTCCGATTCACTGGCCAACTTCCGTCCGAGCCTGCTTCGCGGCATCGCCAACAATTACTACCGCCTCGGGAAACTGGATAAGGCGCTGGCTGCCTGCGACGACTGGCTGACGACCTACACCGAGGCCAGGTTTCGTTCGCTACGGGCGGACATGCTGCGAATCCGCGGCGTGGTGTACCGCTGGAATTTCCGCTTGGACGACGCCCTGCGGGACTATCAGGAAGGGGCCGCCTTGGCCGAGGAAATCGAGGACTCCTACCTGAGGTCTTACTTTTGCAACAACATTGGTGAGGTCTATCGCAGGCGTATGGACCTTGACAAGGCCGAGGAGTGGCACGAGCGGGCACGCACGCTTCGCCGATCCATCGGTGATCGCAGCGGGTTGTCGATGTCCTGCAACAACCTCGCCCTGATCTCTCGGATGCGTGGCGACGTCTGCCGCAGCGCAGGCGATACCGGCGGGGCCAGTCAATACTACGTTGCGGCGGCTCAGATGTTTCGCGACGGCATAGGAATCGCCTCCGAGATCGGCGACAACCAGCGGAAGGCCGACGCGCTCAACAACTTGGGAACAACCCTGCTCTGCCAGAACCAAGTTGAGGAAGCGAACAAGTACCTCCAGGAAAGTTACGACCTCTTCTCCATGGGCGGATCGCGTAACAATATCGCGACGGTGCGCGGCAATCTGGCTAGGCTGGAGCAACTCAAGGGCCGCCTCGATCTGGCCATTCAGGGTTACGAGGAGAGCCGCCGTCTCTTCGAGGAAGCCAGCAACACGGCCTACGCGGCGTTCACCTATCATAACCTAGCCGTACTCCACGCTCAGCAGGGCCGTCAGGAAGTTGCGAATCCTCTGCGCTGTTTGGCGACGCAGGCCGTGAAGCAGTCGCCCGATTACCCCTGGCCAGACGCTATGAAGGACAGCGCCAACATGGACATCGTAGAGATGCCCGACATCTGACCCGTTCGGCGGGCTCGGCACAAGCCAGTTCAGCCAACGGCTCTATGCACCCAATACCAAGTAACTGGAACCGGCGAACCATGTGCAGCAAATTGGAGTCGCTCATTAGGTTGCGCTGAAAAAGTCGGATATCGATAGTTGCTCATAACCGCCAAATCCCATTTTCTGTCGGCAGTCATTGTGCGATTTTAATCGCGCAGGATTAAGCCTGCGGTCGTTCTATTCGGTTTTTACCGTCGCGCGCGGTTTCAGTAACGTTCTGGCTGGCGCTGAACCTCCTTTTTTCAGATTTCACGCTTGTTTGCGTTCTTCCTGGCAAAGGCGCGTGCCTTGAGGCGCAGGTTGCACGCTGTCGCGGTGTACAGGGCACGGAGACCGGTCTTGCTCCTGCCTTTATAGCGGCAACGCCGCAGTCCGTAACCCCTGACCATTTCGCTAAGCTGTGTTTTGATCCGTTTTCCTGGCGATACTCAGAAGCAACCCCGCGCAAACTAGCGGAATGCCAGTGTTGCAGCCGAGTTCGCTGATAAAGGGCATTGGGATAATGGTTATGCACAAGGGAAACCAGTTCAGGACAGCGGCGACATGCAGCAGTGTTTGAAAAAAGAGATACGCCACTAGACCGCCTGCAAGATGTCTGCCGAAACGGTCTGGAGCGTGGAAGGCGATGACGGCTCCGGATAAGATGATGCCGATAACACATCCCACCAGTGCGAGAGCGCAAGCCCACCCCAGTTCTTCACCGACGAAGAATGTGAGAAAATCGGGAATCTCGTGAGGCTGCACAATCTGTCTGTAGTAACTGTTTCCAAGACCGATGCCGCCCCATCCCGCATGTCGAAAAATTCTTACCGTAATGGGAGTGTCGCAATACTGTGCCGGGCCGGAAAAAGATGAGAGTGCGGTGTTGAGCCGAAAGGGATCGCTGACAAGATAAATCAGGAACAGAAGAAAGCTGAAAAGTGTCAGTCTTGCTGCGACACGGCACCTGTTTGCGGCAAGGGTCATGGTTTGCATTGTTAGAAAAAGAAGAATCGGTGGACGCAAGCCGCCCGATGCCGCAACTAACAAAAGGGTAGTGCAAAGGATTCCAGTGAGTAACCAGTCGGTTGGATGCTTTGTGTCAAGCATAGGCCCGTCAGGGAGTTCTTTTCTAACAGTCGTCGACAGGTACAGGATGCTGGCAGGCAGAGCCCACCGGGCCGGATAGAAAGATGGGATGCATAAAGGTAGGCACGATGTGGCGCGGTGATGGCCAGAGACAAGATGCGGGATGTATACCGAAAGCATGAGCACCCAAGATACGGTGAGCAGCGGAACTGCGAGGGAGGGCAGAGTCCGGTAATCAACCTGCGCAACAAACCAAAAGGCCAATATGCCGCACCCCACCCATACCACTTGCAGCAACAAGGCTGAGGAGGCATTGGCGGACAGTGCGCCGTTCTTCGCGAGCGCATAGCCCGTGCTGGACGCATACAGCAACATGCCAAGCAGTGTAGCCAGTGCGCAACAGAGCACAAATACCGTTACGTTTTTCATGGTGCTCGTCGTGTTTTGAGGTTGTGTGCCCTGTGGTTGATGTGCTCAATCCCGCTGGCAAAAATCCATTGCGCTTGATCGGTTGTGGTAGAACCGAGGACACATAGGCGGGTCAAATTGGATGCTTTTGGCCTGTCCGGTGGGCTGAGGGTCCAGAAACTCAGCGGCCGTTAATTTATAAAGGTTAGCACCAGCTAAGCGGGTGGAGCGAGTGAAAAGGGGAGGTTAAAAAGGCTAAACGTGTGGTAAGAGTGAGGAATACCTACGAAGATAAAGAATGGTTGATAATAGTTAAACCCTGCGAATCACAGATAAAGCGCATTCAGGAGGGAAGTCGCATTTCGATGGTTATATATTGATTTATGAGACGTTTTGAAATATGGTTCAAGTGCAATATATAGAACAGGTTAAGTATAAACGACAGGGTGTTAAAAGAATTGAGCCCTTGCGCGTTTTGGTGAATAAAATCCAAAGGGCTTCAAAAGTTTTGGGGGTTCAAAACAGGATGCCTTTTGGTTTTTCGGCATAAGGAATCAAACCTCGAAGACCAGTCTACAGCCTGTTATCCGAGAAACAGTAGGGACTGCTCATCCTAGAGCCGGAGTCAAGAGGTAAACACTTCCCCGCTGGACTTCCCGCCGGCACCGACCTCGAACGCCTGCCCGCGCGGAATCTCGAACGTGGCCGGGGATGCTGACAGACTGTCGCTGTGGAGCGTCGATGGGAAGCGGCTGTACAGGTGTCGTGATGGTTCGGCAGACAGACGGGCGGCATCCGGAACGGACCGGAATGGGTACGTTGCCTTTCCTCATCCCTCACGGAGGATGCCCCGAATTTGTTGATTTTCCGCGTGGTGTAGAGGCGGCGTTCGCCGTCTCACTTGCGAAGGAAGACAACCATGATCCGACCCGGCATCAGCGGCCGCCCCCGTGCCTCCCGACCGACTCGCCAGGCGGGCGTCTCGTTGTATTTGTTGTTGTTAATTCCTTTGCGCAGACCTGAAGCTCCCCAGCTGTATTGTCTAACCTGTTCAATGCAAACGATCTGTAACAACACCAAACCGCACGCCATACCCTGCCCGGGCTCCTTGCCAGCGATGCCCCGGACCGCGTTTGCCGCCTTGTTCGCGCCGGAAAACGCTTCGGGGCTCCTTGTTCCTGTGCGGGCGGGCGGAATCATTTTTGGGCAACCAGTCCGGGGTGTGGAGCGCCTCGGGCGGGACAACGGTTCCGTTGAGGAAGACGGTCTTGATCAATAAAACGCCGCGTTCCCAAGCTTGGAATGCTTCAGTCCGCCAGTTCGGCCGTCGCCGCGCCGTCAAGCAGCAGGGCCTTGGGGTTTGCGTCGAGCGGAAACGCGACGATCCCGTCCTTGACCGCGACAGCCGTGCGGTTGCCCATGTGGTCCGAGAGCGAGGCACGCGCCGCGTCGGTCTTGATCCGGACGGTGTGTGCGGTCTCGGCATCCCAATCCCAACCCGCGAGGACGATCCCGCGGAAACCGTCCTTCTCGCCCTTGAACCGGTAGAGGTGCTGCGGATGGCGCGAAATGAGTCGGCCGTCGGCGTCAAGGCCCTGGAAAATCGCGGTCAGGGCCGCGAAGGCAGCATAGCCGGCCCGCGGGCGGAACCCGGCCGTGATGAGGCCGTAACCGGGCTCGTTGCCCTCCAGCCATCCCGTCGCGCGCAGGTTGTACCAGATGTAATCGCATGCGCCCCAGGACCACGCGTAAAGCGTTTTCGCCCACACCGTGCGCGCTACGTCCAGCTCGGCGTCGCCGTAGCTGGTCATCGCCGTCTCGTGCGACGTCCACGGCTTGCTCTTCATGCCGGTGCGTTCGCGAAGCGGGAAGAACTGATCCTGCAGGCTTTTGACATACGAATCGAACGAGCCGTGACAGTGGAGCGCCCACACGTCATACAGGTCGGGTTCCTCCGCGAAGCGCTCGATCAGCCCCGGGTTCGC
>CAZOIS010000067.1:0-23269 GCA_964579865.1 uncultured Lentisphaeraceae bacterium | reverse complement strand
CAGCGCAAAGGCCGCTGCGGCCGCATCGCGCCCGGCATCTGCATCCGCCTCTACGGCGAGGACGACTTCAAGAAGCGCGACGACTTCACACCGCCCGAAATCCTGCGGGCCAGCCTCGCGGGCGTGATCCTCACCATGCTCGACCTGAAACTCGGCGAGATCGAAACCTTCCCCTTCATCGATCCGCCGACCTCTGCCATGATCCGCGAAGGCTACCGCGAGCTCGACACGATCGGCGCCATCGAAGAGGACCCCTCGCCGAATGACGCCTCGGGCGGGGTGGCCGGTCGGCCGCCCCACCTGACCCACCTCGGACGGCAGCTCGCGCGCCTGCCGCTCGAGCCGGCACTGGCCCGCATCCTTTTCGCCGCGCACCACGAGAACGCCCTCGCCGACGCGCTCATCGTCGTGGCCGCGCTGGAGTGCGACGACCCCCGCCGACGCCCCATCGAAAAGCAAGCCGAAGCCGACAAGCTTCACGCCCGTTTCCTTTCGCCCTCTTCCGACTTCGCCGCGCTCGTCCGGCTCTGGCGCTGGTACCGCGACCAGACGGCGAAAGCCTCGCAATCCGCCACGCGCCGCCTCTGCAAAGACAATTTCCTTTCCTTCCCGCGCATGCGCGACTGGATCGACCTGCGCGAACAGCTCGAACGCCTCTGCAAAGAGTTGCAGCTGGACGTCGCCTCCTCCGCCGGCGGGGACACGGGCCTGCACCGCGCCTTGCTCACCGGCCTGCTCGGCAACATCGGCAAGCGGGACCCCGAGTTCAGCGACTACCGCGGCACGCACGGCATCCGCTTCGCGATCTTCCCCGGCTCGGGGCTCGCCAAGCTCAAAGAACCGAAGCCCGATCCCAAAGCGCCGCGCCACGGCCAGAAAGCCATCTCCCGCGACTGGATCGTGACCGGCGAACTCGTCGAGACCTCGCGCCTTTACGCCCGCACCGCCGCCTGCATCGACCCCGACTGGATCGAGCCCGTTGCAAAGCGGCTCTGCAAATACAGCTACCACTCGGCCGCCTGGGACCCTGCGCGCGGTTTCGTGCGTGTCAAGGAACGGGTCACGCTCTTCGGCCTCGTCCTGGCCGAAGGCCGCACGCGCGACTACAGCCGGATCAACCCGGCCGAGGCGCGTGACATTTTCATCCGCGAAGGGCTCGTCGCGGGCGCCTACCCCGCGCCGCCGCCCCAGTTCTTAAGCGCGAACCTCGCGCGGATCCGCGTGCTGCTCGATGCCGAAGAGAAGACCCGGCAGCACGGCGCGCTGTTCGATCCCGAGTGCGCATACGCCTTCTATGCCGCGCGTCTGCCGCCGGCCGTCTGCAGCGCGTCCGACCTGCGCCAGTGGCTCAAAACGCAACCGCCCGAAACGTCCGCCGCGCTCGAAATGCGCGAAAACGATTTGCCGCCCGTGCGCGATCTCGCGCACGAATTTCCGGACGCGGTCACGCTCGGCGGCAGCCGCCTGTCGCTCACCTACCGCCACGCGCAGGGCGAGCCCGACGACGGCATCACGTGCACCGTGCCGGCCGCGCTCCTGCCGCTGGCGGCGGCCTGGCGCAGCGACTGGCTCGTCCCCGGCATGCTGGACGAGAAGCTGCGCTGGATGGTCAACGTGCTGCCCACGAAGTTCCGTCGCCTGCTCCAGCCGGTCGACGAAACGCTCGCCATGTGCCGATCCCGCATGACGCCCGGACGGAGCGCGCTGGCAGAGGCTTTCTCGGACGCGCTCTATGCCGCCCGCGGGGTGCGCGTGCCGCCCGAATTATGGAGGGAAGACGCCTACCCCGACCATCTGCGCATGCGGTTCGCCGCAGTGGACGAGACCGGCCGCGAGCTGGGCAGCGGCCGCAACATCGCATTGCTGGTCAAGCTGTTTTCCGGCCGCGCCGCGGAGGCTGCGGCCGCCGGACGCGCCACCAGTCCGTGGCACAAAGACAACCTCACGCGCTGGGATTTCGGCCCGCTTCCGGCGCAAGTCGACGTGGGCAAAGCCGGCTGGCCGATCATCCATTATCCGGCGCTCGCCGATGCGTCGGAATCGGTCTCGCTCCGTCTCTTCGCCGATCCGGCCGAAGCGGCCGCAAGTCACGAGAAAGGCGTCTGCCGCCTTTTCGCCATGACGCTCGGAAAAGAATGGAAGCGCTTCGTACAACCGGTCTCATTGCCGCGCGCCGTCGCGCTCTACGTCAAACAGGCGGAGATGAGCGCCGAAAATCTCGGCGAAGAGATCGGGCGCGCCACGCTGCGCGAAACCTTCACGGAGGGCAAGCCCGTCATCCGTGACGAAAAAACTTTTCGGGAGCGGCTGGTCTCAGAGAAGGTGCGGCTCAACGGCGTCCACACCGTCCGCACGCGGCTCGTCGTCGCGGCCCTGCACGTGGCCGGCGAGATGGAAAGCATGCTGCTCAACACGCCGCTGCAGCAGGCCACGCTCGACGATCTCTCTGAGCAGCTCGCGTGGCTGGTCTTCCCCGGATTCGCCGAATCGGTCACGACCGCGCAACTCCAGAACATGCCGCGCTATCTCGAGGCCTGCCGCGTGCGCATCCAGCGCGCTCAGACCAATCCCGCGGGCGATTTGCGCAAACTCGCCGAAATCCGGCCCCTGTGGCAGCGCTACGTCCAGCTCACCGCGCTCGCCGAGCCGCCGCGCCACGACCGCACCCTGCTCGCGCAATACCGCTGGCTTGTCGAAGAGTTCCGCGTCTCGCTTTTCGCGCAGGAGCTCCGCACCCCGGCCCCCGTCTCCGCGAAGCGCCTCGACGCGCTCTGGCAGCAGGTGCTGCTGCCCTAATGCACAATCGGCTTAGCACGCGCCCGTTCGCGTTTGAACGGCCTCCCCGGAACGGGACGGCCAACCGGCAAAAGGAACAACCGCGCCGAGCTACTTCTTGCCCCGCTCGTACGTTCCGACCAGCTCCCCCTTGGCAAGGACGTGCCCGGCCATCGCTTTCTCGAGCTGGGCTTTTGTGGGCGCACCCAGATCGGGCAGCAGCACGTCGAGCGCGAAGAGCTTGTGGAAATAGCGGTGCCGGCCGACGGGCGGATTCGGCCCGCCATAGCCCTTGCATTTCCAGTCGTTCAGACCTTCCCGTGTGCCGGCAGGCAGGTCAGCCGTCTTCACGGCCTGCGGCAGCCCCTCCGCGCCGACGGGGATGTTGTAGAGCACCCAGTGCACCCACGTCATCTTAGGCGCCCGGGGATCAGGCGCATCGGGATCATCAACGATCAGGACCAGGCTCTTGGCCGCCGCCGGCACGCCCGCCCAAGCGAGCGGCGGCGAGACGTCTTTCCCCTCGCCCGTGTAAAGGACGGGAATCGTCCCGTTCTGCGCAAATGCGGAAGAAGTCAGATTCATCGCAGCCTCCGGTTGGCGGAGCCCGCTTTGGGCCCACGTCATGTTCGCGGCTGCAAGAGCCGCGCACGTCCCACAGCACAGTCTGCTCCAACACCCCATACGTACCTCCCCGACATCATGACACGCCCGGCCGCACGCGCCTCCGCATCGCCACCTCACCGCGGGGCGAGCACAAAGATCCGGATTTCGCGCGGTTGAAGGTCGCCGAGGCACACGCGCGAAACGTCCCCTGTCCCGACCGGCGCTTCGCCCTCCGGCGTGAGCGACGCGAGCCGCCACGGGCCGCGGGATTTCAGCCAGCGCTGCGGTTCGACTTGGAAATCGAACGTCTGCGGGACCCCGCTGGTGTTGACCACAAAGACCGCCAGCCGCCCGCGATCATCGCGCCAGACCGTGCCCATCACCGCCGGCAGCCGCGCCGCATGCGGCTGGGTCCGGTGCCATTGGTGCGTCAGCTCCGGCACGCTGTTCAGAGGCCGGATCTCGTCGACGAGCTGGCCGTACACCATGAAATCTTTCGCCGCCAGCCGGCAGCGGCAGAGCGCGAGCTGGAACCGCTGTTTCTCGCGGTGCGGCTCACGCAGGATCCAGTCGCCGTTCCAGCCCAGCTGGCATCCCCACAGGAAATCGCGAGCCTGCGCCGCACAGAAGGCGTCGAGCGAATCCTGCGGCGCCTGCGGGCTGGTGAAATACACCGTGTACCCGGAATACACGGCGGGCAGGAGCGGCACGTCCTCCTGATGCCGCGGATTCCACGCGAGATACGCGTCGATCGTGTCCATGTAGGGCTCTGCCGTATTTTCCGTGGTCAACACGACACCGGACCGCGAGGCCTCCGCCTTGATCGGGGTCAACATCGTGCGATAGCCGTCCGTCCAATGGCGGCCGCCGCCCGTCGGGTGTCCGTGCGACGCATCATAGCAGGCGGCCGGGACGGCCGCGCCGATCTGGTCGAGATAAATGGCGTTCACGCCGCACTCGGACATCAGACGGTGGCAGATCTCGCGCACCTGGTCCTGCCACAACCGCGTCGCGGGGCACATCGGCACGAGATTCCGGCCCGAGCCGTACGTCTCCACGTAATTCGTCCCCGTCACTTGCTTGCACGCCGCGGGAAAAGCCCCGGCGAAACTCGGGATATCTCGGTCCCACAGCCGCGCATTGATGTAAGGCATGACCGTCTGGCCTTTGTCCGTCATGGCGCGGGTCGCCTCGGCCATGCCCGCCTTGGCCGGAAAATATTCGGGGTAGCTGTGATCGAACGGGATCCGGTGCCAGTTGTACCAATGGACGCCGACCGGCATCCCGGAAAAAAGCCGTGCGGTCTCGGCCATGTTGTTTGTGACGCCGGAGGGCTCGCCGTTCAGGATCATCCAGAACCCCAGCTCCGCCAACCGCTTTGGGGCGTCACCGCGCTGCCGGACCGGTCCCTTGGCCGTCCACGCTTGCCGCGTTGCCCACGCGCGGTACCTCCGCGCCGCCTGCCACCAGTCGCCGCGGTAGGTCGCGATCACCACCGGGTAATCCGGCGCGCCCGCCGCGCCCGGCACATCGGCGTTCTCCGCCAGCAAGCGGAAACTCACATCCTGGTCCGGCGTCACCACGAGCCGCTTGGTCCGCGACGCCCCGTCATGCGACGCGAAATAGAGGCCGGCCTCGCCCAAGTTGAACGCGAGCACCTGCACGGGGCAGCCCGCGGACGGATAACGCCCCTCGTAGCGGCCGCGATGCCGCCGCAGCAGCGTGCCGCCCCAGTTGCCGAGCGGCAGCAGCACGTCCGCCATGCCGGGCTGCGCCACCCCGCGCAGCAGCGGATACGCGTTCTCCCACAATGCGAAGCGCTTGCTGCGGTTGTCGACCTTGATCCGCCACGCGCTTTCGCCTTCGCCGGGGTCGAGCCTCACCTCCGCGCGCACATCCACCACACCCGGCTCGCCCGGCAGATCGATCCCCTGCCATACGAACTCGAGGCCGCGCCGGGAGCACCCCGCTGAACGCCGCGCGGCGGGCGAGCGGTTGTTGATCTCCACCGACTCCTGCCGGCCCGCCGCGTCCGGCGGCGTCTTGAAGGACAACGACCACAGGCCCGCCGCACCGTCGCGCGTCCGCACGAATCGCGTGTCTTCAGCCAGCCGATTCTCGATGCCGAGGCAATCGAACCCGTTCCCCGCCGCATCGAACACGACGCGCAAAGCCCGGTTCTCCAGTTCGAACGCGCCGGCCAGCGTCTCACGTTCCGTCGGCACCCACGGCTTGCCGTCTCTGAGAAACCGGATCTCCGGCAGCCGCTCGCGCCCCATCCACTGCGCATACCACGCCGCGTCTTTCGCAGGGCCGAAGTAAAGTCCGCCGTCGAAGCGGTGCGTGCGCCCTTCCCATGCTGCGTGGCCGCTGCGGATGTAGTAGACGAATTCATCTGAGGCGTCCCAGCAGACCGCGCCGTCGAAGCCCGCGCCGCAGGCGTCGGCCGCATCGCTCATCACGGCCCACTGCGCTCCCGTGACCGCGCGGCTCCGCGTGCCCTTGGTCTGCAGGGCGTAGGCCTGGCCGGCATCGCCCGTCACAAATTGGGAATAGCGCCGCTCTTGCCGCGAGAGGTGCAGGAAATGCAGCTCGCGCCACGGGCCGTCGTCCTCGCGCGTGTACCTCGCGGACACCTCGACCACCGGCGAGGAGGCCGTGTACGTGTAGCGGTAAATCGCGCGGGGCTGACCGGGCGTATCCGCGGCCTTCTTGCCGAACCCCGTGCGCGCCTCCAGGGTCACGCGCAGCGGGCTCTGATACACCACGCGCGTTTCCGCGTCGGCGCAGTCGCGGGCGCAGTACTGCGCGAGCCGGCCGTCACCGCCCTGCGGGCGCACGATGCGGTCGAGAAAGTAGAGTTGCGGATCGGCGTGGCCCGACTGCGCGTAGGTGATATCATAAGGGAAACCGCCCCCGCCCCGCGCCGGATGTTTCAGACGAAACCACCCGTTCTCGACCGCGATGGCATCCGCCTCCGCCGTCACGCGCAAATCGCTTGCCGGCGCGGACACGGCTGTTCCCGGCACCCATGCGAAACGCCGCACCGCGCCCGGCGCGGTCTTGCCGGAGAGCACCCAAAACAAGACGGGGGCTTCCCCGCTCGCATCCACGCCGCACGGCACGGGCGATGCCCTGCCATCCGCCGTTTCGACCAGCGTGTGCGTCGCGCAGGAGGCCGTCCATTCGCGCGTCACCGGCTGGCTCACCACCGCGTTGTCCCGCTCGCAACCCCCGTTACGCACCTCGACGGTGTAGTCCGCGCCCCAGAGCCGGACGGCAAACAACACGAGACACGCCAGCCTCCATGGACATGGACTCATAGCATCTCCTCCGCGCCAGCCAATTCACGACACCCCTAAAAAACGTGTCAAGGGGGACAGGGAGCCGGTTCTTCTCAGGCTGTCGTCCGCTTCACGGCAGGCTGAGTTTTTTTTCGACCAGGGCCTCGGCGAGAGCAACACCCGCAGGCGTCAACATGCCGTTCCGAACCAGCGGAGATCCAGAGCCCTCGGTCTGGAAGGCCGTAAACAGGTCGACCGTCTCCACGCCGTGCGCATCCGCTACCCGCACGACCATTTCCGCATAGGCTCGGGCCTCCGCCGCATGGACGCAGGGCGCGTCACCCGGCACGCAGCCGCACCCGGGCAGCACATCGAAGGCCGGCGGCACCATCAGCAGCACGCGTGGCCTTCCGCAGGCCGGGCTGGACAGGAGTCCGGTCATGGCCGAGAGACGTCGCTCGAACCCCGCCGCGCCGCCCTCGCGGCTCACCCCCAGAAACGACGGGGCATAAACCACCACCGAGGCGGGCAGCACGCCCTCGAGCGCGGCAAACGGAAGCAGCAACGACATGCCCGATGCCGCTTCGTTCTGCTCCACAGCTTGCAGGTTTACCACACGCCAGCCTTTGTCCGCCGGCGTCTGGCCCTCATAAACGAAACCGTCCAACAGCACGACACCGTTTGTTCCGCCCCGTGCGGAAGGCACCGGCGGATCGCCCCGAGACGCTTTGGAGGCCAGCAGGACCACAAACTCGTCTCCGGCCTTGAGCGTCTCGCCCGACACCGCGTCCGGCAGAACATCGTACGGTTCCCGCACGAAACGCGTGGCCCCCCTGTTGATCTCCACGCCGTTATGACGCAGCGACCAAGACAGCCGGGCCAGGCCGCCCGCCTCCATCTCGGCCAGGTACACGCGGGCCCAGCCCTTATCTGTGACCAGCGCGTCAACGCGGTTCGTCCGCTCGCCCGACGTCCGCTGGATCTCGGAAACCAGTTCATACGCCAAACCGTCAGACGCCGAGGTGCGCACGCGGATGATCGGGTGGACACGGTCGTCGGGATAACAGACGGCCGGAACCCCCGTCATCCGCGAGGTCACCTCGAATTCCGACCACACGGGACCGCCGTACGTCAACGCCGTTTCGAAAGAGGCCTCCTCGCCGGTCGCGGCGACAGCCAGCAGCTTGAGCTGGGCCGGCAGGGCCGAAGCGCGCACCGTCGCGGACGCCGTCTCGCCTTCGCCGGCCCGGCGCCCCTCCACCTGCCACCGCGCCACATGGTTGGTGCCCCAGCACGAGGTCCGGTCCGTGAACCTGAACGGCACGAACACCTCGTTGACGCCGGTGAAGCGGTATGCGGCGCCACTCGCCGCCACCGCGAACGGATGCACGCGGCGGTCGAGCCACTCCCATCGGCCCTCGCGCAGATCGCCGCCCGTCAACATCACCATGTTGGTGGCCGCGCCAGGCTCCCCGGCCCGCTTCCACGCCAGCCCCGTATCAATCTCCTGACGGCAAACCGTCCGCACCTGCACCCGGCGCAGCCCGGCTTTGAGCGGCGTTTCCAGCCCCGTCGTCCATTTGTCATAGGGCTGGTTGGCCGCATGTTCGAGAACCGTCTGGCCGTCCACCTGCAGCCACGCCGGCGCGACCCCCGCCAACCCGAACAGGTATTTCCCGTCCGACGGCACCAGCAGCCACGTCTGCAAATCCACGAGGTGGTTCTTGCGCTCCCAGTTTCCCCGATACCAGTCCTTGAAGGTTGTCCCGAGCTTGCCGGGATCGCTGACCGCGAACCACTCGGGCGATCCGTCGCAGCGGGTCTCCAGCGTCAGAACGTCCGCCAGCGTCGCGGGAAAATCCATGCCCGCCGTGCGCCGCGCGCAGCCCCGCAGCGGCGTGGGGTCCGCCACCGACGACGGCCCGGCGACGGCCGCCGCGGCACCCGGCACAGGGTAGACCTTGACCATCTGCGTGCGCTTGGCGGCCCGGGCATCGACGAGCAGCGTCACCGCACTCTCGTCCGTCCAGACGACCCGCGACGCGACTTCGTTTGTGGAAATGAAAACCCGCACGGCCGCCACCGGTTTCTCGGCCACCTTTGCGGGAATCCGCACCAGAAAGAAATCGTCATACGCCTTCTCGACCATGAGGCGGCAGGGCGCTTCGGCCACATTCCACGCGGGCCGCGCCTTCAGAATCTGCGCCGAACCGGGAAGGGCGGCGCAGACCGCCATTCCGAGAACCAACCGCGCCAGGCCCCTGCGTTGCGCACAACGCAGAGCGCCCCCCCTCCCGATCCGCCCGATGTGTACTCCAGTATTCATGTGTCTTTTCACGTCCGCCCAAATCCGTTGCGCTTTCCGCGCTTTCCGTTCAAAAAACCGGCCTTCATCCTTGCAGGCACCGTGCCGTTTTTGGCATGATTTCTGCGAAACAAATCGGAATGGTACTAAAACCCATAGCCAAACGGAAGCAGCGCGATCCCAGGAGATCCGTTCTTTTCTGCGCTTTTCTTCCGCAGGCATCATGCCAAACGCGTTCGGGATTCACGCTTCTCGAGTTGCTCGTCGTCGTCGGCCTCATCGGAATCCTCGGGGCGGCGCTGGTGGTATCCGTAAAGTCAGGCTACATGCAGGCCCGTCAGACCAACTGCAAGTCCAACCTGAGGCAGTTCGGCGTGGCCCTCACCATTTACCGCGGCGAGCATGACAATCAGACGCCGGACTGGCTCTCCAACCTCTACCCCGATTATGTGGACGACCGCAGCATGTACGTCTGCCGCGCCGATCAGAACGGCGGGCGTGGCCGGCTGCGGCCAGAGGCGTTTGTCAAAGCCATTAGTGACAGCAGTGCGCTGGACGCGAACAAATTCCGTGATAACGACACCAATTCGGACAACAAGCGGAACCAAGCGGTCGAATGCTGCAGTTATTTCTACGAGTTCTCAGTCGCCAAGCCCGGATGGGGCAAAGATACAAACTGGCCGGACGGCGACTATTCGACATTGCGCGCGTATAAATATGCCCAAATGTCTTATGGTGACGAAAACAGTGGCCGGGACGAAGCAAACAATCCTCTGCCCTACAGTGCGTCACGTATCCCGATCATCCGTTGTTATCACCATTGGCGCGATATGCGACTATACGGCGTCGCTTACGCCGACCGTTCCAGCCGGCGCGCAACCAAGCAGTTTATCACGATCAACGTGGCCTACGCGGGAAACGTCTTCGTCGGCCCACCCTGGTGGGAAGGCACCCTTTACCCCGGAGAATCACGGCAATAAACGCATGGCGCGCGCGTTAGTCCATTAACTGTTTTTTCGTCGCACAACCTCGTAACACCCAAACACCGATTATGAAAAACAACGCATATCTGACTACCCGCTTCCTGATGGCCTCCATGCTGGTCATCCTCGCCGGCTGCACCAGCCCCAAGGCCCCAGACCCCGAACCGGTCCCGCCGCCGCCGAAAGCGCCCGAGGTGACCGCCGCTGAACAGCTTTTCGATAGCGGACGCATCCAAGACTCGATCTTCGCCTGCATCGACATCTCGAAAAAGAATCCCGAAGCCGTCGGGCTGAAGGATCTCCAGCAGCGCATCACCAAGAAACTCGCCGAGGAGCGGCTCGCCGACGCCGACAAACGGTCGGAGCCGACGGTCGCACTTCACACCGCCGACGCCAAGAACTTCGCGGTCTCGCCGGACACCTTTCACCAGAAAAAGCATGTCGTCGGCGACCAGGCCTCGCTACGTTCCGCGCCCACCGCCATGCAGAAAGCGCTGCAGAGCCCGATCAGCGTCCACCTCGTCAACGCCGACATCAACGCCATCATCGCCCAGATCGGCCAATCGCAGAACATCAACATCATCGCCGACAGCGAGATCAGCCCCAAAGCCCTCACGATCCACGCGGAAAACACCCCGCTCATCGAAGTGCTCGAATATCTCGGCAGGAACCTGAACGTCACCTTCTCGGTGGGCAACAACCTCATTTGGGTGACACCGCGTGAAGAAGCCACAACCGGCGTCCCGATGGAGACGCGTGTCTACCGCCTGCGGAAAGGCATGGTCGGCTCGGAGCTTGGCAAAACGGCTCAAGGCGTCTCGCTCTTCAAAGGCCCGGAAGAACGCGGCAAATCAAGCGGTGACCTGCAATCCCAGAAAGACAAGGAAGGCGAGAATAAGGCCGGCAAAGTCGGACTGCTGGAGTCGATCGAACGCTTCGTGCCGCAACCCGAGGGCGCGGATTTCCTGTTCAACGACAAGGTCCATGCCCTGATCGTCAAAAACACGCGCGAGAACCTCGATCTGGTTGAGAACCTCATCGAAGCCATGGACATCCGGCCCCTTCAGATCCTGATCGAAGCCCGCTTCGTGACCACCTCCATCTCCGACATGCGCAAACTCGGCATCGAATGGCTGATCGACAACCGCGGCGATTCCAAATACGATTCCGGATCGGTGTCGGACTCCGACCCCTGGCTCAGGGGAAGATCAAAGGAAACGTCGGACTCGACCCCGATCGATGCCGTCCGCAGCGATGTCGCAATGGGATCGTTCACAAGTGTGACAGATGCCGGCACCGGCGGCGGCTCTCTGACCTACCAGACCTTGCTCGGAGACACCGCATTGAAAGCCGTGCTCAACGCCCTTGAGAAAACAGGGGAAAGTCGCACCATCGTCGTCCCGCGCGTGACCACCCTCAACAACCGCGAAGCGCGTTTCCGCGTCGGCGAGGATACCTCTTATTTCGAAGAAGTCGACACCAACATCATGACCAGCGGCGGCAACAACGATGACGAATCGCGCGACAACGTGACCTACGACTACAATCAGCCCACCATCGTCGAGACCGGATATTCGCTCATCGTCACGCCCAGTGTCGGCGCAGACCTCTCGGCCATCAATCTGGTCTTGCGCCCCGAAATCAGCTCCATCAAAGACTGGAAGAGATACCAGCTCAGCAGTCTCGACAACACCAAAAACGAAGGTTCGGAAAGCGAGGAGCCGGCGATCGAGGTCCCGATCCTCTCGCGACAGTACATCGAGACGGAAGCCGTCGTACGTAGCGGCGAAACCGTCGTTTTGGGAGGCCTGGCCGACACCAGCAAATCTAAAGACGACTCGGGGACGCCGTGGCTCTCCACGTTGCCCGTCATCGGCTATCTTTTCAAGACGGAAACGAAGACCGAAACGACCAAAAATATTCTGATCTTCGTGACGGCCACGCTCATCAGCGACGCGGGTGAAGAGCTGATCCCTCTGAACGATGCCGAGCGCTATGGCCTCGCGGTGCCGGAGAATGCAAAAGTCCCCGATATTCTGAAAGAGGCCGGAGCAGCCGGAGCGCCGCAGGCCGCGCCAAAAACTGCGGCCCCTGCACCCGCCGCGGCGACGGCGCCTGCGGCCGCACCCGCGACGGCCCAGAAACCATAAGTTGATTGCCCCTTTCCGGCGACCCCGCACCCGCCCTTGCCGGTTTTAACCCGCCCGTTTCAGACCCTTTCATCCGCTAAGGTACTATGGCCAAAATGAAACAGATGATCGCCATCGACGTCGGCGCGCGCTCTGTGCGCGCCGTGTGGGTGAGCCTTCGCGACAACCAGCCGTTTGTCACGCGTGCGGAAACGTTCGCACTGCCGATGGACGAGGAAAACCCGCACAAGCTCATCGGCGCGTGGGTTGATTCGGTCGGCATCGCCAAGCACTTCTGCGCCGTGGCCCTCCCCGGCTCTCAGACGGTGTTCCAAAGCGGGCGCATCATGCAGAACGACCCGCGGACGCCGGAGCAGGTCGCCGCCATGGACATCGCGCAGTTCAACGAGATGGCCGGCGACACCATGACGCACGACGTTTTTGCCTTCGAGCCGCCCTTTGAGCTGGGCGTCCGGCATTACATCATGTCCATGGCCCGACCGGCGTCCATCGCGGCCGCGGTCCAGGAGGCCCACCTCAACCACGTCCTCCCGGCTGACTTGATCGCTGGCCCCGTCGCCCTGTACAACGCCTTGGAGCGCTTGGCGGGCGACCACGAAGCGCCTTGGTGTTACGTGAACATCGGGCACACCCAAACGGAAGTCTGTGTCGGAATGACGAACGGTCTGCTCTTCGCGCGCTCCATTCCGATCGGCGGCAAGCTGTTCACCGATGCCGTGGCCCAGGCCACAGGACTTCCCGCCGTCCAGGCGGAGGTCCGCAAGCACGTCGACTGCGGCCTGCGCGAGACCGACGCCTGTTTCGAGGTCCTCCGCACAGCCGCCGACCGCTGGGTTTCACAGTTCAACGCCTGCATGGGCGTTTACCGCAGCCAGTTCCAAGACCGCAAATACACGGTCAACCGCATCGTGATTACCGGCGGCGGCGCGCAGCTCAAAGGACTCAAAGAACACCTCTCCGAAAAACTCTTTCTGCCGGTCGTCCACTCGACCGAACTGCGGGGCGTTTCCGACGCCTATCGCCCCTATGCGGGCACTTACGATCTCGCCTTCGGCCTGGCGATTTCCGCCATGCAGGCCGGCGTCACGCACCTGTCGCTCCTGCCGGAAGACCTGAAGGACGAGGTCGTCTTTCGCGCGAAGAAACCTTGGTGGATCGCGGCGGCCATCCTGCTGACAGCTTCCATGGGCCTCTATAGCGGAGCGGGCGTCTACCTGCTCAAACGCGACGGCGCTCAGCTCGATTATGAGCGCGATCAGCTCCGGCGGCGCGAGCAGATCGACAAGCGCATCCAGGAAATCAAAAATCTCGGCGCTCAGATGCTGACCAACTCCGTGCCGCTTTCCGGATTGCTGATGAACGGCCCGCTCGCCCGCGAAGTGCTTTCGCTCGTCGCTTCGACGGTCGACCCCAACGACTGGATCACCCTTTTTTGCGACGAGAAGATCTACAACCCGACAGAACAGGACGTGGACGCCAAAGCCACGACCCCGCAAGCCGCCGTTAAGAATCCATTCTCGCTCTTCCGCACGATCCGGACGACGGCGGTCGCGCCCTCAGCGCCCACCAACAAGCAGGAGCCGATGCCCAAGAAGGAGCTCCTCGACCCCTTGGGCTCCGTGTTCATCGTGGAGGGCTACACGCCCAATCCCAGTCTGGTCAGCGTGCGCGAAATGATCGAGCGTCTCAAGACGTCCCCCGAAATCGTCCGCGTCGATCTCCGAAGTGACGATCAGGTGCTCGCGCCGACAGGCATCCCGGAACTGGAAGAGGAGAAGGTTCCAAAATTCCGGCGGTTTGTGATTGAAATCGAGGTGAAACGTCCATGAAGATGCCCTCCCTCCAGTTTTTGAAAACCGAGCGGATGCAGGTGGTGCTGATCCTTCTCTTCGTCGTGATCAGCGCCTTCCTGACCGTGCGGTTCGTCCTGATCCCCCAGCGCGAGCTGGCGGAGAACAACCGCATGGTGCGCCAGCAGCTCGAAAGCAGCCGCTACGCCAATTTTTCGCTCACCAACATGCAGGCCATCGCCAATCACGAGTCGGCCAACCTGGTCACGCTTTCCAACGAGTGGTCGCGCATCGCCGAGCGTCTGGCGGCCTTTCCCAACCAGACGGTGATGCGCAACACCGAGGTCAACCGCATCGATTACAAAGTGCAGCTCTACGAGATCCGCCAGCGGCTGCAAGCCCGGTCGGGCGAGCTGAAGATCCAGCTCATCCCCACCGAGCTCGGCCTCGACGAGACGGTCGCCAGCGGCGACGCCATCCGCGTCCGCATGCAGCAGCTCAAAGCGGTCGAGAAACTTGCCGACCTTATGCTGGACCGCCAAATCCAGCGGCTCGTCGAAATCTACCCGCTCTCTCCGGTCGAGCATAAGGACAAGAAAGGGCGCAAGATCTTTGAGGAATACCCGGTGCGCATCGAGTGCGATGTGGATTTCGAACACCTCTACACCTTCTTCCAATCCGTGTTCGAGGAGAACCAGATCTTCACCTTCCGCAACCTGCGCATCGAGTCCGGCCCCACGTTCGATTCCAAGTTGCGCGTGAAGGCCGTCCTCTCCGCCCTGCTGTTCGAATGACCTGTACGGGCACTCTTGAAAAGCAAAGGATTTACGACATGGACCAGCTCTGGAAATGGATCATGCACCTCAATGCCAAGGCGTTCTGCCTCATGGCCGCGGTGCTTTTCTTCGGGACGGCCGCATGGTGCGGTTTTAAATACCTGACACCGGTTGAACCGTTCAAGGACGGCGGCACGAAGCTGCCCGACCTCGTGCCGGCTTGGGAAATCGGGACGCTCGCTTTCGTCTCCAACCAGCTCGCCGCAGAAAGCCTCGCCATTCCCGTCGACCCGTTCCGCCCGACGCTCGAGGCCATCTTCACGAATGAAACGGAGCGGGCGGCTTTCCTCAAGGCACTCAAAGCCGCCCAAGCCGCGGCCGGGCTCACCGGCGTCGCGTCCGCGACCAACAAGAAAGAGGACCCTTTCGCCCACCTCCGCAAAAAGGACAAAGACGCCGTGCCCGGCGCCTTGACCGGTCCCGACGGACGCCCCATGGTCATTCCCAAGTTATCGTTCCTGGGCTTTTTCCAGCGACCCGACGGCACACAGGCCGCCATGTTTCACGACTCGGTCGCAAACTCGACGCTGTTCTATGACGCGGGCAAGCAAGCCGTCCACGGCGTAGAAATCATGAGCGCCAACGTGCGCGAGGCCGAGATCCGTTTCCCCGACGGCACCACCCGCAAGCTGGCGATCGGCGGCAACATCGAACTCGCCGCCGAGCCTGACACGACGCCCCCCGCCAAAAAAGTTGTCCCCGTTAAACCCGGCGCGGCAGCACCGGCCAAACCGGGCGCGGCGCAACAGAAAGCCGTCGCCCAGAAGGGAATCCCGCAGAAGGCCGAACCCCGGCAACAGGCCGGCCAGCCGCAGAAACCCGGGCAGCAGAAGTTGGCGCTTCAGAAAAAAGCGCAACAGAAGGCCCTGCAACAGAAAGCGGCGAGGCCGAAAGCCCAGCCGTAACATGCCCGTAACCCGTATCCTTAACCCGATTTCTTCTTATGTCTTCTGACCGTCAAATCCGCTACAACACCGACGAACTGGTCGTCGAGGTTACCCAAAAACTCGTTGACCAAGGCCTGCTCACGCTCGACAAGCTCGGCGAACTGCAAGGTCGTGCGGCCCTCACTCTGCAGGGCGTCGACCGCCTGCTCGTCCAAGAGTCCATCGTCAACGAAACCGACCTGCTCAAGGCCTTCTCGGAAGCCAGCGGCATCCCATTTCACAACATCGGCGACTTCAAGATCGAGCAGGAGGCCATCGAAAAGGTCTCCGCCAAGGTCGCGCTGCGGCACCGCATCGTGCCGCTCACCTTCCAGAACGGCATTCTCCTGCTGGCCGCCAGCCGCGTGCCCAACCTGACCACCGTCGACGGCCTGCGCATGGTGCTCGACGCCGGCATCGACTTCGTGCTCTGCCCCGACAGCGACGTCGCCATGTCGCTCACCCATTTCTACGGGTTAGGCGCGGAGACCATCGACCAGCTCATCGCCGAAGCTGAAGCCATGCCCAAGGAGACCGACGAAGCCGACATCTCCGTCCATACGCAGGAAACGGGCATGGTGCGCTTCATCAATCTCATCATCGCCGAAGCGATCCGCATGGACTGCACGGATATTCACATCGAGCCCTTCGAAAAATCGCTGCGGCTCCGCTACCGCATCGACGGCATCCTGCAAGAGATTCCCCTCCCCAAAGGCGTCGACCGGCTCCGCAACGCGGTCAGCTCCTCGGTCAAGATCATGGCGGCCATGGATATCGCCGAGCACCGCAAGCCGCACGACGGCCGCATCAAAGTTCGGTGCGGCAGCAACGACTACGACCTGCGCGTCTCCGTGCTGCCCACCGGCTGGGGCGAAACCTGCTGCCTGCGCATTCTCAACCGCGGCACGATGAAGATCGACCTCGACACGCTGGGGCTCTCGCCCTACCAGCTCCCCAAAATCGCCAAGCTGACCGAGCTGCCTCACGGGGTCATCCTCATGACCGGCCCGACCGGCTCAGGAAAAACCACCACGCTCTACGCGCTGCTCGCCCGCCTCAACCAGACCGGCACGAAAATCATCACGGTGGAGGACCCCGTCGAATACCAGATGCAGGGCATCAGCCAAGTCCAGGTCCACAGCAAGATCGGGCTCACCTTCGCCGCGGTCCTGCGCTCCATCCTGCGCCACGACCCGGACGTGATCCTCATCGGCGAAATCCGCGACTCGGAGACCGCCGACATCGCGGTGCGCTCCTCCCTCACGGGCCATCTGGTGCTCAGCACGCTGCACACCAACGACGCGCCCAGCGCGGTCACCCGTCTCATCGACATGGGCGTCGAGCCCTACCTGATCTCCTCCTGCGTGGAAGGCATCGTGGCCCAGCGTCTCGTGCGCCGTGTCTGCCGTAACTGCAAAGAAATCTACAGCGTGCCCGATGCTATCCGCAACGAGATCGCGATGTTCTACCCCGACCGCGTCAACGAAGCGGAGTTCATCCACGGCCACGGCTGTCCCTCATGCGGGTTCACCGGCTATCGCGGCCGCAGCGCGATCAACGAGGTGATGATCATGTCCGACCCGCTCCGCGCCATGGTCGTGGGGCGCGAGCCCGCGAACATCATCAAAGAGCTGGCCATGAAAGAGGGCATGGTGACCCTGCGTCAGGACGGCTGGCTGCGCGTGGTCGAAGGCCGCACCTCGGTCGAAGAGGTTCTGCGCGTCGCCGGACGCATGGAAGAATGAACGTGAAGACCCAACGCTCTATCCCGAACATCGCGTTTTTCCCGACCGTCGGGGGCCGAGCGTCGCGCGCCGAAAAAAATCCGGCCGTTTTCCGGCACTCGACACGCATGGCCCGACGTTCGCGCCACGCCTGTTCAGGCATGACGATGATCGAACTCGGCATCGTCATGGGCATCGTCACCGTCCTGCTAGCCCTCGTGCTCAGCTTGGGCCGTCACGTCAACGGCATCGTCAAAATCCGCCGCGCCCAGGCTGATCTCGGCGAGTGGCACGAGGCGCTCAACCGCTGGCACCTCCAATTCGGCGAGTATCCGCACGGCGCAATCGACGTCAACGGCAACGAGAGCACGTTGCTCGACGCAAGTGACCCCGATATGAATTTCTCGAACATTTTGGCCAGAGCCTACGTGCAACTCACGGCCGGCGACTCCGGCAGCACGACCAATATCACGTTCCGCTCCTTCCGCACCTCGGGCGTGAGCCACATCGATCCCTGGGGCACGCCCTATATCTACACCTGCGACGAGAGCCGAAACGCCTACACGCTCTACTCCTGCGGACCGGACGCCCACACCCGCGTGAACGGCTCGGTCTACCCGTCCGGAGCGGCTTCTGTACCGGAACCCAGTCTGGACGACATCTATTTTGAACGGTGACACCATGGAAATGACACGCGACACACGACGCTCGAAACGTGGTAGACGGGGAGCCTTCACGCTCATCGAGATGCTGATCGTGATCTCCATCATCAGCGTCTTGCTCGGCCTCCTTTACGGGGCTTTGGAGCGTGCCCAGAAATTCAGTCGCCGCACCATCACTTTCAGCGAGCTCAAAGGCATTGAAGCGGCCTTCAAGCAATACCATGCCCACTACCACACCTGGCCCAGCAACGGTCTCGTTAACGCCGCGTCCCAACTCACCAGCGGCGAAGATCAAGGGTTCTTGATCGACGCGTCGATCGCGCGCGCCCTGCAAGGTTCCCGCGAGACCAGTTCGGACGTCTGGAAATTGAATACGGAGGCCGTCCCCTTCATCGAGTTCTCGCGCTTCTCGCCACTCTCCGGCAACCCGGTCAACCCGTTCAAGCCTAAGCGCAACGTCGCCACCGACACGACGCGCAGCTACAAAGTCCTCTTCGACACCAACGGCGACCGCCAGATCGAGATCCCGGGCAGCGATTCCGACGCGACGGCCTCCCCGACGACCAATATCGTCGGGAGCGTCGCGGTCTGGACCATCATTCCTTCCACGCGCACATCCGACAACAGTTCGGGAACGGCAGATGAAGTGGAAGAGGTCCGCTTCGGAAGCTGGGATTCATTCAGTGTTAAGTAGGCGACCCCTTTCAGTGCGTTCAATTCTCCATAGTATGGCCCTCACGACGCGCATAGGCACGGTCAGCCGCCGCTGCGGCAGTCTCGCCGTGCCCCGGCACGCCGCCTTCACCGTGCTCGAGCTGCTCATCGTCGTCGGCGTGTTCTCGGTCCTGCTGGCCATCGTCCTGCCCACCATCAAGACGGTCCGCGCCTCGGCGCTGCGCAACCGCGCCAAAGTCCAAGCGACAGCACTTGCGCAAGCCGCCATCCGCTATAAAAACGAGTACGGCTTCTGGCCCGGGCAACTCCAGCCGAAGAACGATGCGGACGACACGGTGGAACTCCGCGAGAGGTTCAAAAATTTAACCTGGATCTCCGCCATCATCTCGCGCTACGAAAACGCCGGATTCACCCTCACCACGCAGAATGGTTCCACCGCGCCCGTCTACATCGAAGAGAACTGGGCCTACCAGTCCTTCCGCCGCATCGGCGAAAAATCCGGTGACCGTTACCAGACCAATCCGCTCAACCCAAAAGGCATCCATTTCCTCGACCTCGCCAACGAGAGCGAAACGGACGAAGTCAATTATCCAGATCCCTGGGGCCGCCAATTCATCTTGGTCATGGGACTCAACCCCCGCACCACCTTCACCCACAAGGTCACAGCGAACGACCGCGATTCCGTCGTCAGCATCTCGAACACAATCGCCTTCGCCTTCTCCTACGGACCCAACGGCTTGAAAAGCACGAATTACATCTACAGTGCGGGGGTGACGCCATGACGCCCCGGCATCACGCGCGGCGAAGCCCGGCCAAGGACGGACGCCGTACACAGGCCGCCTTTACGCTCTTCGAACTCCTGGCCGTGCTGACGCTCATCAGCATAGGCCTTGTCGTGCTGGTCGGCTCCTACAGCTCCTGGGGTTCGGCGAATGCCCTGACCGGCGCGACCCGCGTGCTGGAAACGGGACTCCAGCAGGCCCGAGCCTTCGCTCTGTCGCGCGGAACCTATGTTGCTTTCGATTACGGCAGTTTCGAAACCAACGACATCCAAACAATTACCGGGTTCCAGATCCGCCTCTGCACCAACGAAAATGCCGAAGTCGCAGCCGAACTGCAGAGCCTCTCCGCCACACCCGTCGCACTCGACCTCTCGCAGACCATCCCTGCGGCCCCCTATCAGCGACTCTCCGGCCATGTCCGACTGGGCCACGTGACCGAAGCCGCCATCACCGGTTCAGCCCCTCAGATCACTCAAGGTGTCACCATCTTTTTCCGCCCAGACGGCAGCGTCTGGAGCTGGAACGATGTGCGTGCCCACTACCTGTGCGTCTATACGCAGGACCGTTTCGCACGTGGGGGAAACGACGCCCAGCCGCTGATGCGCTACCTGCGCGTCGACCTTGCAACCGGCCTCGTCACCGTCATCAAAGAGGAGGTGACGCAATGAGCCCTTCCTCCGTTTCCCGCTCCGCTTTCACAACTCCGCCCTTAACACATGCACGTCGCCGCTCGGCGTTCACGCTGATCGAAACCGCCCTCGCGTTGTTGGCCATCGGACTCGGCCTGCTGGCGCTTTTCGGGCTCGGGCGACTCGGCCTCCAATCCGCCAAAGAATCGGAGCATGACCAGCGTTGCGCCCTGATGGCCGACGCCGTCTTCGAGACCCTGCGCGACACCAACGCCCGCTATGTCGACGAGGCGCGGACAAACCGGCTCCAGCAGAGTTGGGTTGACCGCTGGGCGAACACCGTCCAGAACGCAAACCAAATCCCGTTCCCGCCCGTCGCCGGCATGTGCACTTCGCGTGACACGCCGCCCAACCAGACGCTCTACCTGACATTCAACACGGAGGAACTGGCTGAGGCATTCCTGCCCGACGAACTGGTGTTGACCGAGTGGAACCCACGCTACAAGCTCCGCCTGCAACGAAAATACGAGAAATCTCGCGTCGCAGGAGATTACAATCTTCTTCATGTGAATCTCTTCATCTATCCCGACGGCGACACCTATTCGAGCGAATACCGAGTATTCCAAACCACGCTGTCCAACCCGGGAGGCCTGCCATGACCCTGTCCCGCCTCTTTCCCGGCGCTCGGAAGCCGGCTGCCGGAAACCGGATCGCTCCGGCGCATCCCCGCCTGCAGCGTGAATGCCCCCAAACGCGCCCCTCTTCCCTCGCCCCTCATCCTTCATCCTTCCTCCTTCATCCTTCCTCCTTTTCCCCCCGTCTCTCTTCCCGTTCCGGCATGACCATGGTCGAACTGGTGGCGGCCCTCGCGCTCGGCGTCATCATTATCGGTTCACTCCTCACGGTGCTGGACAGCGCCACCAACCTCTGGTCCTCATCGCGCAGCCAGCAGCGCGAGCAGATCGTTGCCGACACGCTCAGCGGTATCATCGCGGCCGACCTCTGGGAAGCGGTCACGGACAACGGCACCCCCACCAATTCCGCGGTCGCCAAACCGACCTTCTACCTGGATACGCCCGCCTCCAATGCGGCTCCCGGCGAGGTCAAAATCATTCTAGGCTTCGTCCGCACCGCCTCGCCCCGCACCCTCGCGACCGGCCTCGACGGGAGCCGTCGCCTCTCGCTCGACGCCGTCTTCTACACGGTCTACGATAACGCCCTGTTCCGCCATGTCCTGCCGCTCGCCTACACCGCCTCTTTCGCCGAGCCTGAGCCGCTGGGCGAGCTGCTCAACGTCGCGCGACAGACTGTCGACAACAGCGCCAGCCTGCACAGCGACCTGCTCGCCGCGAACCGGGACCCCAGCCACGGCGTCTCCGCCGAGTGGACCTGTTCCCTGCTCGCGGAGCGTCTCGAGCTCGGCTTGACCGCGACCCTGCCCGCGCCCTACGCCGACGGCGCGCCGGGCTCCGAGAACACCACGGTGACGGCCCTGAAGGCCTACGTCCTGCCCGACAGCATCGACCTGGCCTTTTGCCTCTACAGCGAGGAGGACTGGTCCGCCTACCAGCAGCTCCGCAACGACAGCTCCGACGCGGCGCTCCGCAAGAAACGGCTGCTCGGCCTGCTGGGTTCCAAAAAATTCACCTTCCCGACGAAAGGAGGGTCGAGACTATGAAACCGGTCGGCCTCTCAACCTCTGGCGCCGCGCGGCGCGGCGCCACCCTGCTCGTCACGCTCGGCATCCTGACCGTGCTCGGCGTGCTGGCGATGACCTTCCTGCTGACCTCGCGCCTCCAGCGCCAAGCCACGGTCAGCCAGCAGCACCGGCTGGCCGCGCGCAACCACATCGACGAGGGCCTCCACTTGGCGATGAAGTTCGTCGAAGAATCTTTCACCTATCCCAACTACACCGGCAAAGATGGTGAAAGCGACAACTTGCCCGAGCAGCGGCTGGCTCCTGTCGGACACTGGTTCGCCGACGAGTACCGCACCAAAAACGGCATGTCGGACGACATCTCTTTCCAGAGCGGCGATGTGCTGGTCTCCCCCGCCCTGTCGAACGCGGCCCCGTCTGAACTCGTCAACCTGATCACGCCGAACGTCCTGAGCCTCATTCCCGGCGCCCTGACCAACGGGCTCCAGCTCTCCTCGAACAAGAAGCCCTACCTGCGCAGCGGCTGGCAGGAGCTCGATCTGATGATGGGCGACACGGTCGACGTCCAGCTCCGGACACACAAGGCGCGGGTCGCCTTCGCCGTCTTCAACTGTTCCAGCTTCCTGGACGCCAACCATTTCATCAGCGGACCGACCACACAGAAGCTGCCGCGCGTCTGCTTCAGCCAGGCCGACGTCTCCAATTGGGTCGCGTCCGCGAGGAGCGACTTCCCGGAACGTTTCGAAGCCCTCGAGGATGTGCTGGATCTGGACAACGCCGACGAGTCGCCTTTCTTCCATCTCTCCTACGACCCCGCGCCGGACACCTATCCGCTGCACTACGACTGTTTCGAGACCCGTACCAACTTGGGCACCTACGCCTTCGGCTCCGGGCTCACCATCGACCTCAACACGCCGCTCATCGGGCAGGTGCTCGCAGGCCTGTCGCAGCTGACGCAAGACGACGCGGTGAACAAGATCAACTTCCACCGCTTCAACCTCAACAGCGTCACCAACCACTTCGAGCTCGGCACGCACTCCACCGACACCGCAGCCCCTTGGTTCAACGACGCCTCGTTCAAACAGCGCTGGCTCGACCCCGTCGTGTATCTGCTCAACATGATGAGGGCCGAAGAGCCCGAAAACACCAGCTTCCGCTGGAATGATTCCGCCGCGCTGGCTTGGACCGCGGCCAACTTCATCGACGAGGACCGCATCCCCCAGATCTCCGACTTCGGTGACTCCGAGATGCCGACCCGCGCCAACTACGCGGTCGAAGACGTGCCGCTCATCAACAAGATCAGCATCTTCAACATCTACGACGAGGACGGCTCAGGGGCCAACGACGAGGCGCCGCAGAAGCCTGGCTACTACGACCTGCCTTCAAGCGGGCTCAGCAACCACTACGCCGTGGCCGTCGAACTCTGGTATCCCTTCGCGCCGAATCAGCCGCCCGACGACACCGCCTGCTATGTGGGCATCTACA
>CAZOIS010000066.1:0-23639 GCA_964579865.1 uncultured Lentisphaeraceae bacterium | reverse complement strand
TCGGGCGGGGATGGCGGGATGGCGCTATGTGTCGGTGACGTCGTCATTTCAAGATGAGTGACACCAAAGTAGTCGTGTTTCCGGCGCAAGGCAAGGCGATTCCGCGATTGTGGCGCGTATGGCAAATGCCCTCCTGCTGAAATCGGGACGCGTTGTTTGAGAAACCGCTTGCCGAATCGGGTGTGTAGGGGTAATGTGAAAAAAAACGGCGGTAAGGTGAGACCCGAGCCGATGCGCGTGCATTGACCCATCGCGTCCCGGCTGTGGTCAACGTGCTTGTTTTCAAACGTACACGAAGGGACGACCTGTATGAAACTGACCGATGCCGAGTTCTGCGAGTCGCGCTGTCCGGTCTGCACCAACGCACGGAAGGGCAATAAGATCGCCGTTTTTCTGCAAAAGATCGAGATGGCGCTGACAGGCGGAGGCTGTCCAGCCGGTCGCGCGCGCCTGAAGAAATACGGCGTGAGACCGAATGAGCCGAAGGTGAAATGAGTTTGAAGACGACAGCTGCCACGAGTACGCGCTTTGATGAAAAGGCGGCAGAATGGGATGCGAATCCCGCACGGGTGGCGCTGGCGCGGGCCGTTGTGGAGGCCATCCGCGCGGCGGTGCCGTTGCGGCCTGACATGGCGGTCATGGATTTCGGCGCTGGAACCGGGCTGGTGTCGCTCGGAGTGTTGCCGTTTGTCGCCGAGGTGACGGCGGTGGACGCGTCGGCCGGCATGCTGGATACGCTTCGCAAGAAGGTGGACGCGCTGGGCGCGAAGAACTTTCACCTGCTGCGCGGCGATGTGACGTACGCCGCTTTGCCGTCTGGGCACTTCGATCTGATCGTCAGCTCGATGACGCTTCACCATCTGCCCGACGTTCCGCTCGTGCTGCGGCGCCTGCGGCCTGCGCTTTGCGACGGCGGCTGGATCGCGTTGGCGGATCTGGATGCGGAGGACGGGACTTTTCACGCGGACCCGACCGGTATCTATCATCGCGGCTTTGAGCGTGCGACTGTTTTCCGATGGCTGGAGGAGGCCGGATTCGCGGATATAACCGCACGCGAGGCCTATCGCATTACGCGTCCGGGTTCGGACGCCGTGATGCGAACCTACCCAATCTTTCTCGTGACGGCGCGGGCTGGGTGATGTAAATTTTAATTAAATCACTACGAATGAAGCGGAACAAACAGAGCCCAGAGGCGGAGAAACCGACGGCCACCAATGCCATTCTGGAGAGCATCTCCGACGGCGTGTTTACGGTGGACGGTGAGTGGCGCGTGACTTCGTTCAACCGGGCGGCGGAGAAGATCACCGGCGTGTCGCGCAAGGAGGCGATCGGCCGCCGCTGCGCTGAAGTGTTTCGTTCCAGCATGTGCGGCGCGGAGTGCGCCCTGCAGAAGACGCTGAAGACGGGGCGCCCGGTCATCGGCAAATCCGGCTACATCATCAACGCCGACGGTGAGCGCATCCCGATCAGCATCTCGACGGCGGTGCTCAGGGATGCGGACGGGAAGGTGAACGGCGGAGCGGAAGTCTTCCGCGACCTCTCGGAGATTGACGCGCTGCGCCGCGAACTTGAGGGGCGCGTGCGCGTGGGCGAACTGGTCAGCCACAGCCCGGTCATGCAGAAGCTTTTCGAGGTGCTGCCCGCGATTGCGGCGAGCCCCAGCACGGTGCTGATCCAGGGCGAGACAGGAACGGGCAAGGAGCTGATGGCGCGGACGCTGCATGCGCTCAGCCCGCGCAAGGATGGCCCTTTCATCGCGGTCAACTGCGGGGCGCTGCCGGACACGCTGCTGGAGTCGGAGCTGTTCGGCTACAAGGCGGGGGCGTTCACCGGCGCGGCCAAGGACAAGCCGGGACGCTTCGCGCTGGCCAAGGGCGGCACGCTGTTTCTCGACGAGATCGGCGAGGTGACTCCGGCGTTGCAGGTGCGGCTGCTGCGCGTGCTTCAGGATCGCGTCTACGAGCCGCTGGGCTCCACCCGCTCCGAGAAGGCCGACGTGCGGGTGATCGTGGCGAGCAACCGCGATCTGTTGGAACTGTGCCGGGCGGGAAATTTCCGCGAAGATCTGTATTACCGAGTCAACGTGGTGCGCGTCGAGCTGCCGCCGCTGCGCCGCCGCCAAGAGGACATCCCCTTGCTGGCGGAGCAGTTCATCGCACGCTTCAACCGCATGCAGAAAAAGACGGTGGGCGGCATCGCGCCCGAGGCGCTTTCGCTGCTGATGGCGCACGACTGGCCGGGCAACGTGCGCGAACTTGAGAACGTCATCGAGCGCGCCTTCATTCTTTGCGGCGCGGGGCGCATCGAACTGGCGCACCTGCCGGATGCCCTGACGGGTGCGGCCACGTCGCGGCCCGCCAGAGGTGCGGGGTTGCGCGAAGCCCGCGAGGCGCTTGACGCGCAGGCCATCCGAGCGGCGCTGGAACACACCGGCGGCAACCGTCTGGCTGCGGCGAAGGAACTCGGCGTACACAAGACCACGCTCTTCCGCAAGGTCCGCACGCTGGGGCTTGACCTGCCCCGAAACGGCGGGCGGCGCCATGCTGTGCAGTAAGGTAGCAATATTGCTACTCGCATTAGACTGAAATAGCATTAATGCTACTCTCCGCATTCGCAAACAGGCGCTTCGTATATTCGCAAACAAGCCCACATTAATATGTTATGGCTGTTCTACGCGACGCCGTAAGCTTGGCACAAGGTGTGCGTTCGTTAAGCCATGAAAACCGCCTTCTCAGTTTGGGAGCAACGGATCGCTCCGGTTTTTGACACCTCGCGCCAGATTCATCTGGTGGAATCTGAGGGCACGCGTATCGTGTCGGAAAAGGTTTTTGCGATTTCCGGAGAGGATGTGCCGCGGATGGTCGCATGGCTGTCTGAGCAGGGCGTGGGCACGCTCGTGTGCGGCGCGGTTTCGAGGCCGTTGCAGGAGCGGCTCGCCGCCATCGGGATCAAGGTTTTCGCGTTCGTCGCCGGAGATTTACGTCAGGTCATACCGGCTTCATTTGACGGCTCGCTCAACGGCGCGGCGTTCACGATGCCGGGATGTTGCGGGCTGAGACGGACGCGAAGGCGGCACGGGGGCGAGCGCTGTTGCGCGGCACGTAAAACGATTTAGGCGGGGCGTTCTTCCGGAGCCGGTCTCCGGGACAACTCATGCGTTCCGGGAGGGCGCGCCCGCCACTATTTGCCCGGAGAACACAAAGAAAAAGGAGGCAGACAATGCGAAGAGGAAACGGGACGGGACCCCAGGGACAGGGGCCGAGAACGGGGCGTGCGGCCGGATTCTGCGCGGGGAACGGGCTGGCGGGATTCGCAAATCCAGCGGGCGGCCGCGGGTGCGGTTTGGGCCGCGGACGCGGCATGGGCGGTCAGGGACGAGGCGGACGCGGGTACCGCAATATGTTTTTTGCCACGGGTTTGCCGGGCTGGAGGCGGGCGGGCGGTACCGGCGAGCGACAGGCGCTGGAGGACCAGGTCGAGGCGCTCCAGCGACAACTGGATGAGGTGAAGCGGCGCCTGGAAACGCAGGACGCGAAGGGAAGCTGATTCGGTTGGCTCAGGGATGCAGACGTCACGCTGCCTTGGCCGGAAGGTTCTTCAGCAGGTTCACGACATACGGGGCGTCTGCTCTGGCGACGGGGTTCTGGACAAAATCACGCGGGCAGAAGGAGGCTTGGAATGAAAACGATGCATGCGTATCTGTTGGTTTCGGCGGTTTGGCTCGGACTTGCATGCCGGGCCGCGGCGGGCAGCATTGCTGCGACGCCTGCGGATCAACCGATCGTGCCGGGCGAATGGCACCTCAGCCTCGCGAAGGCGCTTTCGATGGCGCAGGATACGGGCATTCCGGTCTTGGCGTTCTGGTCCAATACGGGGTGCTCGCGGTGTTCGGAAGTGATCGACCAGGCGGTCAACACGCCGGCGTTCACGGCGTGGAGGCGGCAGAAACAATTGCTGATGGTGACGGGTGAGGGCAAAACGGGGTTGCCGGGGGAACTCTACGCGTGGGTCAACGCTGCGGCGGCGAATGACGGTAACCTTTCATATCCGTTTATCCGCATCTGCTGGGTGCAGAAGGACGGAACAGTCCGGGCAGATTATCGGTTCTCGGGTTATCCTTACCGCGCGGACGCGCAGACGCTGATCGACAAGATCGAGGGGTATGTCGCGGCCTTCAGCTACCACGGGCGGGCGGCTTTCGGATTTGCCGCATCCCCGGAGATGGAGCCGGGCACGGTCGCCGCTCCGCTGCCGCTCGTGCGCAGCTTAGGCGCGGCGGGCACGTTGACCAACACCCTGACTTTCGTCCGGGCACTGGATGGCGGCGGCACGACGAACTGGACGGAAACGCTCATTTGGGCAGACGGCGAAACAAACCGGAACGTTTTCGTCGCCAATGAGGGACATTGGGTCGGAGGAAGTGTCTCCGTGACTTTGAGTGCGGCGGGCGAGGCGGATCAGACGAGGGTCATCGAGCTGGTCGGCGAGCAGGAAATCAATATCCACAACCCGCGTTACGTTGGCGAGCCGTTCAACTTCGGCGAGTGGACGATGGACCTCGACGTCGCGACCAATGCGGTGGCGCAGAGCGCGGACGCGGACGCGCGGACGCTGGTCTTTTTCACCGCGATGTGGTGTCCCTACTGCGCGGGGTTCGAGGACGATGTCTTGCAGAGCGAAACGTTCAAGGAGTTTGCGCGGACCAACAATCTGGCGCTCGCGGTGATCAGCATTCCGTCGCGCGACGGGATGTACGCCGGCTCCCCCCTGACACACACCCTGTTCACGAACAAGCTGAATGCGGCGGACCGTCGGATCGGACTGAACGGCACCGGCTACATGACGCGGCACGGCATCACACCCGAGGCGGGATGGTCGCAGCTGGAGAGAATCCTGGCCTTCGAGCGCTTGCTCACCCTGCCGGACAAGACCTTCGTCAACCTGCCGGCCGTGGTCATGTTGCGAAAAGACGGCAGCATCGCCAGCCGGATTCCCGGCTACTATTGCTTCAACTATCGCCGCGAGGGCGCGGTCTATCCGCCCTTCATGCGTTTCTCTCTCGACTGCAACATGACGCGGCTCCACGAGCAGCTGGAGATGACGCAGGGCCGGGCGGTGTTCGCGCACGAAGAAAACAACAACTATGCGGTGTGGACGCGCGAGGTGCTGGGGGTGCAAACGCCGCGCGATGAAACCCTCGCTGCGAACGACGAGGCGGACTATTTCCGGCTGGACGCTGTGGACGGTTCGGAGCAGCGGGTCACATTGACCGGCCCCGATCCGGTTTCCGTGTCGGTCTCGATCCGTTCGAACGGCGTGGCGGTCGCCTCCGCGTCGGGCCGGCTGACGGACGGCGTGAGCGTCGCGTCACCCATCGCGGGCACGGCGGCATATCAGGTGTGCGTGCTGACCAACGACGCCGCTTTCTCGTTCACAAACGTTTCCTCCACCCTCCGCGCCTACCGCGCGGAGACGACGGTGAGCCTGATCGCGCGGGAGCGCGCCGCCAGCCTCCGGGGCGCCGCGATGACGAACGCGTCGGGCGTCTTTGCAACCACGCTGGCGGTCGCCGAAGGCGCATATTACCGGCTCGTCGTCGAAGGCGTGCACCTGGATCTGCAGCCGGGCGCATTTGAACCGGTGGCTGGCGTTGCCGGTGTCTACCGGGCGCTCGTGAGCGGCGCGGTCGCGCTTTCGCTTACGGCCACCTCGCCGGAGGGCACCTTCGCCTGGCAGATTTGGAATCCCGGAACGGTGGGGTTTGTGCAGACGGCCCAGTCGGTAGCCGAAACCGCCGGCGAGGTGGTGATCGCGGTCGAGCGGAGAGGCGGAAGTTCCGGCGCGTGCGTCGTCCGCATCGCGACCGATCCGACGAACATGACCGCGACGGCCGGGGAGGACTTTGAGGATGTGTTTGCGGGAGGGCTCTTCCTGTCGTGGGCGGACGGCGAGACGGGCACAAAAAGCTTCGTCCTGCCGCTGGCCGACGACCAGGGCTACGAGGGCGACGAGGCGGTGACGCTGCGTCTCACGGTGACGGAGGGCGGTGCGGCACCCGCCGAAGGGCAGACGTATGATGTGGTGACGATCACGGATAACGACCCGCCGGCGGTCGGTCGCCTGATGTTCACGGAGGCCGGCACGTTTTTTGCGAAGACATCGCCGCTGACGATTATCGCGCCGGAAGGCGGACAGGTGCTTTTGGGCGTCGCGCGTGTGGACGGCGCTTCGACCGCGGTCACCGGCACCGTGACGGCAACGGCCGGAACCGTCTGGCCGGACACGCTGACGTGGGCCAACAACGACCGTGCGGCGATCAAGAGTGTGGGAGTGGCCCTGCCGACGCTGGCCGAGTATCCGCGCGGCGTGGTGACAATGACGCTCACGCCGAAAGGCGCTGTCAGCGCGGTCTCGGGCAAGCGGTACGTCACAATCAAACTCGTGGCCGAGAGCGCCCCGTTCTTCGCCTCCGACGAAGTCGCATTTGCCGCGCAGACGGCGGTGGCCTTCGCGCAGAGAATCCCGGTGCTCCAGACGGAGGGCGGCGGAATCTACATGACACGGCTTTCCGGAACGCTTCCCGCGGGCGTCGTGGCGGCGTTTGACAAGACGTCGGGAGCGCTGAAATTCAGCGGTGTGCCGAGATCGGCCGGTGTCTTCACCTCGGTCTTTCAGGTTTCTGAAACGCGTTCCGGCCGGTGGGTCGCAGGCGGCGCAGTCCAGGTGACAATCACGGTGGCGGCGCTCGGGACCGTCAATGCGGCCGCGGCCCATGCCATCACGGCGGCGGAGGGCGCGGTGCTCGAGTCGAACGTGCCGGCCCGCGTGGCGGGAACGCTCACCTGTTCCGTCAGTTCGTCCGGACGCGCCACAGCCAAGTACCGCATGAAGAAAGGCGCCGTCGCGTTTTCGAGTTCGAATTGGGCAGCTTGCGACGGGGACGGCACGGTTTCGGCGGTCATGGCAAAGGGCGCGTATGGCCTGGCGCTTCAGTTGACGCCCGACGGGCAATTGAGCGCCTGTGTGACCGATCCGGATTACGCCTATCCGCTGACGTCAACGTTGGCCGCATCCGCATGGAGCGCGGCCAACCCGGCGACGGACTACGAAGGCTATTACACCGTGGTGCTGTCGCCAGCGGCGGCGACCGGCGGCCTTGCGCCTCTCGGGCATTCCTTCATGACGGTATCCCTTTCATCCTTGGCTGCGCGAAGCGGGCGGGCGACCTACGCGGGTTATTTGGCTGACGGGACACCCTACAGCGGAAGCGCGGTCCTGCAGCCGATGTCGGACGGCACGGCACAGATGATCGTCTTCGCGGGCAACACCAAACATACGCTGGCCGGTGTGTTCATCATTGCCGCACAGGCGGCTGAAAATTACCGAACTTATCCCAGCGCGGTCACGGCGCGCGACGGGGTCGTTCCTTATTGGTCGTGCGGCAGCGGCCACGAGGAAACATCGTACGACATCGCGCTGGAGGTGTTCGGCGGGTTCTACAGCGGCGCGGACAGTCTGGTGGACTTTTACGGACAATACGAGGGTGCCGGGCCGCTGCGGCTGGCGGCCGCCGACGCCGTGCCGACGAGCGCCTTCTACGGGACGGCGACCGCGTTGCCGTTCATGGACATGTCGGTATCAGACAGTTCCCTGCGGCTTGACGCGGGCGCTGCGAATCCGACTGGCGTCACGTTTTACTTCAGCAAAGCGACGGGTGTTTTCCGTGGATCAACGCGGTTGCCGTTCGCGATGCCCGGACGAAACACGACGCTCTGGAGCAGTTTTGCGGGCGTGCTTCTGCCGGGGTGGGTCGGCGCGGAGTGTCAGACCGGCTGTGCGGACAACGAGGGTGAACTGCCGCTCAAACCGTTCGGCATGGGGTCGTACTGGTACCGCGACAAGGTGCCGGTCGAAGGCTTCGGCGTCAGCACGCTGATGTCGTTTTACGCGGGATATCCGCTCATCATCGAGAAAGCCGTCGAGTAGGTGCTATGTCCGACCAGCCCACAACAAACAAAAAAGAAAAACAAATGAAAGTTGCATTTTCCACATCCGGCGCGGATCTCAACGCGCCTTTGGACAGCCGCTTCGGGCGGGCCGCCAGGTTTCTGGTCTACGACACGGAGTCGGCTTCCTTCGCCGTGATCGACAACCGGCAGAACCTGAGCGCCGCCCAGGGTGCGGGCATCCAGTCCGCTCAGAACGTGGCGGCATCAGGTGCCCAGGTGTTGGTCACGGGGCACTGCGGCCCCAAGGCGTTCCGCGTGCTGAAGGCCGCCGGGATTGACGTCTACACGTCGGACGCGCCGACGGTGGCCGAGGCCCTGACGTGGTATCGGGAGGGGAAGCTGAAAAAGAGTCTGGATGCGGACGTGGAAGGGCATTGGGCATAACGCGCATGAACACATGTCTTGAGTGTTTGCCTTGCATTTTCCGTCAGACGCTGGACGCCGTGCGGCGGGTTTCCGATGACCCCGCTTTCCATGAGCAGGTCGTCCGGGAGGTCGCCGGCTGGGTCCAGACGACGGATCTGAACCAGCCGCCGCCGGTGCTGGCGCAGCGGATACACCGTTTTCTGCGTGAGCGCACCGGCGTGGCCGATCCCTATGCCGCGGCGAAAGCGCGGGACAACGCGTTGGCGCTGAGCCTGCTTCCCGAGCTTGAAGAGCGGCTTGCGCAGTCCGCCGATCCGCTCTTTCTGGCGGTGCGGCTGGCCATAGCCGGGAACCTCATCGATCTCGGACCGAAACACGAGTTGAGCGCGCACGAGATCCTGGGCACGATCCGGCAGGTGGAGGCCGAGCCGTTCTCCGGAGACATCGAGAGCTTCCGGAGGGCGGCCGCCGAAGCGCGGGACATCCTGTATCTCGCGGACAACGCCGGCGAGATTGTGCTGGACCGCCTGCTGGTCGAGAGACTGGGGGCGGCGCGGGTAACGGTGGCTGTCCGGGCCGCGCCGGTGATCAACGACGCGACGCTGTCCGATGCGCAGGCGGCCGGACTGTGTGAGGTGGCGGAGGTGATCAACAACGGCTCGGATGCGCCCGGCACGGTGCTGTCGGATTGCAGCGAGGCATTTCAAGAGCGGTTCCGAAAGGCGGATCTGGTGATTTCCAAGGGGCAGGGTAATTTCGAGACGCTGAGCGGCGCGCCGCGGGACGTCTGTTTTCTATTCAAGGTCAAGTGTCCCGTGGTCGCGGGTAAGGCGGGTTTGCCTCTTGGCACGCAGGCCCTGCTGTGGTCGCGGATGGATAAAGACAGCAAAGGGCAAGCATGATCATCGCGGTGGCATCGGGCAAAGGCGGGACCGGCAAGACGACGGTGGCGGTGAATCTGGCGCGGGTCTGCGGCGGCGGTATTCGGCTGCTGGACTGCGACGTGGAGGAGCCCAACGCCCATCTGTTTCTGAAAGGTGACCCTCTCGGCGCGCCCGAGGAGGTGTCGATCCCTGTGCCGGAGGTGGACGAGACGCGCTGTGACGGCTGTGGCGAGTGCGGCCGCTTCTGCGAATATAAGGCGCTGGCCGTGCTTGCGAAGCGGGTGCTGGTGTTTCCGGAGCTATGCCACGGGTGCGGCGGCTGCATGAGGGTGTGCCCGAAAGGGGCGATCCGCGAGGTTCCCAAGCGTATCGGCGTGGTCGAGACGCAGCGGTCCGGAGACATCACACTGATTCAGGGACGGCTTGACGTGGGCGTGGCCATGGCACCCCCGCTCATCCGCGCCGTGAAAGCGAAAATCCCGAAGGAAGGCGATGCGATCCTGGACGCGCCCCCCGGCACTTCCTGTCCCGTGATCGCCACGTTGCGCGAGACCGACTATGTGGTGCTGGTGACGGAGCCGACGCCGTTCGGGCTGAACGATCTGAAACTGGCGGTGGCCGTGGTGAGGGAACTGCGGTTGCCCTTCGGCGTGGTGGTCAACCGCGCCGGCAGCGGGGACGACCGCGTGGCGGAATACTGCCATGAAGAATGGATACCGGTCTTGGCTGAGATACCGGACGACCGACGCGTCGCGGAGGCCTACTCGAGGGGGGCGTTGGCGGTTGATGCGTTGCCCGGTTACAGAGCGATGTTCCTCAAGCTGTTTAACAAGATCGCGGGGGGCGGCGAAGCGGTATGAAAACGGAATGTCAGGAACTGGTGATCATCAGCGGCAAGGGCGGCACGGGCAAGACGAGTGTGGCCGCGTCTTTCGCCGTGCTGGCGGCGGGGCGTGCGGTCATCGCCGATTGCGATGTGGACGCGGCCGACATACACCTCGTACTCGCGCCGAAGATTGTCGAGAGCGCGGATTTCAAGGGCGGGCACGAGGCGGTGATCCTGCGCGCAAAATGTACGAAATGCGGCCTCTGTGCGGAGCGGTGCCGGTTCGGCGCGGTGAAGCTTTTGCCGGACGGCCAGTATCGCGTTGACCCGGTGGCATGCGAAGGGTGCGGCGTGTGCGTGCGTTTCTGTCCGGCGGACGCGATCGCCTTCCCCGAGCGGCTCTGCGGCGAGTGGATGGTCTCCGAGACGCGCTGCGGGCCGATGGTGCACGCCTGCCTTGCCGTGGCGGCCGAGAACTCCGGCAAGCTGGTCTCCATCGTGCGGCGCGAGGCGCGGCGGATCGCCGAGGAGAAAGGGTTGCCGCTGATCGTCACGGACGGCCCGCCCGGCATCGGCTGCCCGGTGATCGCCTCGATGACCGGCGCGTCGCAGGTGCTGGTGGTGACCGAGCCGACCGTATCGGGTGAGCACGATCTGGAGCGCGTGCTGAAACTGGCGCTGTTTTTTGAGATTCCGACGTCGGTCTGCGTGAACAAATGGGACATCAATCCGGAAATGACGGAACGTATCGAGCGAAAGGCCGAGGCTTCGGGTGCTCGGGTTGTCGGGCGCATCCGCTACGACCGCCTGGTGACGGCGGCGCAGGTTCAGGCGAAGGCGGTCGTGGAGACCGATGCACCTTCGGCAGCGGATATCAGGAGCGTATGGGAGAAGTTGGAATTTTGAAACTGGAAATTCGAAACAAGGAGAAGACGAATGAGTAACACGACGAAAACCAAGATCGCGATCCCTCTGGCGGAAGGCAAATTGTGTATGCACTTCGGGCACTGCGAGACGTTCGCTTTGGTCGAGGTGGATCTGGCGACGAAAACGATCCTCGGGCGCACGGACCTTGTTCCGCCGCCGCATGAGCCCGGTGTTATCCCGCGATGGGTCGCCGCGCAGGGCGCGGGGCTGATTCTTGCGGGCGGCATGGGCCAGCGCGCACAGGACATTTTCACGGAGAACAAAGTCCAGGTGATGGTCGGCATGCCGTCCGAGACTCCGGAGGTTCTGGTCGGGCAGTACTTGGCGGGCACACTGCAGGCGGGTGCGAATGTCTGCGACCACTAAGCCTGTCGGGTATGGTGTCGGCCATCAATACGGCCACCGGGCGTGTCTCCTGTGCGGCGACAAGAACCCGTGGTCGCTGGGGCTGGCGTTCGAATCGGACGGCGAGGGCGGCGTGCGTGCGACGTTTGAGGCGCATGAGCATCTGCAGGGGTACGACGGGATACTCCACGGCGGCGTCGCGGCGGCCCTGCTCGACTCGGCCATGACGCACTGTCTCTTCCATCGGGGCGTGCGGGCGGTGACCGCCGATTTGCGCGTACGCTATCCGCATCCGGTGCCGATGGGCCTTCAAATCGGTTTGCGGGCGTGGGTGACGGAGACTCACGCGCCGCTCTACCGGGTGAAGTCGGAACTGACGGGCGGAGACCGTGTGCTGGTCTGGGCGCAGGCGACGTTCTGCGAAGTGTCGGCAGACGGCGCGGTGAATGGTTCGGGAATGAAGGAAGAAAGGAACGATGTGAGATGAAAACGTGCGGATGCGAACGTGAGACGGTTCATCCGAATACGGAAGATCCGTTTTTCGGGCAGATGAACGATCCGACCGCTGCGGCCACGATAACGGGTCCTTGTGGCGATACGATGGAAGTTTACCTCGTGGTGCGGGACGATATCATTCAAGAGATCAAGTACCGTACCGACGGGTGCGGCAACACACGGTCATGTGGTCATGCCATCGCCCGCCGTGCGCTGGGTCGGAACGTGACGGACGCGCTGTCGATCAGCGCGGGCGAGTTGATCCGTTCCGGCGAATGCCGTCCTGCGGAGGGAAGGCACTGTGCCATTCTCGCGGTCAGCACGCTGTACCGGGCAGTTGCCGATTACCTGCTAGCCCCTTAAGGAGGGGCAACATGAACGAGAAAATCAGAGACGTGTCGGACAACGGGTTCGCCGCGGCGATCCGCACGGGTGTCGTACTGGTGGATTTCTGGGCGCCCCGGTGCGGCCCATGCCGTATGCAGGGGCCGATTTTGGAGCAAGTCGCCGCCGAAGTCGGAGACAAGGCCGTGATCGTGAAGGTGAACATCGACGAAAATCCCAAGGCTGCCGACGCTTTCTTTTTCAAGAGCATCCCTACGCTGATTCTGCTCAAGGACGGAGAGGTCATGCTGCAGTTCACAGGTATCCAGCGCAAGGAGACGCTGGTGGCGGCCATCGGGCAGGTGGCGGGGGTCTAACGGAAAGTTTGTCATGCATGTGAGCAGAGTATCGGTCACCGTATTGTCGGACAACCGCGCCGCCTACGGGCTGGAGGCGGAGCACGGGCTGTCGCTGTGGATCGAGACCGCAGGGCATAAGATTCTGTTCGACACGGGGCGCGGCGAGGCGATGCTGAGGAACGCGGAGGCGTTGGGCATCGATCTCGGCTTGGCGGACTGCGTGGTGCTGAGTCACGGCCACTACGACCACACCGGGAACGTGTCCAACGTGCTTGGGCGTGCCGGGCACGCGCGCCTGTTTCTGCATCCTGGTGCGGTACAGGCAAGGTACAGCATTCACGATGCGCCGAAACCGATCGGCATGCCGAAAGCGTCTGAAGAGGCGGTCCGGTCTCTGCCCGACTCGCGGCGGTGCTGGGTGTCGAACCCATGGGCGCTTGCAGAAGGCGTGATGCTGACCGGGCCGGTGCCGCGCGTCACCGCGTATGAGGATACGGGCGGGCCGTTCTTTTTGGATGCGGCGGGAAAAGATGCGGATGTGATTCGGGACGATCTTTCGCTCTGGATCGAGACCCCTGCGGGACTGGTGGTGTGCCTGGGCTGCTGCCACGCGGGCGTCGTCAACACCCTGCGGCACAGCATGGGGTTGGCCGGGGAGAACCGCGTCGCCGCGGTGATCGGCGGGATGCATCTTGCGTATACGACCGAAACGCGGTTAGAGCGGACTGCTGAGGCGCTTAAGGAGTATGCTGTTTCCAAGGTGATCCCATGTCATTGTACGGGGGATGCGGCCTGTGCGTATCTGGAGGGGCACCTGGGGACGGCGGTGCAACCGGGATACGCGGGATTGAAGGTCTGTTTTTAGGAGCGAAGGGACAGGATGAAGAAAATAGCCAGTGAATATCATCAGCAGCGGCGGGGCAACTGCGCCCAGTCCGTGGCGTTCGCCTGGGGGCATAAGTATCCGGGGGGCCGGGGTGTCGAGGAGGTTTTTGCCGGATGCGGTGCGGGGCGGGCACCCGAAGGGCTGTGCGGTGCCGTGTACGCCAGCTGTACGTTGGCCGGCACCGCTGCCGAGCAGTCCATCAAACAGTCTTTTGCGGAAATGACCGGCGGGCACCTTTCCTGCAAGGCGATTCGTGCGGCGAATGTCTTGTCGTGCAACGAATGTGTCGGGTTGGCGGCAGAGCTGCTGGAGAAGCATTCGAGAAAGGTAAGGGAAAATGACTGATACTCCGGTTTCATACAGGCCCATTGGTGTGATTCACAGCAACCACACGCGGTTGGAGGAGACTCCCATACAGCCGATTTTCGCTTCAGGTTGCGTCGGACGGGTCGAAGTCTTGCCTGAGTATGCGGAAGGGCTACGTGATTTGGAGCGGTTTTCGCATATCTATCTCGTGTACCATTTTCATCAGGTGAGTGAGCCCCGGCTTCTGACGAAACCCTTTTTACAGGACAAAGAGCACGGGATTTTCGCGACGCGCGCGCCGTGTCGGCCTAACCCCATCGGCATCAGCATTGTCAAACTGGTCGGCCGCGAGGGGAGCGTGCTGCTGGTCGAGGGCGCTGATATCCTCGACGGGACACCGCTGCTCGACATCAAACCGTATACGAGGCGATTCGATAACATTGCGACACAGCGCAACGGCTGGCAGGATGAGATCGACGACACGATTGCCGAAAGGTTGGCGTGCCGCGAATACCGGGATGTGCAGGCTTAAAACGGGCCGCCTGCGCGTGTTTGAAGACGATTAACGATTTTAACGAAGGGAAGAGCGATGCAAGACGAGAACAGACAGAAGAGGGATTGTGATCCGGGCGAGTGCGAAACCTGCGGGGACGCCACCTGCTCATCCAAGCATGCGGGGCCGCATCACGCGGAAGCCGGCCAGGACGACCGTAAACTGCGGTCCCGGCTGGACCGCATCAAGCGGAAGATCATCGTGATGTCCGGCAAGGGCGGGGTGGGCAAGAGCACCGTGGCCGTGAATCTGGCGATGTCGGCGATGTTGGCGGGGCAGCGGGTGGGACTGTTGGACGTGGACCTGCACGGGCCGAGCGTGCCGACGATGCTGGGGTTGGAAGGCCACCGACTTGAAGGCGGCGAAGATGGCATGTTGCCCATCGAGGTCGGCGGGCTGAAGGTGCTGTCGGTCGGGTTCCTGCTGCAACACCGCGATGATCCGGTGATCTGGCGCGGCCCGATGAAGATGGGTGTGATCCGGCAGTTCATCGAAGACGTGGATTGGGGCGATCTCGACCTGCTGGTTGTCGACGTTCCGCCGGGAACCGGTGACGAGCCGCTCTCGGTGTGCCAGCTTATCCCCGAGCTGGACGGCGCGGTGATCGTGACGACGCCGCAGAAGGTGGCGGCGGCGGATGTGCGCAAATCGATCAATTTCTGCAAGGAGCTCGGTGTGACGGTGCTGGGCGTGATCGAGAACATGAGCGGCTTCGCGTGCCCGAAGTGCGGGGAGGTCACGCCGATTCTGCGGGCGGGCGGCGGACGCATCATGGCCGAACAGATGCAGGTGCCGTTCTTGGGTTCGATTCCGATCGATCCGCTGATCGCAGAACTGGGCGACGAAGGCAAGGCTTTCGTCGAGTCGGCTGCGAGTTCGCCCGCCGCCGGAACGTTCCGGGAAATCGTGCGGGAACTGACCGTCGCGTAATAACGTCAGTGTGAAAGGCGGATGAGGGCGGGTATGAAAAGCGAAGAAGCCGTGGCGCTGTTCCGAACGGGCGCGAATTGCGCCCAGGCGGTTGTGGGCGCTTATGCCGAGGAGTGCGGCTTGGACTTTGACCGCGCCATGCAGCTGGCTTGTTCTTTCGGCGCCGGCATGGGGCGGCTGAGGGAAGTCTGCGGTGCGGTGTCGGGCATGTTTATGGTCATCGGTCTGATGGAAGGCTATTGTGATCTGAAGTGCAAGGCCTCGAAAGATGCGCACTACGCGCGGGTGCAGGCGCTTGCCGCGGAATTCAAGGGCAAGACCGGCTCGCTCATCTGCCGCGAACTGCTGGGGCTTCCCAAGGGGGCCGACTCGCCGGTCTCGGAGGAGCGGACGGAAGAGTACTATCGGAAGCGGCCCTGCGCGGAGCTCGTCGGCCTGGCCGCGCAGATATTGGAAGACCATTTGAAAGCCGGTGCCGGGAAAGTTTAAGGAGAACGACATGAACAAAATGACTCGGAGAAGCATGGTCACCGCGATCGGCGCGGCGGGCGCGGGAACCTGCGTGTGCGGGCTGGGCGGCGGATGCGCCACCTTCAGCAAGGTCGGCGCTACGCCTGCGATTGCGGCCGACGCGTATGCCGTCGAAGGGAAGACGCTGAATGTGACGCTCGGCAAAGTGCCGCCGTTGGCTGCGGTGGGCGGATCGGTCAAGGTCATCGACGCGCGCTTGCCGACGCCGATCATCATCGCGCGGGCGGGTGAGGCCGAATACGCGGTTGTGTCGCTGCTCTGCCCCCACCGGGGCGTGGAAGTGGAGTACCAGCACGCGGACAAGCAGTTCCGCTGCGCCAGCCTGGGCCACTCCAAGTTCGGCACGGACGGCACGCTCAAGAAGGGTCTGGCCAAGAAGCCGCTCAGCCGCTACACCGCCGCGCTTGATCCGGCCGACAAGAACCGGCTCGTGGTCACCCTCTAAGGCGGGTGGTCGGTGATCCCTTTGTGTCCATGAGGTCCGAGAAACCGGCGGCTGTCAGCATGGCGCGGCAGTCGGCCGTTGTGATTTCGTTGCTCTGCCTCCACAAGGCTGTGGTAAAGCCCTCTTTCGCGTTTTGCGAATCGCATGATGGAACTTCTCTGACAGGTTCCCCCGCCTCTGGAAAGAAAGCGTTCGCGCCGCTGAACAGGCCGATGAGGTTCGACACATTGACCGCGATGCTTCTCAGTTCTTTCTTCCCGATGGTCGCCAACGCGATGACAGCCGCAATCTGACCAAGACGCGTGACAGAGATTTGACCTTTCGCATAAAGCGGCGAGCCAGGAACAGGGAAACGCTGCATGGCGCCGTGCTGGACGCAGGGGAGCTCGACCCCGAGCCAGATCTGTTCCGCCAGTTCCGCCGGCGTATGCTCGGGACCGATCGGCTCGCACATCGTGTACCACTCGAGTCCCGCTTCGATGATGCGTTCGATCGTCGCGCGGCGGTCGGAAGGTCTCATGCAGGAGTCAACGCCTTCCCGCAGGCGGCTTACGTGATACGCGCCGGTCACGCCCACATCGCGCAACTCTCGCATCTGCCCGAGCGAGATGTCGCCGACGTTTGCCAGGATATCGAGCTGCTCAGGGATGCGGCGGCGTAGCGTCGCACATAAGTCGCGGAACCAATCGAAGCCGAAGCGGTGCATCGTCATCAGGAAAACGCCCCGCGCACCACCTGCGGCAAAACGCTCGCACCGGGCAATGATCTCCTCTTCGGGAAGGACCGCGGCCTGGATACTGGTGTGCGACATGGCGAAGAAACAAAAGGCGCAATTGCCCTCGCAGGGTGCCATATCGACGCCGATTTGTCCAAGCAGCAGGGCGTTGTTTCCGAACCGCTGCCGGGAGAGCGCGTCCGCCGTGGCCCGGAGCAGGGCCGCTTCAATCGAGTTCTCTTGAAAGGATAAAAGCAATGCCGCTTCCGCTTGGTTGATCGGCCTGCCGACTGCCGCGTCCTTCAACAGGGCGTCGACCTTTGAGTCCAGTTTCATTTTCGTCTCAGCTCCTTGTTTCACATTTTAATCTTATCGTTTGTTTGCTTCTGCCGTGGTTGACCGGATCAGCGGCGCGCAATGAACTTGGCTGCCGTGGCGCGGATGAGTGCCACGCCCATTAAAACCAGGCAGGAGAGGCCGATGATCGTGGGGTTGGCGGGGAGGTCCGCGCTGTAGGCGGTCAGGAGTCCCGCCCAGGTCGTGAGCACGCCCAAGGCCACGGAGATTCCGATCACGGCCCACAGTCGCCGCGCCAGAAGCAACGCCGTCTCGGGGACCACCACCAAGAGGCAGAAGACCAGTAACGCTCCGCCGCTCTTGGAAGCGCCTGACACGACAAGCCCCAGCAGGAAGAAGAACAGGCCTTCCCAGAACCAGCAGCGGACGCCCATGACGCTGGCCGCCTCGCGGTCCAAGAAAGCATAGAGTACGGGTCTGAGAAACAGCAGCAAGACGGCGAGCGACGGTACGCCCGTCAGCAGCAAGACCCAGCGGTCGCGCGGGCTGCTGACGATCAGGTCGCCGTAAAGCATGGCCTTGATCTCTTCGAGACCGAAGCCGCTTTGGGCCACCAGTAGCACGCTGGCGCTGGACGCCAGAAGGAACACCGTGCCGAGCACCACGTCCTTGGGCAGGTGCTGCCATTTCTCCGGAAGCGTCAGCATGAACACGACCGCGCCTGTGACCAGCGCCGAACCCGCCAGCGGCGAGAAGTGGAAGACCAGCGCCAGCGCCAGTCCGCACGTCGCCGCCTCGGAGAGCGCGATGCTGATGAACACGATCCGCTTGAGCACCACGAACACGCCGAACGCGCTGCATACTGCCGCCATCACGGTGCCACAGAGCACCGCTTCGGGAAAGAGCCCCGTGAACGTCACCGCATCCTGAATGAGGCTCATGTTGCCACCTCCGACACGTCGGCGAGGCGCACACCCCTTTTGTCCACCCGGCACACCTGCCGGGCCAAGGCCGCGCACTGGTCCATGCGGTGATGGACCCACAGGATTGTTTTTCCCTCGGACTCGTGGAGCGAGCGTATCAATGTGAGAAGGCCGGCCTCGGAGGCGGCGTCCAGCCCGGCCGTGGGCTCGTCCAGCACCAAGACTTCGGCCTGCGTGACCACGGCACGCGCCAGCAAGGTTTTCTGGCGCAATCCGCCGGAGAGTTCGCCGAAGTGCTTGTGCTGATGGGGCTCCAAGCTGAACCGTGCGATCACTTCCTCCACGCGTGCGTGCTGCTCGCTGTCCAGCCTGCCCCAACACCCGCGTTCGGGGTAGAGGCCCATGCAGACGAGGTCGCGGACCGAAACCGGGTAGATCGGGTCGAGCTGTTTCTGCTGCGGCACGTAGGCAGGTGGCCGCATGCCGAAATCACAGAGGATCTCGCCGCCCTGGTGCGGGATCAGCCCGAGGCACGCTTTGAGGAGCGTGGTCTTGCCTGCGCCGTTCGGGCCGACAAAAGGCAAAAGGGTGCCGCGGGGCACCGTCAAGTCGATGCGGTCGAGCACAACGTCCCGACCGTACGCGACCGTAACCCCGCGGCACTGGATAACAGGCGTCGCGCTCATAGATTCGCGCTCACTTTGCGGATCACGTTGTCCATCATCTCCAGATAGCTTCCCGCTTCCGCCGAGCCGCAGGTCATGGTGGGAACCACAACGACCTTTGCGCCCGTGCGCGAAGCCACGAGATTGGCGGCCTTGAGCGTGTAGAAGGGCTCCTGCAGGATGACGTGCGCCTGGCGCGCCGCGGCCTCTGAAACCAGCGAGGCCAGATGTTTGGCCGTAGGCGGGATGCCCGGCTTGGGCTCCATCTGGAGGTCCCCTCTGAGGCCGAAGCGTTCCGTCAGGTACACCCAACTGCGGTGATAGGTCACGATGGTCTTGCCCCGGTGCGGGCGCATCGTCACGTACCAGCCGCCCGCCTTATCAGCCGCGCCTTTTTCCGCGAGGAGCGCCTCCAGACGTTTCGCAACTACCGCTTTCCAAAGCGTCTCGCCGCCGAGGGAGTCGACCAGCGCCGTCCCGAACATGCGCGTGTCCAGATCGCTCTCGAAACGGTGGAGGTTCTCCTCGAACTTGGCCTTGTGCTCCGGGTACAGGGCGCTCAGCCGTTCGGCGATGGTGGCGGCGACCAGCCGGCCGTTGAGCGGGTCGAGCCAGTAGTGCGGGTTGCCCTCCGGATGGATGTCGCCCTGGTCGCGCGTGACGCGCTGGGTCGGGACCTCCAGCCGGATGACGTGGTCGGAGGCGTCGATGTGCCGGGGCATCCCCACGTGAATGCGCGGGTTGCGGGCATCGCGCAGGATCACCGGCTCCCAGCCGATCTCCAGTTCCATGCCGATGCGGATCCAGACGTCCGCGTCGCGGGCCCGCACGATGAAGCCGGGTTTGGCGGTCAGCGTGTGCGGGTCTTCGCGTCCGGTGGTGATGCTGGACACATCAGCCAACTCGCCCGCGACGGCGCGGGTGATGTCCGCGAGGTCCGTGGTCGTGGCCAAGATCTTGATCCCCGCCGCCTGCGCGTTCGACAGGCAGGCAGCGGCCAACAGCAGGAATGCGCCCATCACACGGTGGAGCCGCGGAAGAACGGGTAACGAAACGCTGAACGCTGAACGTTCAACGCTCAACTCTGAAGGTCTAGGAGAGCTTTGTTTCATGGGTGTTTTCTCAAAAGGTTGTTGTGGCATGGCCGGACGCCTCGGGGAGGCGTCCCTACCGTTAAAAGTCGTGGGCGCCGTGTTTGCCGAAGGTCACCTGCCACTGGAGCGCGAACTCCCAGGCGTCTTCGCGTCCGTCTTGGGTGTCATACCAGCCGCGGCCGACCTGTGCTCTCAAGAGCGAGAACTCGGACAGCTTCCAGTCCAGCATCGACGCCAGCCGGTACGAGTCGTCGCAGTCCATGTCGCCGTCCTCCGGCGACGACACGTCGTTGATCAGGCCGACCTGGTCCCAGCGGAGTCCGCCGCGCCAGCGCGGCAGAAATCCGTAAAGGCCCTGCACGTAGTAGCCGTCCTGTTTCGCGGCCCATGGCGAGCCGGACCAGTCTCCCTTGCCGTCGAGGTCCATGTCGCGGTAAAAGTACTCGCCCTGCAGCAGAAAGTCGCCTTGTCCATGCGACCTCTTGGCGTCATATTTGTAGACGAAGTCCGTGCCGAAGATAGCGGTGTCGCCGTCGGCGCTCTCCTCGTCTTCATGGACCATCTGGTGACGGCCGCCGAGGGCGGACAGGCCGAACTGGAGGGCATGGTCCGGGCCGAGCTCCGGGCCGGTCTTCATGAAGGCCGTATAGAGCCGCGGGGCGGCGTGCTCGGGGAGTGCGTCGGAATCGCCGAGCGCGAAGGACTGCTCGTTGTCGCCGTTGAACACCTCGGTGCCGAAGAGCAGGTAGAAGGGGGTCGGTGCGAGCCAGGTGAGCTGCACGCCCTTCTCGGCGAGCCCGTGGTGGCCGAAGAACAAGTCATACACCAGCGGCTGGTCCAGAAAGTCCCAGTTGTGCGAGTGCTGGCGGTTGATGCGGCCGATGCCGCTCTTGATCTTGCCGCCGCTGAGCGTCAAGCCGTATGGCAGCGAGGTGGTCTGCATGACCGCCTCCTCGAACTCTGCACCGTCTTCGTCGACGGCGACAACCGTCCACGCACGGAAGTAGGGGTCCACCTCGGCGGTGAGGCCGAGCTCCACGTGGCGCAGGTTGAAGCCGTCCTCGAACCCGTGGTCGTGCCCCTCTTCCTCGTCGTGGTGGTGCCCGAAGCCGCGCAGGTGCTGTTTCAGGTGACCGACGCCTTCATCGGCCGTGTCGTGGTAGAGGTTCATGTCCAGGACGACAGACAGGTCGAGGTCGACACCTTGGAGCGCCGAAGGCGGGACAGTCACCGCAACAGATTGCTTGAGCGAGTCGTAAAGGGTCGGCATCGCTGCCGTTGTTCCCGGTGCCGCCTGGTTTTGTGTAACGCCTGTCGGCGCTTCAGCCTGTTTCCGGATCAGCGCTTTCAGCTCCGCGAGTTCGCGGGCGTGCTGTTCCTGCAGCGTCGTCATCTGGAGGCGAAGCGCCTTGACCTCGTCTTCAAGTTTCTGGTAGCGCGCGTCGCTGCCGGTTTGGCCCGACGCCAGGGTGGCGGCAAGGGAGAGTGCGGCTCCCGCCACGAGAGTCCGCGTTCGATTTTTTGTGATTTTCATGAACGGAGAAAGAAATGTGCCGACACGCTTCGCGTGTGCGGTCACGGAAAAGAATTGGGAAATGCGACATGTCCTGAGGGGGGGCACATGCCGGCCCTTTCCTAAAGGGCATGTCACTGGAACGGCAGGGCGCAAAACGCCGCTGCCACCGCCGGTAAATGTGTTAGGCGAACGCGGGCGGAGCCTGCGAGCGACTGGCGGGATAAATGTGGACGATCACGGGCGCATGCGGGGCAAGCGCCATATACGACGAGGAAGGTGAGGGGCCGACGAAGGCCGAGGAGACGGCCAGCTCATTGTGCTGCAGCAGCGAGACGAGACTTTGGCATATCCAACAGGTGTCCGCCGCGGCTGCTGTCTCCTGATCCATAACAGGGAAGGGACCGACGGGGACCGTGGATGCGGCTTGATGGCAACACCCATGCCCTGCATGGGAGGCGTCCGACGTGATTACATGAAACCAAGGCAACAAGGAATAGAAAGCGAAAGCCAGCGCCAGCGTCCCCGCCTTGAGGCGGAGACGCCAGCGTTTGGGAAGACCCGCTTTCAAGCTTGCAAGCATAGATCTGTTCAGGATTGCAGCTTATTCAGGTTTAGCGACTTCGACGGTGACCTTCTGCTTGTAGCCGCACTTGGGGCAAGTCCAGTTCTGCGCGTAAGGCTTGTCGGCGGTGGGCGTGTCGATTTCGATCTCTTCCGTCTTGCCGCACTTGGCGCAGGTGATCTTGATCTTGGTTTTCTTCGGGCAGCCGCCGAGGACGGTTGCGCCGGCCGCATTCAGTTTCGGGCCGGTCGAGGGGGCTTCCGCCTTCTTTGCGGCCTTCGCGGCCGCGCAGCAGGTTTGGCCGGATGACAGCAGGGGAACTGCCGCCAAGGTGAACATGGAAGCGACGAACGTACGACGTGAGGTCATCATGAATCTCCTTCGTTTGTTTGTTCGCACGCGGCCGGGACAAGACGGTGCAAATTGCAAAGAAGTTTACGCCTCTCGCGCAGGTAAGTCAATTAGACGAACCGGCAATGAGAGTTGCTCCGCACGACATGGACAGATATAATCGAGCCATTGCAAAGGGGCGTGTGGCCGGGCTAGTCCCGGGTTCGGCCGTACGGGTAACGGAAAGGAAAAGCGATGAGCGACAAGCAGAAACTGACGACCAACGCGGGGGCTCCGGTTCCCGACAACCAGAATGTAATGACTGCGGGCAAACGCGGACCGCAGCTCTTACAGGACACATGGTTCCTTGAGAAACTCGCGCACTTCGACCGGGAGGTCATCCCTGAGCGGCGCATGCACGCCAAAGGCTCGGGCGCTTTCGGCACCTTCACGGTCACGCACGACATCACGAAGTACACGAAGGCCTCGGTCTTCGCCGAGGTGGGCAAGAAGACCGAGATGTTCGTGCGCTTCTCGACCGTGGCGGGCGAGCGCGGCGCGGCCGACGCCGAGCGTGACATCCGCGGCTTCGCGATGAAGTTCTACACGGATCAGGGCAACTGGGACCTGGTGGGCAACAACACGCCGGTCTTCTTCCTGCGCGACCCGCTGAAGTTCCCGGACCTGAACCACGCGGTCAAGCGCGACCCGCGCACCAACCTGCGCAGCGCGCTCAACAACTGGGACTTCTGGACCTCGCTGCCCGAGGCGCTGCACCAGGTGACGGTGGTCATGAGCGACCGCGGCATCCCGGCGTCATACCGGCACATGCACGGCTTCGGCAGCCACACCTTCAGCTTCATCAACGCGCAGAACGAGCGCTACTGGGTCAAGTTCCACCTGCGCACGCAGCAGGGGATCAAGAACCTGACGGACGAGCAGGCGGAGGCGATCATCGGCAAATGCCGCGAGAGCCACCAGCGCGACCTCTACGAGAGCATCGAGAAGAAGGACTTCCCGCGCTGGACGCTGTTCGTGCAGGTCATGCCGGAACTCGACGCGGAGAAGCTGCCGTACCACCCGTTCGACCTGACGAAGGTGTGGTACCACAAGGACTACCCGCTGCTTGAGGTGGGCGTGATGGAACTCAACCGCAACCCGGACAACTACTTCGCAGATGTGGAGCAGGCAGCGTTCAACCCCGCCAACGTCGTGCCGGGCATCGGCTTCTCGCCCGACAAGATGCTGCAGGGGCGGCTCTTCTCCTACGGCGACGCGCAGCGCTACCGCCTGGGCGTGAACCACCACCTGATCCCGGTGAACGCGGCCCGCTGCCCGTTCCACAGCTACC
>CAZOIS010000065.1:0-24097 GCA_964579865.1 uncultured Lentisphaeraceae bacterium | reverse complement strand
TCCCCGCTACCGTCCCTGTTCAGCACCATTTCACACCCCAATCACCAACCCCAGAATCTGTCCCTGCGACAGAGAAAGGAAACAATGAAAACCACAGACGAAGTTGTTATGGTCCCGGAGTCCAAGGAGCCGGACTTCCCCGTGAACATCACCTCCTGGAAACACTACACGTCCATGCGACTGCTGTGCATGGTGATTCTGGCGTGGACGCTACTCGGCTTCATCGAAACCGCTTACGTCACGACCGTGAGGATCTCGGATATCCGGTGCGAGGCCAGGACCAGGGTCTGCAGCCGGGGCAAGATCGGCAGCTGCGTCGACAGCGTCAAGCGCTACTGGTGGGGACAACCCACCGAGCACCAGCTCGTGGAACGCAAGACCGCGCAGATCGTTAGCCGGCGCAGGCTCTGGAGCGCCTTCAAGGTCCTTTTCGCCTGGGCGCTGGTCGTGATCGTGTTTTCCAAAGACGTGAAGGACGGCTGAAGCCGTGCTTCAACCCATGCCTTATGCGCCATGCACACCCGCCACACCACCCACGCAACCAAAGGAGAACCACAAATGAGAGAAGCGATCACGAACTACATCCGCGCCGGATACCCGGGCCTGTACCTGGTCAGCCACGAAGAGACACGCGCAGAAGCCGAGGTCAAGGCCGCGGCCCAAGCCACCAACCACTCACTTGTGGCGTGGTCGGCCACGACAGGGCTCGTTGACACAACAGACGGGCGCACTTTGTCCGGCGAAGACCCGATGGAAGCCGTCACGGCCATCGCGGGACTGCCGGACAACACCCTGGTCCTGCTGCGCGACTTCCACCTGTTCCTGCAGGACGGCAATCCGGTGCTGATCCGTGCCCTCAAGGACGCCTTGGTTCACGCCAAAGCCAATGGCAAATGCGTCGTGATCCTTGGCTGCCGCCGCGTGCTGCCGCCGGAGCTGGAGCGGGAGTTCGTCACCGTCGACCTCGCACTCCCCGGCAAACCGGAGCTGGGTGTCGTGCTCGACGGCATCTGTGAGAGCGCCAAGCTCAAGAAGGTCAAGGGCGACGAGCGCGACCAGATCCTGGACGCCGCCGGCGGCCTGACCTGCGCCGAGGCCGAGAACGCCTTCGCCCTCAGTGTTGTGGGGAGCAAAGCCGTCAGAGCGGTCAGCGTGGCGAGGGAGAAGGCCAACGCCATCCGTCAAAACGGCCTGCTGGAGATCGTGGAGACCGCGCAGACCTTGGACGGCATCGGCGGCCTGGACCAGCTTAAGACCTGGCTGCTCCGACGCCAGCAGGCCTTCGGGCAGGCAGCAAGGGAGTACGGGCTTCCGAGTCCCAAGGGTCTGCTGATCGTGGGCGTGCCCGGCACCGGCAAGTCCCTGACAGCCAAGGCAACGGCGGCAGTGTTCGGAAGGCCGCTTCTCAAACTCGATGCCGGACGCCTGTTCGGGTCACTCGTGGGCCAGTCCGAGTCCAACCTCCGCCAGGCCATCAACACCGCCGAGGCCGTGGCCCCGGCTGTGCTGTGGATCGATGAGCTGGAGAAGGGGTTCGCGGGCAGTAGGAGTTCGGGGTCAAGCGACGGAGGCACCGGTGCCAGGGTATTCGGGTCGTTCCTTTCGTGGATGCAGGAGAAGACGGCGCCGGTTTTCGTGGTCGCCACCGCCAATGACGTGACGCAGCTGCCGCCCGAACTGTTGAGAAAGGGCAGATGGGACGAGCTGTTCTTTACGGACCTGCCCTCTGCAGTTGAGCGCGAAATGATCTGGGCGATCCAGATCCAGCGGCGGCAGCGCAAGCCCCAGGACTTCAACCTCCAGGGGCTGGCGGCGGCATCAGAGGGGTTCACCGGCGCCGAGATCGAGCAGTGCGTGACCGACGCCCTGTACCGGGCGTTCGCGGAAACAAGGGAGCCCAAAACCGGGGACCTCTTGGCCGCGGTCACGGACACGGTGCCGTTGTCCAAGCTCATGGGCGACCAGATCCAAGGCCTGCGGAAGTGGGCTCAGGGGCGCTGCCGGATGGCGGCGACAGTGCCTGCTGAAGCTGTCGTTGGGAGAAGAATAGCGGCGTGATCGCGCCGGGGGCGGGTGCCGGAAGGTGCCCGCCCCAGGCTCCACGCGACAGGCCGCGGTCATGGCCTCGGTCCGAAATAACGTCACCTTGCGGTTCCTACTCAAAACCTGATTATAAGCAGGCAGGCGTGCGTAAAACGTCTTTTTGCGGGAAGGTTACGCGGCGTCTTCTAACCCCGGAAAACGGGGGCAAGGGGTTCCATGGACCTGAAATCGCCCCTCTTCGGGGAAGTAGAAATGCAGCATACTTTTGATGCTGGGTGGGTTAGCCAACCGTGCCGTTTGGCATGGACTTCGTCAAAGCTACAACAAGCTTATCCCGGTCAGCCTTCCACGTTTTCGCCGTCATGCCCTTCAGGGTTGCCAGAAGAGCTGTTCTATCCACCTGAACCGGGGCGTCTGGTGTCGGCTCGGTCTCGGTGTTTGCCTTGGCGGGCTCCTTTGTTACGTCCGGCAGCAAGTCGACGGCATTCTTTGCGGTTTCAATCCCAATGTGCGTGTAGTGCTGGGTCATCGCCGGCGAACCGTGACCGACAAGTGACTGTACCACAGATTGAGGAACCCCCCCAGCCGCACACAGGCTCACGAACGTATGGCGCAGGGAGTGGTAACCGCAATCGGCACTCGCTCTTCCAGTCGCACGTTTAAGTGGAGGCAGCTCTTTGCCATCCTTCTTTGCCTGTTCCATTGCCGCTTTCTCGCTAGCAGTCACCGCATTGGCATTGGTCTTGATGTCCACTGACAAGAACAGGTTCTCAACGTCCCGTGCAAGTGCCCCGTTGAAACTCTCCCATCGCGCCTTGAGATTGGGCATAACAGGACCCACCCTCTGCTCCCTTGGTATTCCCGTGAGCATTACGTGTAGTGTCGAGTGGATCGGGATTGTCACTCGTTTCTGAGACCGCCGGGCCGTTTTCATGGGAACCAGCGATATGATGCCCTTCGCGATATCCACGCTTCCCCAGTCCAATGAAGCCGCGTCACCCAAACGCAAACCACAGTAAATGCCAATTGCCAACAGCAGCTTCATTTCACCCTGCGCCGCCCCGATTAGCCGTGCAAGCTCCTCGACTGTCAGCTCTCTACGTGAGCGAACCTTGAAACGCTTCCGCTCTATCGATTCCCAGGGGTTCTCGGTTAACCGAGCCTTCTTCTTCAAAACGCGCCACACCAACGCAAGCAGGTTCATGTGGCGATTGAAGGTGGAGGCTGACACCCTCTTTAGCAGGTATCCCGCGTATCGGTCAGCTTCATCCTGAGTTACGTGCCGTAATTCGAACCTGCCCCCTCCCCCATCCGAACCTTTATTAGGGTGGTTGTCGAGAAACCACTTTGCGAACGCCTCATATTGAAATTCGTACTGCCTCAGAGTGGCCTCACCACTGTCCGGCCTATTATGCTGATCCAAATACTCTTGCCATCCGCTAACGATCTCTATCGCGGGTTTTGAATCTTCAAACTTGGCGACCTCGGCCTTGCGTCTACCGATCTTAACGGCCAGAACCTCCAACGCCTCCGCCTCGTTCCCCAGCCTTGTGGGAGCCGTATACTCTTTCAGCCTTTCCTCAGCCAAGGCTTTGTCGTCGGTCTTCGTTGATCGGACATGTATCTTGCCGTTGACGACCCAGCGGGCAACCCACTTGTTCCCTCGCAGGGTGAGCGACCCCATGCCCTTTGCCCGTGCTTTTGGTTTCGATTTTGGTTTGCGCCCCATTTCCGGCCACCTTTCTTCCGGTTCCTTCAATAGGCACACTATAGCAAATGGGGTTGCAATTCGTCAACAAACAGAAGCAGAACAGAAGCATACTTTAATATTAGTGCCTATTTCATTGGTTATGTTGCAGACTCAAAATCTGCCGCCCGAAAGGGTGTGAGGGTTCGACTCCCTCTCCTGGCACCATCTTTAAAGACCCCGTGAAACCGGCATAAATGCTTGATTTTACGGGGTTTTTGCTTTCCAGCAGGCGTCAGAAATCACGTTCGGGAGCCGGGAACGCTTGGGTGGAAGGCCCTCCTTTTCCAGTGCAAACGCCTTTTTCGGGTTTCTCCGTCTTCACGCGGCGTCTTAAATCGAGTATGATACTAGCTTTTAAAGGACACGTTGCACGATGAAAGCCATCCCAGAATTACTGACACGCCTACAGAACGGCGAAAGCCTCACCGCCGCAGAGCTCGCCACGCTGCTCAAGGCACAAGGCAAAGCCTGCGACCTGATCTACGCGGCCGCCGACGGCCTCCGCAGCAAGACCATGGGCGAAGCGGTGTATATCCGCGGCATCATCGAGTTCTCCAACATCTGCAAAAACAATTGCTGGTACTGCGGCATCCGCTGCGACAACACCCGCATCGGCCGCTACCGGATGAGCGAGGACGAGATCGTCGAGACGGCCAAGAACGCCAAGCTATGGGGCTGCGGCACGGTGGTGCTGCAGTCCGGCGAAGACCCCTTTTTCACGGCCGACGTCCTCAGCGACATCCTGCGCCGCGTCAAGCGCGAAACCGATCTGGCCGTCACGCTTTCGGTCGGCGTGCGGACGCGCAGCGAGCTCGCGCAGCTGAAGGCCGCGGGATGCGACCGCTACTTGCTCCGCTTTGAGACCACCTCAAACGCGCTTTTCTCCGCGATCCACCCGGACGAATCGTTTGAGCACCGTGTCCAATGCCTGACGGATCTGCGCGAGCTCGGCTACCAGGTCGGCAGCGGCTTCATGATCGGCCTGCCCGGCTCCACGCCCGAGATGATCGCGAACGACATCCTGTTCGCCACCCGTCTGAAGCTCGACATGATCGGCTGCGGCCCCTTCCTGTCACACCCGGACACGCCGCTCGCCGAGAAGCCGCTGCTCGAAGACCGCAGCGTCTACTACAAGACCATCGCGCTCTTGCGGCTTCTCAACCCGACCGCGCATATCCCCGCCACCACCGCCTTCGACGCCCTCGAGCCCGAAGGCCGCAACCACGTCCTCGTGCGCGGCGCCAACGTGTTCATGCCGAACATCACGCCCGGAAAGTATCGCCGCATGTATCAACTTTACCCGAACAAGCCGTGCGTGGACGAAGACGGCGCGGCCTGCGCCATGTGCGTCCGCGGGCGGCTCGCCGCGCTCGGGCGCGACCTCGCCGCAGGCCCCGGCCACTCCTTGCGGAAACCCGAATAAGCCGGCGCGTCCAGCAGAACCATCCCGACGGCACGCCGCAGCCCGTTGATGCGTTTCATGTTGCGGCCTCACCTCTTGGGCGGCGGCGCCTCGCGCACCACGGCGCCGAACGCGTCGCTCAGCACCAGCACCGCGAGCCGCTCGGCGGCCTCCAGCTCGTTGGTGTTGAGCGACACGTAGTCGAAACGTCCGCGCAGATCGGTGTAGCCGTCCTTGAGGAATCTCACCTCGCCGCCCGCCATCCGCGCGTAGACTTTCACATAGGTGCCCGGCACCGGCGTGCCGGCCTCGGCTTGCGTCACCACGAGCTGGCCGTAGCTCTCGACCATCTGCACCTTGAGCGTGTTGGCGTAGTAAGCTTGCGTTCTGCGCACGCCGCCCCCCAGCGCCTCGACCATCACGTTCTTGGTCTTGAACTCGGGCGGCAGATCCAGCGTCACCCCGCCCTGTCCGGCCGGGATCGCAAGCGGGAGACTCAACACCGGGCGGATATAGGAGAACTGCGCCGCGCCCTCCTGCAGGAACGGGCTGCGCGAGAAGAGCAGCTCGATGTCCATGGGATAGAAATTGAGCGTGCAGGCCGCGACGTTACGCGTGTCGAGCCGGATGAGGCCGGCTTCGACCTGCATCTCCACCGCGGGCTCGGTCGCGGCCAACGCACCCTGCGCCTGGTCGCGGCTCGCCTGGTCAGCCACGCCCGCGGCGCCGCCCGCGATCTCGTCGAGTTGAGCCTGCACCTGCGCGAAACGGTCGCGCCAGCGGTCCACGCGCTCGTCCGCGTGCGCCTTGGCCAGCTTCCGCGCGGTCGCGGTGTCGCCCTTGTAGAACGCCAGATACGCCTCGAGATAATCGCACTGCACCTGCTCGGTCACGGCCTTGCGGTCGACGCGCCCGAACCACGCGAGCGCCTCCGCCACGCGGTCCTGCAGCGCCATGTAATAGGCCAAGGCCAGCGTGTCGGCCGCGTCCGGCTTGGGCTTGTAGCTCAGCACCCGCATGAACCGCTGATAGTGCTCACGGAACGGCGCGTTCAAAATCGTGCGCCGCGCGCCGACCTGATGCGCGCGCGGGTTCACCAGCGGCGCATACTCGAGGTGCTGATAGTCGAAGCGCTCGACCGGATCCAGCCTCAGCAGCGGCGACTCCAACCACAGCCCGCAGCGACCGGCGAACGGCGAGTGCCTCAAGTACTCGCGGATCGCGGACGGGACGTTATGCAGGATGCCGTAAGACCAGAGCGTGTCGTGATAGACGTGCCGCGTTTCCAGCAGCCCGGTGACCCGCGCGAAGAACGCCCTGTCCTTCATGCGCCACGCGATTTCCGCCAGGTCGATGCGGTGAAGGTTGGCCGCGCCAAGAAAAGCGATGACGTCATCCGCGGTCCCGTTCTGCGAGAGCCAGACCCACGAGGTGGTGTCTGTCTTGCTCAGCTTCGCCACGACGTTGAAGGTCAGGGGCGCGGCGTTGCCGACCACGCGGTCACAGCTGGCCAGCGTGACCGGATAGTGCGGATATTTGCCGGTGGAGGGGAAGTAGAAGAAATACTCCAGCGTCTTCGTGCTGTACGGCTCCAGCACGAGATAAGCGCCGCGCGTGTAGAAGCCGTTGCTGACGGGTATCGCCCCCATCGGAATCTGCATCAGCACGTTCAGCTTCTGGCGGTTGCCGGTGGGGTTGGTCAGCACCACCTGCGCCCCGTAAACGACCTGCGGCAAGAACTCGTCCGTCACCAGCTTGTCGAAGCGCTCGTTGTTTTCGAAGCGTTCGCGGTCGTCGGCGCGGAAGAAGTGCTGAGCCACCAGCATGCCGCCCGGCTCCCCGGCGCGGGACGCCTCGCGGATCTCGCGGTGGAAAAGCACCAGCGGCGACCCCGCCTGCAGCGTGTAGCCCACACCCTCGATCTTCTCCCCGTGCGCCGCGGCTTTGAACGGCACATCCAGAACCGCCAACGCCAACATCATTTCGGTGAAGTTCGAGGTCGCCTCGGGAAACGCCTTGGACAGGAACGGCGTCTTCCCGTCGTGCGCCGCGTAGTCCGCCCAAAACGCGTTGACCTTCACAAGGTCGGCGAGCTGGCCCCCGATCGGCAGGTGCCAGTAATTGTTCTCGGCCCACTCCTGCGTTTTGTCGAGTTTCTGAAAAAACCGCCGCGCCGCAGCCCGGTCCTTGTCCCGCTCCTCGAAGAAGCGGGCCTCATCCGCCGCCTCCAGCACGACCTCAATATCCTCCGAATCCTTCAACCGGGCGACCCGTTGTGACTTGCCATCGACCGCGCGCTGACGCACCGAGCCGTAAATATTCTTCATGACCACCGGCGATTTCAGGGACCGCACGGCGTCAACCGCCAGCGCCACGGACGCGGAGGGCGCCGCCGGGGCGGGTGCGGCAGCGGCCATCACGCTCAACTCCTGCTTCGCCTCCTCCGAGCGGCTCTTGCGGACCGCTTCGAGCTGGACTGCGGCGAGGCCGGCCTCCGCCTCAAGCGCACCGGTCTGTACGGCGGTATCGAAGCGGCGGTTGAAGGCCTCCATGTCCGGCGGCAACAGGTCGGCGCGCTCGCGCGTATCGCGCGCCAGCGACATTTCCTGGCCGCGCAGCCGCTTGCCCAGCAGGACGCGTTCGGCCGCGTTCAGGCGCGCGAAGCGCCACGGCTCAAGATAACCATTCAGGTCCGCCCCGAGCAGCCAGAGGTCCATGAAGGTCTTGTCTTTCTTGTTCCTGAGATACGGCATGATCACCTGCTCAAAAAACTTGGGGTCTTTGCGGTACAGGAAAAAGCTGAGCTCATGGCAGGCGTATTTGGAGTAGAGCCGGCGCTGTTCCCCGGGCTCCAGCGCGGCCCAGTCTGCGACGAAAGAAAATTCGCCGAAGGTCGCGTCCGGATTGAGCGTCGCCAGCAGACGGTAGACTTTGGCGACCGTGTCGTAGGTTTCGAACCGCGCGGTGGTCACATCGCCGACCGTCACCCCCGCCTTCGCCTGTACCGGCGTGACCAGTTTCTGCTCGGCATACGCTTTCTTCGGGTCGAGCCCGTCGGCCAGCCGCAGCTCGCGCGTCTCCACCGGCGTGTCTTCCAGCGCGACGCACCTCAGTACCGTGGCCGTCGGGTCCACCGCCAGCACGCGCAGGAAGGGGTGGCCTTTCAGCGCCCCGCGCGGAATGACGACGTTGCCCTCTTTGTCCGGCACCAGATTCAGCAGCGTCACCGCCGGCTGCTTCAGGAAATCGAGCGAGGCATATCCCTCGGAAGCAGCCGCGGCCGCAGCGGACGGCTCATTTGCCGCGCCGCCGTCGGCCTTTGCCATCCCGGCCGCCCGCCCCGCATATTCGCGCCCTTCCGCCAGTTTTTCCGCCTCCGCTTCAGTCGTCCGCAGCGCCCACGGATTGAGCAAGAGTCCCGGACGCTCCAACATGTTGCCCGGATACTTCGCCGCCTGCTGGCGCTCGATGATGTAGCGGTACTCGTCGCCGATGTCGCGCCCCGATTCGTAGTACGTGCGGACCGGCTGCCACGGCTGCCGCGCAAGCCCCGCCACGCCGGAAAAGCCGAGACGCCCGAACACATCGTACGCGGGCAGATAACGCGTGGCGAAAAGGTGGACGCGCGCGAACGGCGTCGCATTCGCAAGGCGGATTTCCACGTTGTCTTGGCCGGCGGACACGGCGGTCACGTTCAGCGGCGCGAGCCGCGGCAATTCCAGCGCCCGCCGCGGAGACACAACATAGCCGTCGCGCTCTTCCCCTTGGGTGACGCTGACGGCGACCTCGCGCCGCGCGTCCTTGAGCCAGAGCGAATAATCGCCCGCGGGCAGGCCCCGCAGCTCAAGGAACCCGTCCTTCACCGCCAGCGCCTCGCGCCAATCCCGGACGAACTGCCCGCGCCGTATCTCCAGCAGCGAGGCCGCGCCGTCCGCGTCCGCCGCCGTCCGCATGACCGGCAGCCGCAGCGTCGCCCCCGCCTTGCCGTGTACCGCCGCGGGGTACGCGCACGCGTCCCGCTGCGGCCGCCACTCGCACTCCGCGCCGACCGCCGCCGACAGCCGGACGAACGCGATGCCGTCCAAAGCCCCCAGCTGGACGCGCCCGCGCCCGTCGGTCTTGAGCTCCGCACGCACGTATTCGGCCCCGTTGTCGAGGAAGTAACGGTGCAGGAATTCCGCGTGAACCGGCTCACCCGCCAAGGGTTCGCCGTTTTTGCCGCGCAGGTCCGCGTAGAATCCCGACGAAGACTGGCCGACGTGCAGCGCCTGCGTTTTGTCCGTCCGCTCAATCCCGTTCAGCGCGAAGGACGCTCCGTCGGCGAGCTCCTGCTTCTGGTTCAGGCTGAGGTTCTGGATCTTGGCCTTCAGCGTCACCGTCAGCGCCACGGCGCACTCCGGCACGAGTATCTCCTGCACGTCCTCGGCGTCTTCGCGCAACGCCACGCCGGCAAACTCCTTCGAGGTCACGATGCCCTGCAGGTCGGTCGAACGGACGGCGAGCCGCACCTCTTCCAAGAGTTTGAGGCTGGCCGGGCGGCCGTTCACGCGAAGGACGGGCCGCAGCGCGATCAGGGCCTTCTCGCGGCGGATCAGCGCCTCGCGGTCCACATAGACGCCCGCGCTTAGCGCATAGTTCTCGGCGCGGTGGTCGAAGCGGACCAGCGTGGCGAAGCCGCCCTGACGGATCACGATCCGCTCGCCCTTGGGCGCGGTCGAGAAGGGCACGAGGATGCGCCCGTCCTTCTCGGCCGCGAACTCGCGTCCGCCCAGCCAGCCGCTCGCGTCCGGCACCCGCTTGCCGCCCTCGTCGAGCACAGTGAAGGCGTGGCCGGCGGCGGTCACCTCCTGCAACACATTCAGGCGCCCTTTCTGCACCAGCGCCCGGCTGCTTTTGCCGTTGCCGATCAGCTCAACCACATATACGCCGCGTGCCTTGATTTCGGGAAGCTCGACGGTCCGCGCCACGCGCCGCTCGGGCGGCTCCCCGTAATCGGCACGGCGCGACACGGATGCGACCAGCCCGTCCAGATTGACCGCGAGGTTGAGAGGCTGCCCCGTCTCGCGGTAGTAGTTGAACGTGTTGATCTCGTACACCTTCACCAGCAGCGCCGGCACGTTTTTGACGAAGGCCTTAAACTTGACGGTCTCTCCCGCGCCGATCACGTCGGGGTTGTCCTCCGCGAAATCGATGTCCACGCGTTCTTTAAGCCGCCGGTACGCGTCCGGCGTGAGCAGCGGCACCCACTGCTGGGGATCGCCGATCCCGTTCACGATCTTGGCCTCCGCGAAGAGCGGCTTGAGAAAATCGTCGCGGATGTACGGCTGGTACTCGTTGTAGCCCGCCGCCTCGCGGAAGAAATGCAGCAGATAGTTCCGCACCAGCGGCTCCTCGTTCACCACGGGGGGCAGCGAGATGAGCCGGAAATCCTCGTCCAGACGCGCGAGGTGGTCCCCGCGCTGCAGCCGGTCGCGGATTTCGGGCCTCAGATAGTAGACGTCGCGCGGCAACTTGACATACTCCATGAACCGCTCCGGGTCATAGACGCCCTTGCGCTGGTCGTGGCGCAAACGGTTGTAGAGCACGTTCGCCTTAAGGGAGTTATGCACCGGGTCGAGGGCTTTCACGAACGACCACACGCGCTCGTAATAGGCTTCGCGGGCGGCGGCGTCGGCCTCCAGGTCCACTTCGTTTTCCGGGACCAGTTTGGCGAGATAGGCTTTTACGAAAGCGGTTTGGTTGCGGAGCCCAGGCAGCTTTTTCAACAGCGCGTCCAGCTGCGAGAGCGTCATCATGCCGTGGATGGCGTGCTGGCCGAAACCGCCGCTGTCGCGGCTGTTGAGGTCGGCGGCGACGAGGTCCACGAGGTTCGGGCAGTCGGGGCGGCTCAGGCGCGAGATCAAGTTGCGGCGCTGCTCTTCGGTGAGCTTCGCCTTCGCCACAAACGCGAGGCCCTCCTCGCTGAGGGCGCCGAGCGTGCGGGGATCGCGCAACGCGCGCCGCAGCAGCGCCTCGGGGCCGATCGCGGCATTGTCGAAGGCCGACGGCGCGTTGCTGAGCCGCTCGCCGGTTTTCCGGGAGTGAGCGAAGGTCAGCCCCAGTTCGCGCTTCAGGTGGTCGAGCGTCGCCTGAGGCTCCGCCGCGTAATCGAGCAGCGCCTGTCGGTTCAGCAGTTCGCGGGCGCTGCCGGTCAACTGGCCGTCGCGGTCGCGCTGCCAGCGGTTCATCACGTCGCGGAAGCGCTGCCGCGCGCCGGTGTTCTGCGCCTGGAGCGCATGGAAGTAATAGTCGTCGTCCGTGCCGGGCACCAGTTGCCGGAGCGCGGCCTCGCGGTCGTCCGCCAGGCTGAACGTCTCCACATATCCGATTTCCTGTGCGATGCCGTTGCACGCCAGCAGAAAGCAGAAAAACACACTTGTTCTCATGGCCGTTTCTCCTTTTCACAGGATATACGTTTCTCAGCGGGCTTTTATTATTTTATCAGATCGAAATCCCGTTGTGCAGTGCGCATTTCTCGCGGGCATCAGTCGAATTTTAGGATTGGTTTCATTCTACGCGCTCTTTATACTGCCGTTTATGACAAGCCGTTGGAACGCCCTTCTTCTCACGCTTCTTTGCCTTCCGGCCGCGGCGCGCGCGGCGGAGCCGGACATCCGCATCGCCTTCCCCGCGGCAGGCGCGACTGTCGCGACCGAGCGGCAGACCTACGTGATCGGCCGTGTGACGCCGCCCGGCACGCCGCTCACGGTCAACGGCCGGGCCGTCACGCCCTGGCGCACCGGCAGCTTCCTCTGCATGGTTCCGGTCATCCCCGGAACCAACACGCTGGTTTTCCGTGCGGGTCAAACGGAACTCGCCCACGCCTTCACCGTGCCTTTCCCGGCGCAGCCGTGGGACGGCAAAGGCATCCGCGTCCGGCAACCGCTGCAGCCGCTGGGCGTCTACACCGGAGAGGCCGTCCGCCTCGCCTGCCAGGCCCCGGCCGGGCTCTCCGTCTTCGCCGCCGTCGGCGAACGGACCGTCGCACTCGCGCCCCAGCTCGCCCGCCCCGGCTCTTATTCGGCCTCCGTCACCTTCGCCTCGCCCGCCGAAAAGGTCCCCGTGGTCTTCTTCGCGGAAGGGCTGCCCGACGCCGCCGCGGCCGACCTCACCGCCCGCGCCGAATGGCCTGCCCTGAAAGTCACCGGCCCGCTGTTCGAGACCCGCGTGCGCAGCGAGCCCGGCGACGGCGACACGGTGGGCTTCCCGCCGGCCGGCCTGTCGCTGCGGGGCGCGGGATTCGCGGGTGCCCACACGCGCCTCTGGGTGCAGGGGAAGCAGCGGTTCATCGAAACCCGGCACCTCACCCCGATGCCGGATCCGGCCGCGCTGCCGTCCCGCGACCTTGCGCTTCCCGACATCGGCGCGGGGCTCGGCCCCCATCCGCCCGCGAATCGCGCCCCTGCGGATGTTTTGGTAGTCCTCGACCCCGGCCACGGCGGGGCCTCCACCGGCGCGGTCGGACCGTCGGGCCTCGCGGAAAAAGAGGTCAACCTGCAGCAGGCCAAAATCACGAAAGCCGTACTGGAACACGCCGGGTTCCGCGTCCGCATGACGCGCGAGACGGACGACGACCCCGATCTTTACGAACGCGCGCGGATCGCCTACGGGGCGAAGGCCGGCGCCTTCATCTCGATCCACCACAACGCCACGCCGCCCCAGACCGACCCGCGGGAGGTGCGCCACGTCTCCACCTACGCCTGGAACGGCCTCGGCCTGCGCCTCGCGCGCGCCATCCATCCGCACGTCGCGGCGGTCACCCCCATCGCGGACCGCGGCGTCATGACCGCGAGCTTTGCGGTCTGCCGCAACCCCGCCATCCCCTCCTGCCTGCTCGAGCTCGACTTCATCAACTGTCCCGAAGGCGAAGAGGCCATCCGGAACCCCGGGCAGCAGCGCCGCGTGGCCGAAGCCATCCTCGCCGGCCTCAAAGATTGGCTCGCCTCGCCTCCCGAATGACCCGCAGCAGCTCACGCTTTTATCATTCCACAACATTCCGCTCGCCGAAAGGCCCACCATGAAACGCACAACCCTCGCGCTCGTTTTCGCCGCCGCAACCGGAGCAGGCGCCGCGCCCGCGGCCTCCGACTACCCCTACCAACCCGTGCCGCTCAAACAGGTCGCCATCCTCGACGGCTTCTGGCTGCCGCGCTTTGAGACCAACCGTCTGGTCACGGTCTGGGCCGACTTCAAGAAAAGCGAGGAGACGGGACGCATCTCGAATTTTGCCCGGGCCGGCAAGCTTGAGGACGGGCCCTTCAGAGGCATCCCGTTCGACGACTCGGACGTCTACAAGATCGTGGAAGGCGCGGCCTACACGCTCGCCACGCACCCCGACCCGAAGCTCGACGCCTACCTCGACGCCCTGATCGCCAAGATGGCCGCCGCGCAGGAGCCCGACGGCTATCTCTACACCGCCCGCACCCTCGGCTTCATCAACGGCATGACCGGCAAAACGCGCTGGAGCAACATGGGCGCGAGCCACGAGCTTTACAACATCGGGCACCTCTACGAAGCCGCCGCCGCCCACTTCGCGGTCACCGGCAAGCGCACCTTGCTCGACGTGGCCCGCAAGAGCGCCGATCTGATCGACAGGACGTTCGGCCCCGGCAAAGGCCAGCTCAAGGGGACATCCGGCCACGAAGAGATCGAGATCGGCCTCTGCAAGCTCTACCGCGCCACCGGCGAACGGCGCTATCTCGACCTCGCCAAGTTCTTCATCGACATGCGCGGCCGCCAAGACCTGCGCAAGCTCTACGGAACCTACAATCAGGATCACGTCCCCGTCATCGAACAAACCGAGGCCGTGGGCCACGCGGTCCGCGCGGGCTACCTCTACGCGGGCATGGCCGACGTCGCGGCGCTAACCGGCGACCCGTCGTACATCAACGCCATCGACAAGCTTTGGGAGAACGTCGTCTCGAAAAAGCTGCACCTCAACGGCGGGATCGGCGCGCGCCACCAGGGCGAGGCCTTCGGCGAGAACTACGAGCTGCCCAACGAGAGCGCCTACCTCGAGACCTGCGCCGCCATCGCCAACGCCCTCTGGAACCAGCGCATGTTCCTGCTCCACGGCGACGCCAAATACATCGACGTGCTGGAGCGCGTGATCTACAACGGTTTCCTTTCCGGAATCTCGATCTCGGGCGACGAATTTTTCTACCCCAACCCGCTCGCCAGCCGGGGGGGCTACAAGCGCTCCAAGTGGTTCGGCTGCTCCTGCTGCCCCGTGAACATCGTGCGCTTCATTCCCCAGTTCGGCCAGTTCACCTACGCGCAGCGCGACGCGGCCGTCTACGTGAACCTCTTCATCGCCAGCTCCGCCAAGCTCGCGACGCCCGCCGGCGAGATCACGCTCACGCAGAAGACCGGCTACCCCTGGACCGGCGACGTGCGCATCGAGGTCGCCCCAGCCCAAGACGGAGCCGTCTTCCCGCTCAAGGTCCGCGTGCCCGGCTGGGCGGTCGGCAAGTCCGTCCCGTCGGACCTCTACACGCAGACGGACCCCGGCGCGCTCAAGGATGTCGCCGTCGCGGTCAACGGAGAGCCCGTGACAATCGCCCTCGACCAGGGCTACGTCACCCTCGACCGCGCCTGGCGCAAAGGCGATGCCGTGACGCTCGCCTTCGCCATGCCCGTCCGCCGCATCCTGGCGCATCCGGCGGTAAAAGACGATGCCGGCCGCCTCGCCGTCGAACGCGGCCCGCTCGTTTACTGCGCCGAATCCGCCGACAATGACGGGCACGCGCTCAACCTCGCACTGCCCGCCGCCTCGGCCTTCGCCGAAGCCCCGGCCACGATCCTCGGGCACCCGGTGGTCGCGCTCAAAGCCCAGGCCCTTTGCGTCACCGCCGACCTGCGCGGCAACCGTTCATCGCGGCCGACGGTCGCCACGCTCATCCCGTACTTCGCCTGGTGTCACCGCGGCGCGGAAGAGATGCAGGTCTGGTTCCCGACCTCGGCCGAAAACGCCGCGCCCCTCTCCGACATCACGCTTTCCGCCTCGCACTGCTTCGAGAACGACACCCTGGCCGCGGCCTGCGACGGCGAGTTGCCGAAGCGCTCCGGAGACCACGACGTGAAACGCTTCACCTGGTGGCCGAACAAGGGCAGCGCCGAGTGGCTGCAGGTCGGGTTCACCGCGCCCGAGACGCTCAAGGGCTGTGCGGTCTACTGGTTCGACGACACGGGGAAAGGCGCCTGCCGCGTCCCCGCTTCTTGGAAGGTCCAATATCCCGATGCGGCCGGCGACTGGCGGGACGTTCCCGCGACCTATCCGGTCGCGAAAGACAGGCTCTGCGAAGCCCGTTTCGCCGCGCCCGTGACCGTGCGAAGCCTGCGCCTCAGCGTGCAGCTTCAGCCGGACGTCTCCGGCGGCGTCCTCGAATGGAAATTTCTCGCGGAGTGATCCTTGTCCTTTTGAAGTACAGACGCGGCGGCGGCCCGGCACACGCATCAACAATCAGGAGGTCCCCATGTTCAAGAAAGCGGTTTTTCCCGGCAAATACATTCAAGGCCTCGGCGCGATCGGCGAACTCCCCGCGCTGATCAAACTCGTGGGCAAACAGGGGCTGATCCTGGCCTCGCCCTCGGTGAACGGCAACGTGTTCCCCGGCTGCGGTGTCGACTGGGCAGCCTGCGGAATCCCCGTCGAGGTGTTCCGCGGAGAGTGTTGCGAGCAGGAGCTGCGCCGGATATCGGAGGCCCTCGCGAAGACGCGCGCGGACGTGCTGGTCGGCGTGGGTGGCGGCAAGACCATCGACACGGCGAAAATCGCCGCCGACCGGGCGGGCATCCCGGTGATCGTCGTCCCCACGATCGCCTCGACCGACGCGCCGTGCAGCGGCTGCGCGGTGCTGTACTCGAGCGACGGGGTTTTCGATTCGGTTTGCTATCAAAAGATGAACCCCGCGGCCGTGCTGGTCGACACGGGGATCATCGCGGCGGCCCCGACGCGGTTTCTGGTGGCGGGGATGGGCGACGCGCTCTCGACGTGGTTCGAGGCCCGGTCATGCGAACGCACCCAGTCGCGGAACGAGTGCGGCGGACTCGGCACCGCGGTCGGGCAGGCCATCGCCAAGCTCTGCTATGAAACCCTGCTGAGCCACGGCGCGGCCGCCCGGCTCGCCAACGAGCGGCACCTCGTCACGCCCGCGCTGGAGCGCATCGTGGAGGCGAACATCCTGCTGAGCGGGATCGGCTTCGAAAGCGCCGGACTCGCGGCGGCCCATGCCATCCACAACGGCCTCACGGCGCTGGAGGAAACCCATGCGTTCTACCACGGCGAAAAGGTCGCCTTCGGCGTGCTGGCCGGTCTGCAGCTCACGGGCGCGTCGCCGGAAGAGACCGCCACGGTCTTCACGTTCTGCGAGTCGGTCGGGCTGCCGACCACGCTGGCGGACATCGGCCTCGGGAGCGCCGGCCGGCGGCACCTGATGGCGGCGGCGGAGAAGACCTGCGCCCCGGGGCAGTCCATCCATCACGAGGCGGGCGCGATGACCGCCGGCAAGGTCCTCAACGCCATGCTTGCGGCGGACGCGACCGGACAAGCGCGAAAAGGCTGCCGGACGGCGTCCGCAAATGAAGCCGCCCCGGGAGTATCCGTGCCTTGACTTTGCCCCCGAAAAGGCGTATAAATTTTTCTTACATGCATAAAGAAGATTCTTACGAGCGGCGTGGAAATCGTCCCCGCCCTCCTTTTCGCCGTCGGAACCGCCATCCCGGATTAGCAGAACGCGAGGCCCCGCGGCAGACCCCCAAACCTACGGGTGAGATACCCGCGTCCTTCGCAGACAACGTTTTCGGGCTGGTCCATCCGCTTTTGCAACACGCCGTGGCGGAAGCCGATTACTTGACTCCGACCCCCATTCAGGAAAAAGCCATTCCGCACCTCATCGAGGGGCGGGATCTGTTGGGCTGCGCCCAGACCGGCACCGGCAAAACCGCCGCGTTCCTGTTGCCGATCCTGCACCGGCTGGCCATCAACCCCAAGTCGGCTGAACGCAACAAGCCGCGGGCCCTGATCCTCGCGCCGACGCGTGAGCTCGCGGCGCAGATCGCGACCAGCACCACAACCTATGGCAAGTTTCTCGGGCTGCCCTTCGCGGTGGTCTTCGGCGGCGTCAGCCAGTATCCCCAGGTCACGGCCCTCAACCGCGGCGCCGTGCTCGTGGTGGCCACGCCCGGCCGCCTGATCGACCTGATGGAGCAGGGCCATGTGTCGCTGGACAACGTCGAGGAGTTCGTGCTGGACGAGGCTGACCGCATGCTGGACATGGGATTTATGCCCGACATCAAGCGCATTCTCGCCAAGCTGCCGGAGGTGCGCCACACGCAGTTCTTTTCGGCCACGCTTTCGCCGGACGTCTTGCGCCTCGCGATGACGATGGTCAAGGACCCGGTCCACATCACCATCTCGCCTGACCAGCCGACGGTCGACAAGATCAACCAGAAGATCATGTTCGTCGACAAGCCCAACAAGGACAGCCTGCTGATCAACCTGCTGACCACCCACCCCGAATTCGCGAAGGTGCTGGTCTTCGCACGGACCCGTCACGGCTCAGACCGCATCGAGCGGAAGCTGGAACAGGCGGACATCCGCGCCGAAGCCATCCACAGCGACAAAACGCAGCGGGCGCGCATGGACGCGCTGAACGCGTTCCGCAACGGACGCGTGCGCGTGCTGGTCGCCACCGACATCGCGTCGCGCGGCATCGACGTGGACGGCATCACGCACGTCATCAATTTCGACCTGCCCGAAGAGACCGAGTCGTACGTGCACCGCATCGGACGGACCGCGCGCGCGGGTGCCGACGGTGCGGCGATTTCTTTCGTGAGCGCCGAGGAGCGCGGCCTGTTGCGGGCGATTGAACGCATGATCCGCAAAGACATCCCGATCGAGAAAGAGCACGAGTTCCACTCCGAGCGGGCCGAACGAGCCGCCGGCAAAGGCGGCCCCGATTCTCTGCCCCGACCGGCCTGGATGAACAAGAAAGGGCCGCGCCAGGAGAAGCATCCCGCCAACGAGCGGCGCCACAACCAGCGGCCGCCGAGCCACAAGGGCCGCAGCCAACCCGATTTCAAACGCCCCGTGGACAACGAACTGGGGACCCCGCCTTGGCAGTTGCCGGAAGAGGCGCCCAAACGGCCGCCCCGTCAAGAAGAGCGCCCGCCGCGCCGTGATGACGAGCGCCCGCCGCGACGCGACGCTCCGCAGCACAGCGGCGGGCAGGCCCCGCGCACCGCGAAAGGCCGGTGGTTTGAAAAGCCGTTCCAAAAATTCGCGCGCCGCCCTGAAGGCCCGCGTGACGAGGCCCCGCGTTCCGGCGAGGCGCGCGACCGCGAGCAGCCGCCGCGTCTCGACGAGGCCGGCAAGGAGCGGCCGAACGACCGCGGCGGCAAGCCGGGCTTCAAGCACGGCTTCAAACCCGGCGGGTTCAAGGGCGGCGGCAAGCCCAGGCCCCGCTCCTCTCGGCCGCCGTGGATGAACGGCCGCTAAACACCCCGCGAAGGGCCATCGGACGAACCCGCGCAGCCTCGGCAGCGCGGGTTCCTTTTTTTACAGCTCGACCACCTGCGCCTCTTGGCCCGGACCGATCGCCGTAATCTTCACCTTGGGTTTGGGATCCCGCACGGGGTAGAAGCTCGCCTCGTACGGGAAACGGTCGCAGACCTGCGTCTCGCCGTCGCAGGTGAAGAGCACCTTGGCCCCGGGGATCTCATCCGCAGTCAACACCGCGTACACCGCATCATGGCCCCATGGGGACCGAATCGTGAAAGCGTGCGCTTCGCCGAAAATCCCCGCGTCCGCCACGCGCCGGGCGGGCGGCAGCGGATGATTGCGGACGGGGAACTCTGCGCGCGCCGCCGCGGGATACCCCAAGGTGACCATCCCCAGTGGAGGAATGGTTACCTCGCAAACGCCCTGCCGGATTTCGGGCGCGGGTGTTGCGGCGGCCCCGTCCACATACATCCGGCCGGCGCCTTCCGTCAGACCGATCTTCGCGCCGTCCAGTTTCACGCGCACGTTCCGGGCGGCACGTGTCTGGTTCATCAGCATCACCCAGAAACGCTCGGGGCTCCTTGCCGCCAACCAGTCTGTTTTGCAGTCGTCGGGCGTTACCAGCCCGCGTTCAATCCAGAGCACGGCTTCATCGTCGTCATAGACGCGCCCGGGCTCGGCGGTGTAGACGCGGCTGTTGAACCACGCGTAGTTCTTCTGCTTCACCCACGGGAAATCGACTTTCCCGCCGGAGCGCGTTTCCGCGTCGGCCACCAGGTAGTCCATCGCGAACGCGTAATGGACCGGTATGTGGTGATAGTAGAAACAGGTGATGTCCGGCCCTTTGTAAGGGTAGCGCGGATCATGGACCAAATCGGTGAAGCTGGTCAGATAATAGCCGGGATAGTTTGCGAAACGGCCGATCACGCCGTTGCGGGCGAAGGTGCGGAAGATCTCGCGGTGCGTGTAGCGGTAGACGCGCAGCAGATGCGGCGCCCACGTCGACTGCATGATGTTGTTCATCGCCCCGGCGTATGACGTGTACGTCGAAGGCTGCTCAAGTCCCAAGCCGACCGGAGAAACCTGCCACGCGGGCACGCCGTGGGCCGGCGTGTCGTTGGGCCGACGCGGCCAACCGAGCCGGAAAAGCTGATCTCCCTTATGCCACACGCGGTGATACGTCACCTGTGAGCCGTCCGGATGCACCGTGACCTCGCCCTCTGGAATCCGCGGATGCGACCACAGGCCCGCGACCGTATGGAAGGCGCCCTCGACCGCGGCAGAAAGATATTTCTCCTCGCCCGTCGCCTCATACAGGTCGATCACATCCCACCAGTACGGATAGAAGTGGATGTTGTAAAAAAAGCGGAAATCGACCGGCTCGGTCTTGCGGCCGTAGACCTCTTTGGCCATCCACGCGTCCGCGTCCGCCTTTACCGCGCCGAGAGACACGCACGCGGCGTCGAGCCGGTGCGCAGCCAGCATTTCGGTCCAGGGCCACGAGGTGTTGTAGCTGTTCGCATGGCGGAACCGGCCCGCCGGCAAAGCCAGATCTAGAAGCCACGGATTGCGCGCTCCCGTCAGCCGGTGGAGCCCTTCCCAGCAGGTGGTGCCGTAAAAGCCGTTCGGGACCGCGAGCTGCCGCCTGACCGGCTTGCCGTCGCGGCTGACCCCGCTCTGGATGATGTCGGGGCCGTTCCGGCTCAGCACGAACTCAAAGGTCGGCAGAGCCCGCTCTTTCCAAAAGGTCTCGCTGCGCGAAAGCACCGCGGCCGAAAGCAGCGCAAGCGGCGCGGCATGTTTGCCCATCGTGGCGCTCTCGATATCGTAGAAGCCTTTGAGTTGCCCGTTCCACCCGCCGGACGCTTCATCCCTCATCAGATCGGCCATGTTAAGAACCGCATCCGTGAGAGAGGCGTTGACCGGCTCGCGGTAATCGGCAACCTTCATGACGTTCAGCACCGCGGCCTCGAGCGCGGCCTTCCATTCCGCCGGACGCGTCATCACGCGCCAGTTGATGACCCGCGTCTCCCCTGCCGACAGCCGGGAATGCGGGCTGCCGAGCACTGGGCTGAAAATGGTCGGCTGCACCAGCGCGCGGCTGTTGAGCAGGGCAAAACCGCAGACCGCATTGGTCGCATTCGGCCAGACGAAAGGCAGATCCGCGGGCTCAGCCGTGACGGCCACCGAGAGCGGCGTGCCGTTCGTCAGCCACGGCACTTGCGCCAGCGCCAGCGGATGCGGCGTCAGCGTGTTGCACAGCAGCTCCGGCGACTGCGGCAAGCGCTGGTACTGATAGAGCGGCGGAAGCAGCACGAATTCGACGCGGTCGCGCGCGGTCGCCTGCAGCGCCGAGAAGCCGAGCGAATAGGAGCCCGCCGCCTTCGCGGTGAGGCGCGCCTGCACGCGCAGCGTAAAGGGATCGTCCGGGTCGACGCTCCAGCGCACAGGCAGCGATTCGCCATCCGGCGCGACATACCGGAGCTCGACCCCCGCGGCATCGGCTTTCACCAGCTCGCGCGGCTCAAAGCGCCGGGCGGGCGCAGCGGCGTACGGGTCCGCGGGCTGGCCGCCGGTCACGAAATCTTGGCCGTTGAACGACACGCTGACCGGGACCCGCGCGCCGCTCCAGGAGGCGACGCGCCGCAGTTCGGCGGTCACATTCGTCGCGTGCTGCACGAAAACCGCCTCGTCGCCCGCAGCGTCCGGCAAGGGCTGCCATACCCCGTTGTAAAGCACGCTCGTGCGCCGCACAACCCATGGCTGGCCGTCCTCGCCTTTTCCCGCAACAAACGCCACACGCATGGACGACGTCGTCAGCGCCGCCAACACGTCAGAGCCGATGTCCCTCACGGCCGAATTCCGGAACGCGGCCTGGCCGGCCACGGGCAAAGCCCTGGATTGGGCGCGCGCCGCCAAGATCTGGCGCGCCGGCATCGTTTCGGGATTCTTGCCCGCACGGGTGACAAAGAGCGAATCGCAACGTCCATACGCGTGCGCAGTATCGCGCAGCGTCAGCAGGTGATCTCCCGCCTGCAACGTCAGCGTTCCGAGCGCCTGCCAGGCAAAGCCTTCCCGGCCATGCGTGCCGCCCCTTTCCGCCAACGGGACACCATCGACGAGCAGCGCGAACTTCCGGGTCTTGGGCCGATCTGCGGCGAAGTCGCGCGAACGGACCCAGAAGACGTATTCCGCGGCCTTGTCCACGCTCACCGCCGTCAACGCGTCGCCCCCCCCGCCGCCCCCTTTACCTGCGGACGGAGCCAGCAGATAGGCGTGGCCCGAGGCCGCAGGGTCCGTCGTTCGCAGCCAACCGCCGAAGAACTGAAAATCCTCCGCCTCCAGAAACAGCGAGTCGGCGGCACCCGCCGCCCGGCACATCGCCGCCGCAAAGAGCACACAGACTCCACGCCCGAAAACCGTCATACCCCGACCCTCCCGATTAACGTCCCGCGCGATACTTCGTCATGGTGGTGCCGAACGTCCGCCGGAACACCTTCCCCAAATAGCTTTTGCCCGTGAACCCGCACGCCTTCGCGATGGCCGTCACCGACAGGTTCGTTTCCGCCAGCAACGTTCTCACGCGCTTCAGGCGCGTCCGCTGCAACTCCTCCTGAATCGTGCCGTTCAGCACTTTGCGGAACCGCAATTCGAGCAGACGGCGTGAAACGCCCGCCTGTCTGACGATCTCGGGCACGCCGATCGGATTCTGCGCGTTCAGCCAGATGAATTCCAGCGACTTCACCACGACCGGGTCGTCGATGTGGACCGCCTCGGTGGAACGTCGCGTCACAACCGCGAGCGGGGGGAAGGTGCGGGTGACGCACCCATCCTTGCGCCGCTGGCGCATGGCCCGGTCGAGCAAGCGCGCCGCCTCGTAACCCATGCGCTCCGTGTCCAGCGCGATGCTCGAGAGCGGCGGCGTCGTGGATTCGCAGATCAGCTCATCGTTGTCCACGGCCAGCACCGCCACCTCATGCGGCACGTCGAGCCCCGCCGTCAGGCAAGCATCCAGCACCTGCCGCCCGCGCACATCCATGGCGGCAAAGACGGCGACGGGTTTGGGCAGCGTCTTCAGCCAGGCGCAAAGCGTTTCGCGTTCCACGCCCCAGTCCCGTTTCTCATGCGCGGTCAACGGCCCATACCGGTGGAATGTGCCGCCGGCGCGCTCGATCCGCGCGGCAAAGGCCGCGCCGCGTTCGCGCGACCAGTTAATGTTGTGGATCTCGCCGACGAACGCGAAATGCGCGAACCTGCGTTCCAGAAAATAATCGGCGGCCAACTCGCCGATCGCGCGCAGATCCGACGCCAAGACGCTGTGGCGCGCAAGCAGGCCGTGCGGCAATTGCGCCTCATCCATGGGGTCGATCAGAACGGCGGGAACGTCCGCCGCCAGCACGGCGTCGGCGTAGGCCCGGTTCTGGATTACGCCGATGATGCCCGCGCCGCACCGCTTCTTCATCGCGAGAAGGCGTTGTTCCCCCGTGCGGCCTTCAGTCACATGCAGGCTCCACGGACCGTTGATGCGCTCGTAGCGCAACACGCCGCGCAAGATGTCGCGGTGCGCCTGCTCGTTGGTTTCGAACAGCAGCGCGACCTGCGGGATCGATGACAGGTTAAGGGCCATGGATTGCGCAAAAGTACCACAAAAGTTGCGCAAGTGTCATCTTGAAACAACGGGCACGGAGGCGTAAGGTGATACCCGTGAACCATGGATAGACAAGAGCGTTCTCGTGTTCCACGGCAGCGGCATCTCCGCGAGGTGCCCGCAGACGGTTCGGGGAACCGTTCCTGCCGGCAAACAAAGACCCCAGGGAGAAACGATGATGAGGCAGACAGGTTTTTCGCGCCGCGCATTTTTGCAGGGCACGGCACTCACGACAGGTGCGCTCGCGCTGGGCGGGTGCACATCCACGCGCTCGGCGGCGCGCTTCCGTAAACCGGGCGAGATGCTGAAGCTCGGCGTCATCGGCGCGGGCGGACAGGGCGTGCGCGACTGGTCCGAAATGGTCGACTGCGGCAACGTGCGCGTCGTGGCGATGTGTGACACCGACTCGGCCATGCTGGACAACGCCAAGAAGTGGCACCTTGAAAAGGGGCTGAAAGCCGACTTCAGCACCTACGCCGACTACCGCAAGATGCTGGAAACGGAAAAGGACTTGGACGCGGTCGTGGTCGCCACGCCGGACCACACCCACGCGCCGGCCGCGATCCAGGCGATGAAGCGCGGCTGCCACGCCTACGTCGAGAAGCCGCTGGTGCGGACGATCTGGGAAGCGCGCTACTTCAGGGACGTCGCCAAGGAGTACGGCGTCATCACGCAGATGGGCAACCACGGCAGCGCCCGGGACGGCACGCGCCG
>CAZOIS010000064.1:0-24263 GCA_964579865.1 uncultured Lentisphaeraceae bacterium | reverse complement strand
CAAACCAACGAATCCGAGGCCTCCCCCTCATTCACATCCCACCCGAAAGAGAGCAGCCCCGGACCGGTGAGCGTGAGCTGGAGCACCGCACGCCCTCCCTTGTAAACCGGACCGCTCCGCAGCATGGAATCACCCGACCAGAACCACAGTCCGGACGATGCCCGGAGTGCGAGTCCGAATGCCGCGGCCTCCGCCGCCGTCTCGTCAAGACTGGCCGCCACGGTTTCGTCACGACGCGTGACGGTCACGGCGGAAGCCGCCGCGAAGGCGGCGTTCGCCTCATTGGCGAGCTTGACCGTGAAGGTCGCATCGCGGTTAAATCCGGCGCGGCTGAGGGTCTGGACAGACACGGATTGCCGTCCGGTCTCGCCGTCCGCCCACACGAGGTTGGTCGTCACGGGCACAAAATCGGTCGCCGCCACAGCCGTGCCCGGCACGGTCGTGACCTTGACCCTGACCACGCCATTGCTGCCGCCTGAGCGGCCGACCCAGAGCACCACGTCCTGTCCTTCTTTAACTGTCACCGCGGGCTTCGCGGCATGGGGGAAATTCGTCGGGTCATCGGCCCCGTCGGGCGTGTAGGCCTCGAACCCGATCACGCCGGCATTCTTCCTGGCGGACTCTTTGAGCGTGACCACGGCGTTCGAGACGGCGATCGGGACCCGGAAGTAGTCCGTGCTCTCGGTGTCTTCGAGCACCACGGCGAAGCGCTCGTCGCCTTCCCATGCGGGATGCAGATCCTGAATGAGCTCAACCGTGAAGTTGGTCGAGAACGTTTTGCCGTCGGGCCAGAACAGGGTGCCCTCGGCCGCCTTGTAGTCCTTGCCGTTCTCGGCCTCATAGCCCTTGGCCGAGTTGTCGCGGTCCTCAAACCGGTAACGGCACCGGGCCTCGCCGGTGGAGCCGTTGCGGCGGGTGACGGAGAGCCTGACGCTGGCGGCGGTCTCGCTGACCTGCACATTGGTGACGGAGAACGCCAGTTCGCCCGGCGTCCACGTGCGGTAACTGAGAGTGTACTCGATGTCTCCGGTCGGAACATAGGAGACGTGATTGGTTCCCGTGGACACGACCTCGTTGGTCGACACCGCGTAAATCGGGGTGACGGTGCGGTTGGTGATGACGAAGGAGGTCTCCGCAAACAGCCGGTTGGTGTAAACAACCACGACTGTCTTGACCTCATACGGGAAATAGGGTGTAACGATGTTCGTCGGTCCGGCATAGGAGACGGAAAGCCATTCGTTGGAAACCGTCTGCCGCCACACCGCGATGTCAGTCTGGTTGGTGATCAGCGTGACGACCGTCAGGTTCGTGCGCGGCGGCTGATACTTCTCCGCGTCGAACGCGTTCCATGCCGCGGCGGTGATGTTGGTGTTTTCCTGTTGGACGCGGATGAAACAGTACGAGCCATCGTAATCCGAAGAAGAAAACACGCAACTGTTGGTGAGCCGCGTCAGGGGGATCGCGTTCGTCATCCCCGACGTCCCGGCATGAAACGTCAACGCCGACTCTCGGGCCGGGTCGAGGATTGTCACGATCGGCGAGGTCTGTTCGGCAAGTTCGGACAGCGAGCCGTTTGTCGTCACGACGATCGCCGCGTAAGGCAGGTTGGTGGACACCTTCGCATAGTTGGTGTCGAACACATAATGATCGATGTTCGTCACCGGCATCATGACGCCGAACACGTTCGTGACCGGAATATAGCGAGGCAGTCCGTTGGTGACCGACAGGTCCTCGTTGGTTCCGCCGCCGACCCAGACGCTGTTCGTCACCGCGACGCCGAGCATGTTGGTCGATGCCGCAAGCGTGATCCCGGCCGGGTTGGTGTAGATCTGCACGGGATATGAATTGGTGACGCTGATGATCCCGTTGGTCATGTTGATTTCTTCATAGTCGATGACTGCCGGAGCCGGAAGCTGTAATTTGTATTTGACGCCCCGAGCACAGAGAAACTTGAACCAGTCTTGGGTGTCCTCGCTCTGATCCATCGTGTGGTACTGCTTCTGGGCATACGGCTGGAAACGGAGCTCGGTGGCGCCGACCGCCACATCGTCGGCGGGATCCCAGAGATCCTCCTCGTCCAGAATATAGTCGTCAAGAAGCGAGGTGAGCTGCGTGACAAAGCTATCCGCGGTAAACGTGAAGTTCGTCCTGAAAGTGAACGCGCCGAGCACGTTCGTCCCGCTTGAGCCATAGACCACAAAGGCCGGAAAACCCGTGACCTCGGTATTGTTGGAGACGACGTTCTGATAATACGTCTCATTCCAGTTTCCGCCGCCGCGGTCGATGTAGGCCATGGCGAGCTGCTGGGCGACCGCGAAGTCGTTCCACTCCGTGCTGGCATTGATCTCGTTGTTGAAGCGGTTGCACCAGTAGCATTCGCCGCTGGAATTGCTGAACATCACCACGAGCGGACGGTCTGTCGTGTCGGCCAGCGCTTTGGCGGCGGAGAGGTCGGAGCTCCACACGCCGGGCAGGGTCGCCGCCGCGACGGCCGTGGCGAAGATCATCGGAAGGGAAAATGCGGCAAGTCCAGAGAATATGCGAGACTGACTCATATTGACAAAATCATACCCCATTTCACGCGCCGACAAAAGGCCGATTGTAATCGGTTGGTGGCCGGCCGATTTAGGCTTCCGTCACCGGGGAGGAAGCGTTTTTCTCTTGCCGAGGATCAGGCAATTGTAGAGGGCGCGCCCGACTTGGTCGCGCGTGACGAAGCGGCGGTCACCGGGCTGTTCCTCAAAGGAGACGACCGTCTGCGCGGCCGCGTCGATAACCGTGATCTGGGGTGCATCGAACGTCCACACCTCCGGATTGGCCAGATCGATGTCGGAGCTGTAGCGGAAAAGGAGCTTGCCCTCCTCCCAGAAAACCCAGACTTCGTTGCCGACGGCGAGGACGGGCGCGAAACAGAACGTTTTGACCTTGCCGCGCTGGCTCTCCGCAAGAAGGTCGCACTGTTTGACGAGGTCGGCTGTGACATGCGCCTCCAGCGCCTCGCCAGGAAACTGCGCGTCCAGCCGCGACTGGAACAAGCGGTCGTAGAGCGCTCGGATGTCGAGGTCGAGCACCGCATAGTCCTCCGCCTTCGCATCGGAAACCGACTCGTCTCTGTTCAGCCGGATGACGCGATACCCCGCGCTTTTGACGGTCAGCCGGAGCTCTGAGATCTGGTAATCGGTTTTCTTAAGGGTCACCGCGACGCCGATCGCGGGGAAAACCAGCTCCAGATAGCGGCTGTTGTCTTTCTCGTCTCCAACCATCTGCACGCGGCGAACCCAGAGTTGCTGTTGTCGCTCCGAGGCCAGATGTTCGAGATCGTTTTCGTCCAAGTACCACCGGTAGAGATAGCGCGCCAGATCGAGAAACGCGTCTTCCCCGCCGAGTTCGGCAAATAGTGCGGCCGCATCCGACGGCGAGGCGTGAGACTGCAGGATCCCGGGAAAAAGAATCACATGCTTTTCTTGAAAGGAGCGGCAGCCCGACGCGAACAGCACCAGAAGGCAACAGGCCGAAAACGGGAGAATGTGCGTTGGTTTCATCATGAGGGTCATTTCCGAGAGGTTGGCACCGTGACGAGCGGTCTGGAGGCCGCGGATTTTGCGGACTCCAGCGCGGCGCGCCCGCGCCGTTCAAGCGTATAAAAGCGGTTGCCGCCGAGGCGGCCCCGCAGACGGTCGGGAATGCGCACGAAAGCGCCGCCGGGATGGTAATAATCCTGATCCGTCATCCAGCCGTAGGCGCGTCCCGTCACATTCTTCGGGGCAATGCGGGTGATCTGCGCATAGAGGTCCGGCGAGGGTTTATTGCCGGCGAGGTACGCCGTCGCCAGCGTCTGGGCATAGGTGAGCAGGCGGGCAAACCGGTCGGGGTCCCCCTGGCCGGCGATCCGCTGGAGGTTGTCGATGCGTCGCGTGACGCGCGGCGCCATGGACGGGGCACCGTTCCGGTCGCGGTAAAAGCCCTCCATCTGTCCGCCGCGTCCGCCGGCGGTGATGACGTCGATGAGATCGCCGGACGCGGTATCGGCGACTTCTTCACGCGTGTACCCTGAAGGAACCTGGCAGATGCGCGCATCGACCGTCAGCAGCAGTGCGCGCATCGCCGTCTTCGTGTCCTCCTCGCTGACGTAGCCGCGCTCGCCGGGAAACGCGCTCTCGTTGATCAGCAGGCGCGCGAGATAGCCGGCGCGGTCGGACCCGGGCAACAGCAGGGCTTCCTGCGCGGCCCTGCCAGACAGCGCAGCAAAGGCGAACACGATGATGGCCCTTGCGCGATTCATGCCTTGCCTCTGCCCCGTCGGCGCCCGCGCGCCGTATGTCGTGAAAAGCCTGCGCCCTGACGCGCCGCACCGCCAGTTACGGCTTTGCCTCTTCCGGCTCCACCACGTCGAGAATCCGGGCCGATTCGAAGAACATCGGATGTTCTTTGTCCTTGCGAAGCTCTTTCATGAGAGGATTCTTGAGGTCCTCGGGACGGTTCAGCGCATCGCTGAAAATCGCGTCCAGCACCTCGGGGTCTTCCGTCTTGTCGAACAGAATGCCGTAGAGGGAAGGGAACTGCTCGTCCGGAAGCAGGTTCAGGGCGCGATGGATTCCATCCATCTGGTCCTCCTTGTCCAACTGGTCGAAGGCCTCTTTGACGCGCACCGCATGCTCTGCGGGAGGCACGTCCTTCTGCTCGGCCAGCTGCTCGACCAGCGCCTCCCACGCCGCGACCGACCGCTCGCGCGCCGTCGCGTCTTTCTTTTCTGAGGCCGGGGCAACGCCGTCCGACTGCGCCGCCAGCGTCGCACGGTCTCCTGCTGACGGAGCCGGCGGTCTTCTTTTTTGAACAGCGGGCTGTTCCGGCCGCGCGCTCTTGGCGGATGCCGTCCGGGCAGAGGATGATGCGCGTTCCGAGCGCACCTCGGCCGGCGCTGACGTCTCGTTGGACACAGACCCCTTGCGCCCGGACGGGAAGAACGTCAGAACGACGATCCCCACGGCCAACACCAACAGAACAGCGATTGAGGTCTTGTACCAATTCATTTAAGCGTCTACCTGTCTAGCCGGCGAACGGTCGGCAGAAAATCGGGCGCCGCCGAGTTTCAGCGGCGCCCGCAGACCTCACAGCGGATCCATCCAGAATCCGACCGACCAGTTGAACGAATAGTTCTGTACCGCTCCGGTCGCGCCCTGATAGCGGTATTTATCGGGAACCAGATAATAGCCCATCCAGTCGGCATACGTCTGCCCGGACGCCCGCACAGGCAAGAAAACGCCGCGGAGCAAGACCGACTTCGTTTTCTGACGCGCGATGCCGTAACCGTCGAGCCCCTGATAAAAGATCTTGAACGATCCTGAGAAAAGACCCGTTGACCGGTTGGGCACAACCGCCATGCTCCACGCATTGGTGGAGAGGCCGAAATCCACGAGGGCTCCGTTCATGACCCGCACGCTCTTGGGAAACGACAGCGTCGCAAGCCCCGTAGCGACCGCCGGCAAACGCGCCGGTTCCGGCAACGAGGCCAGCGCATACCCGGATTGGCCCTGCTCGCCGTCGTAGTCTGCGGGAGCAAGAAACGCCGACCCGATCGTGAGCGGCGCCGCAGGATAGAACGTGCGCAAGTCGAGGGTTTTGGCGTAATATCCGCCCGTCACATCCAACAGGTTCGTGAACCCCGCGATCCCGTTGGGCAGTTCGCCCGTGACCGGGTTATAGCCGTACACGGATTTCGGATCCGTATGGGTCCAGTGCAGCTTGGATTGTGCGGAGGACTCCAGCGCGTTATCGTTGGGGGTCGGCAGCGTGCCGGGAACCAGATAGACCAGCCCGTATAAATGGCCCGCTTTACCGTATCCGGAGGGCGTCGCGAAAACGTAGAAGAAGACGCGGTCGTCCAGGCTGCAGCAGTCGGGCCCATACAGCAGCGGCGAGGCCCCGCTCACCGTTTTCCCGTCGGCCATCTGTCCGGAATAGCTGACCGTTCCGCCTTTCCCGATGCTCACCGTCAGAAACCCGGTACCCCAGCTGTTGTCGCCTGAAGTCGACTCCAACACAGGCAGCGCGGCCGTATAATACCCGGCGTACGCCCCCAAAACGGCATCCATCCCGGCGTCCTTCCAGTTGTTGCGCCACAACAGATATTCGGCGTCCGCTACGCCCGCGAGATGAATCCACGCATACTCGCCGCCGGACGCGACGGACACGGCCACCGCCAGCCGGTTCGTACCGTTGACCGCCACGCTGTCTGCGAAATACCCCGCGCTGTCCCGGCCCGCGAAATGGCTGCTTGATACCGTATACGGCAAGCCATTGTAAAAGAATTTTCCCGTGGTCTTACCGTTCGAGGCGACGGTCAGCGACGTGTTGCCGCTACCGGCCGTCCCCTCTTCGAGGAGCAGCCCGTTGAACTGGCCCGCCGCACGTCCCAGCTTCAAGACCTTCCAGGCCACCCTCACGGACGAGCCCGCGACGGTCGTCATCATCGAGCCCGCCAACCGGCGCACAGAAAGGTGCAGGTCTGCCGACCCTTCGCCGGCCCTCTGGGGAACGCCGGCGATCCAGATGGTCCCGTCGCGCGTTTCCGTTTTCATGCCGGCCGGCAGCGCCCCGTTCTTGATCACGCCGTTCACCGCATCGCCCGCAACTGTCGCGGCCGCAAACGGCCCCGCTTCGGCGTAAACGCCGACCACCATTTCCGGCAAGGTCACGCCGCCCACCTGCGCGGGATCGTAGCCGCCCACGGAAGCAACGAGCTCCGGCGCCCCGACCGGAAGAACAGTCAGCGTCCACGTCTCGCCCTTATACACCGCGCGACGACCCGAAGCGTCGGTTGCGACGACGTCGACGCGCCAATAGATCGGCCGTGTATTGGCGCTCGTGATCAGCGCATCGAACACGGCTTGATCTTCGGCGTTCCCGTCGCGCGGGAAGGCCGCTGCCGCTTGTTCGGAACGCAGGCTCATCGTCGCGCTGGACAAGCCCGCATACACCTCGTACTGCGCCGACGCGCCCGCAGTAACATGGTCCACCGCCAACACGTCCAGCCACGACAGCCGGAGATCGCGATTGATCACCGCCGCGCCCGATGAGGGCCGAGGCCCGGACACCTGCGGCAGCGGCCACCAGACGATGTTCCGGACGGCGCCGAACACATCCTCCGCGCTCGCGGCCGCACCCCGTTTCACCAGCCAGGACACGTTCTGCGAGCCCGCCGGAACCGCCAGTGTCTTGCCGGCCTCAACGACGGAACCGGTGACGGCAAGCGTCTCCTTAACGGTGGTCCCGATCAGCGCGCGCAACGTGACATCTGCCCCGCTCAACCGCCAGTCGAACGATAAGACCCCGGGGCCTTTCGCCGAGGCCGACAGCTGAGACGAGCTGCTTCGCGAGAGCGGGGCGCTGCGCAGCCAGGCCTCATCCCGCTCGGCATCGGAACAATACCCGTAAAACCACAACCCCTTGAAGGCTCTGAACCCGAACACCTGGTTCTCCGGCACCGCGTTGAATTCCGCGAGGGTCTGCACCACAAGGTCATCGCGCCGCATCAACGAAATCGCCGAGCCGGACGCGCTCAGCCCACCCCCGCCCGTCGCCGTCAAGCGCAACGCCGATGACCGGTCCGCCTGATAGCCCGCCTCGACGGGAAACCCGAAGCTGAAGGTTTTGTTCCCCGTTTCGCGGTTCGCCCACACGAGTTCGGCAACCGACGTCCGCACCGCTCCCTGAACATGCTCGACCTTGCCCGTCACCACGCCGTCCACGCCGTCCATCCGGGAGACGCTGAACCACGCATTACTGCCCTCGACCATGAAGGCCGTCGACGCGCCGTCGAAGCCGAGCTTGCCGGCCTGACGGGCGGACGACTCGGTCAACACCACCGTGCAGGTCGCAAACCCCTCGTTGATTGAACAATTCTTAACGGTGACCAGCCGCACGACGAACGTTTCATTCCCCTCCCACTTGGGAGAGGCGTCAAGGAGCAACGGGACGGTAATGGTCTTCGGCGTTTTGACGCCGGGCGCCCACACCAGACGCCCCGTGACGGGAACATAGTCTTCATTCGGGCTCGCACTTCCAGCGACGGTCTCGTATCCGACCTGAACTTCGGCGTCGGTCTCCGCGTTGGCGACCTGCACCGTGAGCGTCGCGGCCGCCGCCCGTTCCGAAACGGAAACCAGCGACGCGGAAAACACGACCGTTGCCGGAGACACCCCGTACCAGTACGCCAAATCATACTCCTGCCGTTCCGAAAGGCCCTGCGCACTAGAAATCTTCAGCCAGTATCGTCCCGCCTGCGGCACCGTACAGGTCAGCACCGAAATGTCCGAGGGGGCCATCACCCGTTCGGCCACGCTTGCCGCATTCGTCGGATACGAAAAGATCTGCATTTTGACGCCGTTAGTCAGCGACCCCGCCGCGGAACGGAGCGCGAACGACCACTGCACGCCGGCCGTGGCATCAAAACAGAACCAGTCCACCGTGTCCGCTTCGCTCAGCGAATGGATGCCCGCCGACCGCTCCTCGTCCTCGCAGGCTGGCGTTTCGAGCAGCGTCGCGCCCTGATAGTAGTTGTCCGTCTCGTCCCGTCCGTCAGCACTAAGAAGCTGATCCATGTTGCGGAGGACCATCTCCATCGAGACCGTGGTCATCAGCGGAGAAAACCGGCCCAGCCGGGTCCCGTCCGGACGCAGGGCGATCAGCGTCGGATATCCCACGCGCAAATAGGAAACGCCCTTCACCGTGGTCGTCGGCGCGCCAGGTACGGCAAAAGAGGTCTGCACGGCGTACCGGTTGGTGATCTCGGCCTCGCCCTGCGCAAGCGTCAGGCCGGCACTCTCCACATAGTTCGTCTCCCGCAGCCAGCACCAGTATTGGTCCGCGCGGCCCGGGAAGTCCATGATGACGAGGTACAGGCGGTTCGAAGCCACAAACTCCTCCCAAGCGGGCTGGGTCAGCACTTTCTCCTCCAGCGCCTGACAGTGGGGACACCACCACGCTCCGGTGAACATCACGACGACGTTGTTCGTGCCCGCCCGCGCTTGGGTCAAGGCGGCGTCAAGATCCATCGTCCACTCGCCGACCGCCGCGCCGGAGAAACGCGGCACGATCGCCGGCCTCTTCACGACGGCCGCTTGGGCGGATAAAATAGACAACGCGATCCCGACAGCAACGAACCCAGCCTTGAATGTCATCTTCCCCGTTTCCTTATTTCGCTGACACGCTTTCACAATTAATCTCGCCCCGTCTCCGGCTTCCGAATACTCTCGCTCCGCAGACCGGGCAACACTTCGATGGCTCACTTCACTTGTAATTGGGAAGCGGCCTCTTCTTTTTTCAAATTCGACAATATGTCCTCAACCTCGTCCGGCTTGGTGATCGGCGTATCCGGGAGCGCCACCTCGTTGATGGCGTCCAGAATCTTGCCGATACACTCCGCATCCTCCGTCTGCCCCAAATAGCCCTGCAGGGTCTCCACCTTGACGAGATCGCTCATGTCCATGTCCATGGTGATCATCTCCACGACGTCGCCGGCAAGCTCGTTATCGCCGCCCTGGACGGCCATATCGCCGACCTGTTTCAGCAGTTCGCTTTTCAGTTCGGACGACTCCATCATGCTGTATTCCTGCTTCCAGGCTTCCCGCGCGGCTTCCGCGACGTCCGGGTCGGGATCCGTCATCAGCGTCGTGAGCTCTTTGAACCCGTCCAACCCCGTCCAGGCCAGCGCGTCCACCACCCGCCTGCGGACCTCCGGATTCTGGTGCTTCAGAAGAAGGCGCGCCTCTTGAAGAATATTGCTGGCGTTGTCGGCATCCAGCGCGCCTTCGAGGGCCTGGGTGACGTCCTCGATGTTGCTCTTCGGGTCACTCCCGCCGGCAACGCCGTTGGTCTGAGCCACGTCCACCGCGCCCGTTGTTGTGCGGTCCGGAGCCCTTTTGCCGACGGCCTTGCGCCGCGCGACCGGCACCGCCTTCCCGGCAGACGACACCGCGTTTGTCTCCGGCACCGCGCCTTTTTGCGCCGGTTGTTCCCTCCCGTTCCGGAAGTACAGCAGCGCTCCCAGGATGAGAACGGCCGGAAGCGCAAGAAACAAGATTCGGAGCGCCCCTTTACTCGGTTGCATTGACATAAACAAGGGCCCTTTTGCCGTTAACGTTCATAAATACATTCGCCGTCTCCGTTCACTGTCCTCTCTGCCCCTCCACGCTCTGCGTTTCCGCGGCATTTCCGGCACGTCTGCCCGCCGGAAAAGAAAAGTCCCGTATGACGGCGCGTATGCTTCTGTTAGTTGTCCAGATTCAGGGGAAGGCCTTCGGAAGGCTCCTCCAAAATCGCATTCTTTTTTAATGTAAAGAGCAGGGGCTGCGTCCAGATCGATGACGCCTTGACCGACGCGTATCCCATTCCAGGCGTATCGGCGTAGATCGACGAGCCGAACGATTGATAATGGGTCAAGACTCCCGCGAAGGAGACAGGGAGTTCTTTCTGAACGGCACCGCCCGTCGTCGCGTTGACCCCCTCGTACCACAGCCCGAAGGTGCCGGTGAAGAGGCCCGTCGCCTGCGTGAACTTGATCGACAGATTAGAAGGATTCACGGATCGCGTAAAGTCGTTCAGCGTCGTTGCCGTTGGATTTTTCACAAGTACCCGCTTATCGGTCAGCATCGTGTTCATCGCCACCGTCACCGGCATGTACGAGGCACTGTCGCTGGGGTAATAAATCAGCGAGGTGTAGGTCGCGTCCAGCGCCTCCGGAAGCAGGGCCTCGTCGACGCCCGCCGTCAACGTATATCCAAGATAATACGCCTGCAGGTTCAGCACCTTATCGTAATAGCCGCCGACCACTTCCAGATTTGACTCGAACCCGACCCCGGCACTCGTCGCTTTCGCATTGACGTTGTTCCACTGCAGTTCACCCGTCGCCACGACCGCCCCGACATTCTCGTCAAAGGCCAACGTGACGAGGCCGCCGACCGAATACAACGCTGACCCCGCATAGAACGGAATCCGGACTTCGGTGGCGACACCCCGGTCGGGATCCAAGACGTAGAACGGATTGAACGCCGAGGTCAAAGTCGTGCCGTCTGGCAGCTTGCCGACGTATTTCACGGCACCTTTCGCGTCCAGCGTGAGCGTCAGATAGCCCGCGCCACCCGGATAGCCCTCCTGCGCCATGTCGCAAGGCAGCGCGACCGTGTAGTAGCCGGCCCAAGACGACGACGCGGACGCAGATTTCGCAACCGAACGGTTGTCGCGGTACAGCACGTTCTCCTCGTCTTCCGCAAATTCCGCCATCAGCGCATTCGTCGTGCTCGTCCGCGACTGCAGATAGACCCGCATGGCCTCGACCCTCGCCACCTGCCGGATCGCCTCCGGATCAGTCTCTTCGCCACGGCAGACCACCAGCGTCAGCTCGTTGGTGTACTTGGCCAAACCGATCGCTGAAACAGACGTCAGTTTGGCGCGCAGTCCGGGCAAGCCGTTACCCATATCCGGAACGTCCTCGCTGTATCCCGTCGCCGTCAGGCTCAAAGTCTTGCCGCCGCACAGCACCTTGGCCGTCAGTTTGCCCGTCGTGGGAGCCGTCAGCGACACGCTCGCGAGCTTCAGCTGCTGGATCTCTTCTTCCACGTCCGGCGACGTCACATAGGACGGAAAACCGTTCAGCACACCGCTGAATGACCCGGCCGCCAGATTCATCGGCGTCACGGTGAACGACATCTGCACCGCTTCGAGCGACACCGTGCCGGCTTTGCCGACCACGACTGCCGCATACGTGCCCGCTTTGGAAGGCACGCCGGTGATCTGGTTGCCTTTGATGGCGAGGCCGTCCGGCAGCTTGCCAGTCAGGACCGAATAGGTGACAATCCCGTTGGTGGTGACCCCCAGCTGAAGCGTGGCGGAAAGGCCCTGAATCAGCTCGAACGAAGCGAGACTGCCGCCGCCTTCGATCAACGTTCCGTCGGCAGTTGTCACCGTCGTCTTTGAGACGACCGCCGGCATGACAAACGAATTGACGGTCCCTGCAACGGTGAGGTTGGTCACGGCCTCTGTGACGACCAACGCATACGCGCGCCAGTAGTACGTCTTGCCGGCGACGAGGCCCAGACTGAAACAGCCACCGCAATAGTCGGGATCAACGCCGTACTCGTTCACGATCGGTGCGTTCTCCGGTGTGGACGCGTTGGTCCCCAGCACGAACCGGTAGAGGGTGGCCGCCGGCGACGCGGTCCAGACAAAGTCGAGACTGCTCATGTCCACGACGCTCTTGTTCAGCGGGAAGACCGGCGTGGGCGCCGTCAGCGCCTGCCAGTCGAACACGTTCTCGCCGTCGAGCGGCAACAGCGCCGCGTACGCTTCACCGGACGATCCCGCGCCCGCCGCCGCAGTCAGCGTCAGCGTCTGTTTGCCCGCCGGCACGTAAACGGTGCCGAGCTCCGTTAAAACCTTAGTCCCCAGCTTAGCGCCGAGCGTGTCGATGCCCTCGGCGGCCCCGATCAGCACCGGGTTCATTTTCAGCACGCCGGGCCCTGTCAGCGTCAGGGTCAGCGTCGCCGACTTGCCGACGGCCAAGGGATAGGAGCGCAAGGCTCCTTCGCGGTCGAAGAACCAGTTCTTGGTGGTGTCGACAGCCGTTACGCCCTGCGCCTTGAAGCCCGTGGTCGCGAACAATTCAGACGAGGTGAGCGCCACTTTCGGATCGCGGACCGTGACCGCCACCGAGGACACCTTACCCAGCTTCACGGTGTTTCCCGTAGTCTTCAAGGCCGTCAGCTTGACCGTAAAGGCCCCGTCGGCCATCTGGTTCGTGCCGGTGACCAGCGTGTCGATCTTCACCGGCTGCGCCGACAACTCTCCGCTCACCCAGTGCAGCGCCTGCGTCACGCCCACGTAAAATTCGTTGCCCGCCGTCTGCGTGCCCGTCGTCGCCACCTCCACCTCGACATCGCCGTCCGATCCTTGGGCGCGCTCAACCCAAAGCGTCAACGCATCGCCGGCCGGCACGATGACCGCGGCCTTCGACGGGTTGGCGAAAGCCTCGGGCAACGCATCGCCGTATCCGGAGAACGCGACCGTTCCCGTTGAGGCCTTCACGGTTTCCGTGATCGTCACGGCGGCCTCGGTCTGGGCCAATACCGGAATCAGTTCGCCGTCTTCAAAGTCGGTCGGGTCGAGAACGTCCAGCTTGAACAGGAACGTCTTGTCGCCGGTATAGGTCGTGTACAGATCGGGGATGAGCGTGACGGTCACTTTTTGCGGCGTGTTCGTTCCGTTGCCCCACGTGATGACGCCGGTCTGGGGAACGTAGTTGACGTTCGCTTTGGCCGTATCCTCGACCGTCGTGTAGCGGATGCGCACCTTGCCGTCCTTGCCGCTGCGGGACAGCGTGAGCACCACCGACGGCGTGCCTTTCTTGACCGTGTAAGCCGTCTTGTCGAGCTTGACCGATCCGACCGTATAGGCCGTCGCTTTCAGCGTATACGAGCTGTCCACCGGACTCGAAGGATTCTCATGCGCCACCTCGACGTAATAGGTGCCCGCCTCTTGCCCCGTGAACCGGATGTCCCGTCCCGCCGCGATGACCTCGCCGGAAACGACTTTCGTGGCCGCGTCTTGGACGGCCTTCCGATACACGCGGATGTAGGGCGCCCCCGCAATGTCCGTGAGACTCAGATCGTAGATGTTCCCGTAGACGACGGTCAGCTTGAACAGGTCCCGCGCATCGGTGTCCCAAAGGCTGCGGGACTGCGACACCGGCACCGCCATCGTCGGCGAGATCGCGACCGCACCCGCGAACAGGTCATCCGCGGGATCCTTCTGATCGCTATATTTCCCGACCACCGCCGTCCGGGTGTTTCCCGCCGCCACCGTCACCGTCTGATCCGCGGGCTTTTTCCAGCCCGTCAAAGCCGAGAACTGCACCGTCACTTGCCCCGCGGCATAGACAATCTCGCCGCCCGACACGTATTTGACCGTGCTCTCGCCCGAGACGTTCCACGTCGCGGCGCCGAGCGCGGGCCCCTTGAGGTCCACGTGCAGGAATCCGTAGTTGCTGCCGTTGATCCAGGCATACAAGGCATAGGGATAGTCGCAGCCCGCGCCGTCCGGCAACGAGACCTTCACATAATACGTGGCCGAATCGGTGGCCGTATACAGACGATCCGTCTGGGGGTCACCCAGATCGGTTGCCAGAACCAACACGTTTTGCGCATTCTTCTTATACAGGGAAATGTTCATCGGACGAAGCGCGGAATAGCGCTCGGAGACCGCCTTCAGGTTATAGGCGATGCCCCTGCGCGTATCCAGCCGATACCAATCCACCCGGTTCGTCGCATCAAAACGGAACGCGCCCTGCAACGCGCCTTCCGTCTCGGCCGTGCCCAAAACAAAGCCCAGCGCGCTTGCCCCGTCCGCCGTGTCGTTCGCTTCCGCCGCCAGCACGCCGAGATCGTCGATCTGCAGATCGCAGACGATGCCCGCGACCACGCCGTTCGTGTCCGCCGCATCGCGCTGCCCGATGCCAACCCAATAGGAGGCCGTCGCACTGGGCGTGAACGCGATTCTGGAGCCGATCACGTCGACGTCTTTCAAGCTGTTTCGGAAGAGCACGCTGCCCTTCGCGTCGTAGATCTCCATCACGGACTGAGTCGGCACCGCGGCATCAAAGAACGTCTCGAACAGGTAGGTGCGGCCGGCCGTCAGCGACGCCATTTTGATGAGGCTGGCGTCGATCACCGGATCGTAGAAGAGATCGCCGGAGTCGTTTCGCGCCCCCACGGGGACGCCCGCGACGACGACCGGATATTCCGCGGCCGCGTCGACCTCGGCAAAAACCGGATGATTCGCGGGCAGCCGCATTCCGGTTTTTTCGAACGTCAGGCCGAAGGCCTTCCCGTATTCGCCCGAGACGATGACGTAGTGCGTCCCGGTTTCCGCGGGGACCACATACAGGATCGGGTTCAGCGTGTTGGTGCTCACATTCGCCATCCTGATCGGATCTTCAACACCCTCCGCGCCCTCCACCGTCAGCCCGAAGCCGCCGTTCGCATCCGTTCCCTTCGTGACCGTGAACCGATAACGCTCGCCGGCGGTCAGCGGCACCGCGTAATAGTACCGGCCTTCAACGGTGACCGCCGCGGACTTCGTAAGGGCGTTCGTCGTGACGCTCTTGACGGTGGTGTCCGGCTTTTCCGACACGCCCGTGGGAAGAATCTCGCTCACGACCCCTTTGGACGACGAGATCGAAACCGAGGCACCGGCATCTCCCGACACTTCGAGATACGCCGACTTAAATGCATAGGTCACAAACTCATCGCTCGTCAGCATGTCCCACGCGTCCGCCGTTACAATGGCGCGGCAGGTCGACGAGTAAAAGTCCTGTTCGCCGGTGGCCAGCCACCCCGTTTCCAGGGTGGCGGTCTCGCCCGTGTATTTTTCCGCGTAGCTGCAGCCCACGTCCATCGTCACACCGTCTGCGGCACCGGTTGTCCAGAAGGTGTAGGCACCTCCTTGGCTCATGCCGCTGATGCCCACCTTGGCATACCCGCTCGCATCCAGCGTAACGGTGGTGGACCCTCCGACCGCAATCGCGGCCCAAGCAGGCAGAGTTAACCCGACACATGCGAACAGCGCCGTGTGAAACAATACCCGAATTTTGGAACAGATGTTCATCCGAAAATCTCCTTAACCTTAACCGCTGTTACTGCCGTTGAATGATGATCTCGTACGACTTCACCGTGGCCGTCGGACCGTCATATTGGGTCGCCAGATAGTATCCGGCGCCTTCGATCTGATCGCTTTCGCGGTCAAAACGTCCGGGGACCATCGCCCCTTTGTAGGTGACGGTCCGCTTGCCGGTGCTCACCGTCCCGCCGGCGATCCTCTGGACATCAAAGAGCGCCGCAAAGCGGCCCGTGAAAAGCCCCGTCGCCTTCGTGAGGGCATACGTCATCGCCGAGACGTTCTGCCCCGAGAACGAGCCCACACCGTAACGGTTGAGCTCAAGGGTGCCCAGCGCGCTCCCTTCAGAGGCCGCCCACACCGTGGCATTGGTCTCGACCGCCGCGGTCGCGCTCCCGTTCCACTGCGTGTAGCGGTACTCCGGCGCACTATCGGACGCCGACTGCTTGACCGAAAGGTCCATCCCCAGATAGTAGTCCACGAGGCTGGAGGTCTTGCTGTAGTAACCGCCGGACAGATTTTCGAGTTTTCGGGTGAACCCCGTCGTGGCGGCCTGGCTGATCCAGTCGCCGCCGCTGGTTGCGGCCTCGATGGCATACGTGCCGTCCTCTTTCGCCGTGAGAACGAGCGTCAGAAAGACATAGCCGCCCTTGTATGTCGTGGGTGTGGCCAAGATATACACCCGGCCCTGGCCCGCTTCCGGCACAACCACGGTCGAGGAGAACGAGATCGCCGTGCCGTCCGCCAGCACGCCGGAGCCGTTCACGACACCACTCTTGGACACCGTCATGGTCAAGAAGGAACTGCCGCACGCCGCTTCCGGAACGAAGGTGGAGGCGGCATAACCCGGCAGCACGGCCGTGTAGTAGTTCTCCGCGATGCCTTTGACACTCGCCGTGTCGCCCGTCAGCGGGCGGTCCGCCCACGCGTTGCGGTAGGCCACCGCGCTCAGGGTTCCGCCCTCGATCGACAGGACCGACCGGCTCGACCGCGTATCCGTGACCAACTGAAGGACCAAGTTCTCCATTCGGGTGGTACCGGAGACGGCCGTGAACGCCGACGTGAGGTTGGTCTTCACGCCGTCCGTCTCAACCCCGTTCCCCGCGAACCCCGCAACGGTGAACGTGAACGTCTTGGCGGGGAACTGGATCTTGCCGGTCATCCATCCCGTCGCCGAGACCGACACGCGCAACAAGCCGTTCCCGTATGTCGCGTCTTCCGCCACGCCGTTGAACGTGCCCTTGGACAGAACGTCGGCCCCCGGCGTCCACTGGATGTTGCGCAACGCGACCGACGCGTTGGCCGAACCGGCCTTGAACGTGATCGTCACCGTCCGGTTGCCCGTCCCCACGGCATAAACCATATTGGTGGGCACGCCCGAACTTAAGGCGAACGTCGCCGTGTTGCCGCCACCCGCGCAGGTCAGCGTACCCGCGCCATCCGACACGCCCTCGAACGAAAGTGTCCCGCTGCCGGCCAACGTGACCGACATCGCGGCCGTGGCGTTCAGCGCCAGAACCTTCGACCGTACAACCTCGTCCACCGTCCCCGTGCCCGACACGTACCACGCTTGGCTGCTGCTGCTGAACGGAACCTTCGTGCGGTCGGCCACGTAACTCGTCAGCGCCGCATCCCTGTCCGTAATCCAATACCGCAACGCATTCGCGGAGGTGACCGACGCGCCGCGCGTCGCCGTGGAGAGCGTCAGCGACAAATACTGACGCGCTTTGTAGACGCCCTCCGAAGCGGGCGCCGTCACCTCGACCGTACGCTCGGTCTGGAACTCTTCGAAGACGACCGGATACGTCGCGGAGTTGTCGCTCCATTTCAGCAGGTTCGTCACAACACCCGCGTTGCCGTACAAACGCTTCACCGTCACCGTCATCTTTTGCCCGTCCGGAATCGACGCGGCCAGCGTGGTGTAAGGAATAAAGGTCGCCGAACCGTCCAATTGGAAGCCCGCGATCGCGAAACTGCCGATCTTGCCTGCGTCCTTTTCGGTCAGGCGAACCGTCACATTGGTGATAGTGTCCGCTTCGATAACCGCATCCGCCGAATCCAGCTTCACCGTGAAGAGCTCCGTCCCCTCGTAAAGCACGTTCTTATTCAGGAGGGGAATCGTCACTTTCTTCACGCTGTAGGTCGGATCGGCATCCGTCCACAGCAGCGGCACGTCCTGCGCAACGTAATCGTCACCGGCCGTCGCGCTCCCGTCCTGCGTCGTGATCCGGGCGGAGACCTCCATCGGGACCTCCATGGTGCAGACGACCGACAATTCGACCTGCTGCACGTATTCGCTGACCGTCACTTGCGACACCGTGAAGGAGACCACGGCGGGCACCCATTCCCGGTAATCCAGCGTGTACAGCACGCAGGCGGCAACATCCGCGGTGCGGCTGAATCTCAGCCAGAGCGTGCCGGCCGCGGCGGGAGTCAGATGGTAACCCGCCGCGAGGGCATCCAGCGTCACGGGCGTTTCCGCCGTTTCGCCCGGCAGAATCACAGACGCCGCAAACCCGGTGGCGTTCGTGTACAGCGACGCCAGTTTGAGGAAATACTCCACGCCGGCCTGCACCTCGAACGCGTACCAGTCGTTCGTGTCCGTCCCGTTCAATGACGCTTCGATGGACTGGCGCTGTTTCGCCATCGTCAGCAGCGTCGCCGTCTCTTTCGCCGCGTTGCCGTCGGTGGCTCCGGAACCGTCAGACGCATCCGCCATCGGGCGGCTGGAGGCGACCGTCACCGTCGCGCTGTGCTGCCCGGCGGCCTGGATGACGCCGGCGCTTTCCGCAATCGTCACCGTGAACTGCCGGTCGGGGGACCAGACGCCGCCGTCGGGCAGAATCTGGACAACCGCGGCCCCGTTGGTCACGCCGGCCGCGAACGCCGCCGGCTGGTTGGCCAGCGCCGTGTAATCCGTTCCCGCGAGGGCGGTGCCGTCCGCCGTATTCAAATACACCGTCACCGCCTCATCGGCGTTCTGCGTGCGGACCAGCGCGAGGCTCAGCGATTTCGCCGTCGCCGCATTCGCCGCAACGCTCACGGTGCCGGAGGTGAAGGACACGACCGGCAGGACCCACTCGCGATAACTCAGCCGATAACGGAAATTGGCGTCCGCCACCGCCGGCGCCGACACCTTCATGTAGACCGATCCGGTGTTCGTGGCCGTGAACCGGTATGCGGCCGCCAACAGCGACGACGCCGTCCGCTGCATGAATGCAGTCGTCCCGTCCGCCAACGCGGGTGCGGCACTGCCGTAATAGAACGCGACATCCGCCGAAACGGTGCCGGTCGGACGGGCCTCTGCCACCGTCACGCCGACCTGATAGGTCTTGCCGGAAACGACACCGGTGATGCAGAACCAGTCGTTGGTGTCCTGGGTGCTCAGATAATGGTCAGCCGTCACTTGCGGATCAGGCAGGGGTGTCAGAAGGGTGGCACCCGTCGCGAGATCATCGCCGTCCACGACGCCGGCGGCTCCGTCCGCGTCATCGAAGCTCTTGTCCACATCCTTGATCGTGACCGTCTTGGCCGCACCCAACGTGATCTGCACATCGGCCGAGGCCAGCGCGACGTTGAAGGTCCGGTCGCCGTTCGGTCCCGCGATATCCTTGACCGCAATCTCGACCGTCTTGCTCGTTTCTCCGATAGCAAACGCATAGCTCTTGTTCACGGCCGTGTAGTTCGTCCCGGCTATGGCCGTCCCGTTCGACGTCGTGACCGTCACGTTCACAGCATCGGTCTCCCGGCCGGACCGGTTCAGCGTCAGCGCGATCTTTCCGGCGTCCTCTTCGATCTCGGAGGGCAGCGCCGCAAACGACACTTGGCACGCCTGCAGTTCACGCAGCCCCAACGTGTAGGAGACCGTCGCGGTCGTGTTTGAAGCGCGTGCGACCTGCACGTAATACGTGCCGCCCGCGGCGGGATTGAGCACGAGCCCGGAGGTCAAGGCCGTCAGCGCAGCCGTCGCCACGGCCGGCGAGACCGGCACACCGCCCGCGGACGAGAAGACGGAAACCGTCGGCGCGGCGTTGTTGACCGACACGTTTTTAGCGAACAGCTGGTACTGCTTGCCGGCTTGCAGCGTCGCCTTAAACCAGTCGTTGGAGTCGGTCCCGCTCAGCGAGCGCACCGTCGTCCACGTCGTCGTGGCCGCGGCAGCCAGATTCGACACGGCGGTGCCGCCATACGCGTCATCGTTGGGATCCGACGAATCCAAGGGCACCGGCGGCACGTATGTCCCCACCAGCCCCGTGATGTAATTGACGAACTGCTGCGCGGTCCAGTGCTGGGCCAAGAAGATCTGCTTCACGGTCGTTCCGTCGGCCTTCTTCCAATAGACAATGCCGCGCGGAATGCCGCCGCTGCCTACCAGCTTAAATAATTGTGCAACATTGTACTCGGACCAGTTGCCGCTGTAGACTTTGCCGTAGAGGAACAGCATGCCGCTGGATTTCTGCCAAGCGGTGAAGGTCTTGTTCGTCAACTGCTTGTCAAAAGACGAGCAGATTGAGCAAAACGTGCTTCCCAAAAGCGCAACGACCGGGATGTTCTCGGAATTCCCCTTTGCGAAAACGGCATCATAGCTCTTGTGCCATTCGCCGACATTCACCGGCAGATTCGTCGACGGGAAAACAACCGGCACAAAAGCCGCCCAAAGCGTGCTCACGCTGAACACACCCGCCAACGCCGTCAAAAGATATCGCCTCATACGACCTCCACCGTGCTTATAAACTCCAATCCGTAAACAATATCTAGCGTAACACTTCCTTTGCGGGAACGTCAACGGATACTTCGCCCTCATTTAGGCCCCCGGCGCACCGGCGATTCACGGACCTGCGGAGAGAATGAGCGCTTCTGCCATTCTTATGAAATGACGTTTATCGTTCCAGCCAAGCCACGCCCTTGGGATAGCTGACGCGCGCCTTTTTCAACAGCTCGAGCACCCACGGTGACTGCAGGACCTCGCGCTTCCTTCTCGCAATGTCGTTCTTCAGCTCTTCGAGGCTCGGCTCCACAAAACCGAGATCGCGCTTGGCATAAACGCGGATGAGGTCATACCGGTACTGTTTCGCTTCGTCGTCCTTCTGGCGGTCGGCGATGTAGTAGAGATCGAAGGTCTCTTCCAGCTCAACGACCGGCGACCACTGCAGGACCGGCAGTCCGGCAAGCGCCTCGGACACCTCCGTGTCCGCGAACTCTTTCTCCAGCCGTTTTTCCACCTTCTCGGCGACCATGCCGGCGGGCAGCTGACGGGTGATCTCCGGCAGCAGGTCAGACGGCTTGCCGCCGGCGGTGGCGCGCAACTTCTTGGCGAGTTGCTCCATAGAGGCCTTGACGAGCGCATTGGTCTGTTCGGCGCCCTTGTTGCCCTCTTTGATCTCGTTCTGTAGATCGAGCGCCTCTTTGTCGGTAGTCAGCAATTTGTCGCCGAATTGCACCCGGAAAAGGGCACGCATCGTCGCCTCGTCGGTCATCCGGCGGGCCACGGCCTTCTCTTTTTCAGCGAAGGTCTCGACATACGCCTGGCGCGTGATCTTGCGCAACGAGCAGATCTTCTCGATCATCTCGTTGGCGGCCTTCAGGTCGTCTGCCGTCGGCTGCACCTTTCTACGGCGGGCCTCATCCAGTACCACCGCGTGCACCAGGAAACGTTTCAGGCAGCGCGCGCGGAGCTGAAGCTTGTAACGTTCGAGCTCCGCCGAAGCCTTTGCGAAGAAATTGGCGTTCACGGCCTGGCTGACCGCGAGGTCGTCCGCGATCCGCTCGTCGAGCCCGGCTTTCGTCAAGGCGCGCTCGTTGATTTTGACGAGAACGTCGTCAGGCTGAAGATCTGCAAAGGCGACCGATACCTGATTCGTATAGACTTCTCCCGGGGCCAAGCGTTCGTGGGCGCGTTCCGCACACCCCGCCAGCACCATCGCCCCCAACACGCCCGCCACCGCGGCCAGAACCGGATTCTTCATGAACGCTCCTTGATAAATTAAAAGGGGTGGAGCCTTTCAGCGTCCACCCCTTATCCAGACTCAAATGAAACCGAGATGTATCGGTTTACTGATACGTCGCGGAGGTGCCGAACACCTTCTGAGCAACGGCCAAGCCAGTCGTTCCGCCGTTAGTGGCGGCATACTTGCTCAGGGAAGCGTTGTACTTCACCGTGAACGTTCCGCCAACCGCGTTGGCTTCGGTGCTGAGGTCGGCCAGCGTGCAAGGCTCGAACGCAAACTCTGTCGAATCCGTGCAATTGCAGGGCGTCGTGTTAACCTGCCCGGTGATGTAACCGGACATGCTAAGCACCTTGGCGTTCTTCTGAGTGCCGAAACCGGCAGCCTGCAGAGTGTACGTCTTGGTGATAGCGATCTCGGCACCGGTAGTATCAATCGAGACACCAACTTCGTCCACGAAGGACAGGTTCATCAGACCCTGAATGTATTTCGCCTTGCTCGCAGTGCAAGAGCCGTAGATGTTCAGGATCGGCCAGCTGTAAGTTGCGTCACCAGCGGCAAGGGGGTCGGCCAGCGTACCATTGATATCGTCAAGGTTGTCGCTGATGTAACGGTTCTTGGTCTCAGACGTGCCGATGTACAAGAACGCATCACCCGCCTTGAAGTCAACACAATCACAGCTGATGAAGACGCCCTTGAACGAACGACTGGCCGTCACGCGATAGCAGCAACTATTAATGAGCGTGCCGCAATCATCCTTAATCGTATTGGTCGATTTCTTGTTCGCGATCGTCCGCACGGTCGCCTTGAAATCATACACGTCAGCCGTGTTGGACGTCACAGTACCAGGCGTTTCGCACCCTGCATAAAGACCACCAACCGCAAGCACAGCGGTAGCGGCAGACAATAACAACTTCTTCATGTGTACTCCCTCTTCTTTGTTTGTACAAACAACGAGCGCTTAACGCTCGGATTAAACCGGACACGCGTCCGTTTAACCTTTTTTTCAGTTATCCTCTATAACCGAATTAACGGCCCGTCGGATAAACCACTCAAACCATTGCCACTCGGCAACGGCTGGTTCCCAAGCCCCTTCCCGGTCGTCACCGGTGGCAACCTGGAATGCCTGAAAACGCCATCACTGTAGTATAGTGCCGCAGACTTTGCAAGCGGAAAAATCAAAAAATTGTGGGGGGGCAGAACAATCGCCCCCCATCCCGCAGGTCCTCGTTGGATTCCGTTAACCATTGCGGCCAAGGGGCCTACACAAAACCCGCCCCGGCAGATAGGAAGGCGCAACCGGCTCCACGCTGCCGCGTCGCTGGACGAATGCGGTCACCGGTTATCCGCCCGCCGGGCCGCCGTTCGCCCCTCTACTTGGAGGGAAGGACGGGGACCTTGACGGACCAGTCACCGCACGTGAAGGTCATGTTCTCGGTCCCCTTGTCGAAGAGCTGCTGAACGGCGTTCGTCTGGAAGGTGACCTTGGCGAAGAACACCTGGCGGCTATTGTTCTGCATGGAAGTAACCTCAACACCCTCCAGCCCGCTGTGCCAGTTGAGCTTGGCGTCCTCGGGAAGCCGGGACGACAGCGTCGATAGGTTTAGCCGGCGGGTGACGGGCTTGGCAGAACGAGGGATCAGGAACTTGTCCGGGATGGCTTTGAACGTACGGGCATCGCTGCCTTTAAACGAAACCCGTACGGGAACGACTTCCTCTTGCTTGACCCCCTTGCCGTCGAGCACGCTGAACAGCAGGGCGCTGTGAGCCCCGTTGTTCGTGTTTGTGATCGTCGTTACGACAGTGATGTCGTAGCTGATGAGCTCCTGCGCGTTCGTCCGGATGGCGTATTCGCAGCGCCCCCCACGGTTCATCACGACGGGATGCGAGAGCGTGTACCCCCCCCGCATCGCCGTCACCGTGTACTTGCCGGTCAAGACCATCCCCGGCTCCGCGTCCTTCAGCACGGGCTCTTGGTCGCAGTCGACTTTGAACAGTGGACAGGCTTTCCCTTTGATCGCCCCCTGCAGCCGCGGCTTGGCCGGGTCGTCGCTTTCGACAAAGAAGATCCTTTGAAAGGCGCCCATGACCTCGTTCTTCCGGATGGTCACCACAACCTCGCCGGACTCGTTTGGCTGAAGGACGGAAGGGAAAGAATCGAGCCGCATGCAGCTGCACGTGAGGACCACGCGGGAAATCCGGAGGGGGGCCTCGCCCGTATTCTTGATCGTGTGACGGGCCGTGCGGTCCTCGGTGTAGAAGTATTCTCCCACCCAAACCGTGTTCGAGCCGACCCATTCCAAGCGCCCGTGCTTCTCTTCGGCGCACCGGGCCGACAGCGCGGAAAGAATCAGGCCCCAAAAAACCATCGTTTTGATTCTAAACAAGGCGGCTTCTCCTTTTTTGTGGAGTGCCAATTTATCGTGAACGGCGGGTTTGCCGCAAGCCTTTTCCATCGCCGGTCGAAGTTCCGCATCACGCGGTGCACCCGTCCATCCTCCGATTCACAGACCGGTCGCTGAACCCGAAAAGGGCTACAATAAGGTAATCGGTTGGTGACAGTGGTACGAGATTCTGCGTTTCTGATGAACGCGTGACGCAAAACCGGGGGCGCGGACGGCCTCGTCCGCGAAAAAGCGGTCAGACGACGGG
>CAZOIS010000063.1:0-24403 GCA_964579865.1 uncultured Lentisphaeraceae bacterium | reverse complement strand
CCACGCCCCAACAGGGCGGTGGAGGCGACGGAATACCGCCGCCTCACCGCTGACGTTGGGGTGACAACAAATGAGCAGGAATGATGATCCAGTAGAAGCCTTTTTCAACGGCCTGTGTTCAGGTCCGGTACGGACTTTCTTGGGGCTGGCGGCTATCCTAACGATTCTGCTGTCTTGTCACTGGCTTAAGGCTGCGTACCACGAGCAAAACATCGACCTGTATGAGTTTGTTTTTTCTCTTGTTTTCATGGTCTTTGAGTGGGGGAAATGGGGATTATGGTTCTTTGCGGGACTGGCCGCAGGCATAGCCATGTGGGGTGGACTTTATGCGTTTGCCGTCACAGATTCTCCAAAAACGGCTTTCTTCATCATGGTCACAGGCGCTGTCGTCTATTTTATGCCCTTGGTTTCAGAAGGTGGGTGGGGCATCTTAGCTGGCGGGTATTTGGTGCTGATCATCATGTACTGGGTAATACCGCGAATACTCTGGAGATCGTAGTGAAACGAGACCCCAACCAGATGGTGGAGAGGAACGTCGCTGACGCGCCGTCCCTCACCACCGACGTTCGGTCACAAAACCAGAAAGGAAGGCGCAATGAACTTCAAAGACATGATGAACAAAGCGAAGGAGGCAACGGCGGAGATTGCGGCAAAAGCAAACGAGATGGCAGCCAAGGCAAAGGAACGCCAGGCTGTCATGTATCTCAGTGGTCCGTTTGACTTGAAAGCCAACACTCTCTGCTCCCTTGTACTGAAACCCGACGAACTCATCCTTCAGTCAGAATCGGCATTCGGAGGTGGGAAAGAAGTCTGCCGCATTCCCTATAGTCGAGTCGTTGAAGTTACTGTAGATACGGCGGAACGGTTTACATTGACGCGGGCACTTCTCGTCGGAGTCTTCGCCTTTGGGTTCAAGAAGAAGGATAAATTGCTGAAACTCGATTTCATTGACGAGGTCGGAACCCAATCAGATGCGGTGTTTGGCAAAGGCCCCATGACTGATTGCGATCAGATTCGCGGCCTTGTCCTTACTGCGAAGAGAGAATGCCTGAAACGACAGCAACAGACCGCACAACCGCAACCCGTAACTGCAAGTGTCGCAACACCAATGCCGCCACCCCCGCCTAGTGCTAAACCCCCGCCGTCACCCCCTCCGCCGCAACAGTCACCGCAGAAGTTTCACGTCTCGGTGAATCAGGTTCAGAAGGGACCATTTACGCTGGAGCAAATCCAGGCGATGCTTGCTGCCGGCGAAGTTTCCACAAAGGATTTCATTTGGTATGACGGTTTGCCGGAGTGGAAACCGATTAGCGAGTTTGTCGAATAGTCGATAGGAGACGCGACATGCCACAGGATCAAGCGGGACACTACTTTAGCGAGGTTGACAACATCCGAGTCACGTACATTCCAGCGGCGAACCGCGCCGCTGGAAAGGACTGGTCTGGATCAGACGTGATCAGGATTCAGTCCTACAAGAATCCGGCAAGGCACCGAGCACTTCAACAGGGAGCGGAGTTTCCGGTGCCCTCGCCGGATGCCTTGATTCGCTTCATAGAGACTCTGTGCACTGCATACCACGGCGGGCGATCCCCCAGAAATCTTTAAAAAAAGAAGACCGAACCACCGGCGGGAGGCGACTGACTACAGCGCCTCAGCCTCGCCGTTCGGAAAATGGAAGTCGAATGAAAATCAAAAGCCCCTCATCCCGATTGTTCATGCTAGTCATTTCAATGGCACTGTTCATGACGAGTGCGTGTTCACCACATCCGACAAAGCTCATGTATGAGGCTGAAGCACTCCTCGTGATTGGAACGACTTCAAAGCCCGTTCCGAGTGACCAAGAGTTTGCCGAGATTCTTTCGAAAATAAAGAAGGTGGCGGAAAATTGCGTATCTAACACACCGACCACTGTTACTGTTAAAAGAGACCGCAAGAGCCGATTCGTTCGAGTACATCTCTTGGCGGACTCACGTCAGGGAGCAATTGACTCATGCAACAACGTCTGCTTGGCGTGCGATAGTTACCGAGAAGAGCAAATACGATCACGTCAGGAGGAGCGACTTTATGTCTATTCACTTGAGCGTGCCGAGTTTGCCAAACCAAAATGAACATGGTGAGCAGTGGAGGTTCTTTATGGTTTCGAGACTGGAGAAGCGAAACGCGACAATACCCGAACACTGCACCCCACCCAACCACAGTTCGCCTTCGGCTCCGGTGGTTGGTGGGTGCTGACGTTGGGAGAGAACATCGAAATCGCTATCGGGATCGCTATCGGGATCGAACACCTTGCGAGGCCATCACGAAAACAAAACACGGGCAACCGCCAGAAGAAACAATCCCGATCCCGATAGCGATTTGGAGGGAGAGAAGACTTTCGGCATGGGCTTGCAGAGGAACAAGCGAGCGACACGAGATCGGGCAGCCGAGACCGGCCCCTCACAACACGGAAAAAAAGAGAGAGACTATTCCCAACCCGGCACCCCTCCGAACCCTCGTTCGCCTTTGGCTCACGGGTTCGGTGGTCGCTGACGTTGTGCACGCAAATGAAAACAAAGAACCAATCATTGTCTTGGTCGATCCCCTTTTCGGTCCATCGTCAAAAGACGATCGAAGAGATCAGACAGACATTCCCCTTCATTGCGTTTGTCAGAATTGTGATAACATTCACCGTTGTTTTTTTGCCTATTCGTTTCCTGTTGCCTAGATATCTCCCGGATTTAGATGTCGATTGGACACAGCTCTATTTTATCAGTCTGCTTTCGATGTTCGGCATAATCATCCCTGTCTGCCTCGGAGCATTTTACCCGCCACGAATAACCATTAAACCCAAAGGGGTTTTTATCCAATCGGCTCAACGAAGCATACTGTATCGATTTGCCGATATTGCCGCCATTCGAGTTGACGAGACCACAATACCCTTCGCCACGCTGAGAATCTGCTTCCTAGGACAACAGGAGGACAAGGAATATCCCGTTGCGCCTACGATACCAACCGTCGTTTTGGCCGCAAGGATCAACGAATTGAGACTTAACCGATAAAGCACAACCAGAGCGCACACGGAACGCGCTGACGCGCGTTCGTGGCGCTCGACGTTGGGGCAGTAATTACAATGAGAAGATCAAATGACCCGGTAGAAGCGGTTTTTGAGGGCTTGAGCTCAGGCCCCATTCGGACAGTCTTGGGTTTGCTGGCCATTTTAGCGATTCTGTTTTCCTGCCACTGGCTTAAGGCGGCTCATGACGAACAAAGCATCGACCTATATGAGTTTGTTTTCTCCCTCGTGTTCATGGTCTTTGAGTGGGGTCACTGGGGATACTGGTTTTTCGTCGGAATGGTGGCAGGCATAGCCATGTGGGGGGGGACTCTATGCGTTTACCGTCGTCGATGCTCCCAAAACGGCTTTCTTCGTCATGGTCACGAGCGCTGTCGTCTACTTTATACCCGTGGTTTCACAAGGAGGTTGGGGCGTTTTAGGCGGCTCATATTTGGTGCTGGTCATCATGTACTGGGTAATTCCGCGAATACTCTGGAGATCAGAGTGAAACGAGACCCCAAAGATTCTACACGCCATACTTATTGCCATACTATCGTATTGCATTCAAGCGCCCAACCCACTATCATTCTAAATTATGAACAAGACACCGTTCGAATGGGATTCAGCCAAAGACAGGCAGAATCGGCAAAAGCACGGTGTGTCATTTGTCACGGCTCAGCATGCCTTTGCCGACCCACAACGTGTGATCTTGGCCGATGAGGAGCACAGCGCCGAAGAGGCTCGGTACTACTGTCTCGGACGGGTCGGTGACGGTATTCTCACCGTGCGTTTCACTTATCGGGACCATGTGATCCGGATTTTCGGAGCCGGATATTGGCGGAAAGGGAAAAGGCTTTATGAAGAACAAAATCACTTACACGGATGAGCCCATAGGCAAGGTACGGGTGGTGGCGGATTTCTTGCCGTCGCCGGAACAACTCGCCTTCCGAGAAGAAAAGGTTAAGATTACGATCTCGCTGAGCAAAACCAGCCTTGACTTCTTCAAGGAGCAGGCTCATTTGCACAAGACTGCCTACCAGAAGATGATTCGGGGCCTCTTGGATGCGTATGCCGTTCAACACATGAAATAGACAGTCCCCAACATGCCCACCCATCGAACGGGGTGCCGTCGATGGTGGGCGACGTTCTGCGGGATAAAGAGGAATAAAATATCCTTGCGGCATAACGCCATAAGCAATACAGTAGCATTATGGATGCGATACGGTTTGCATGGGACGACGCGAAGGCGGCAGAGAACAGACGCAAGCACGGAGTTGCTTTCGAGGAGGCCGCGACGGTATTTGCGGACGAGAACGCCCGTTTGAAGCACGATCCTGATCACTCCCTGAAGGAGGATCGATTTGTCCTACTCGGGTTCAGTGCCAAACTGCGGCTATTGCTCGTGTGCCATGCTTATCGCGAGCATGACGAGGTGATCCGCATCATCTCGGCACGCAAAGCAACGCCAAACGAGCGCAAACAATACGGGAGCTATTTATGAGAAAAGAATATGACTTCACCGACTCGGTTCGCAACCCTTACGCGAAGCACTTGCGAAAGCAGGTGACTATGCGCTTGGGTACGGACGTCATCGCCTATTTCAAGGCTCTGGCACACGAGACCGGAGTGCCCTACCAGAACTTGATCAATCTCTACCTGAGGGAGTGCGCCCATTCCGGAAAGAAGTTAACCCTCACCTGGGCATCATGAGCACGCAGAACCAGCCCACCCATCGAACGGGATGCCGTCGATGGTGGGCGTTGGGGCCATCGAAATCGAAATCGAAATCGGGATCGGGATCGAGAAATGGAGGGTAAAGCCAATGGGCCTCGGACACGAGAAGCGTGACGCCTACCGCCTCGCGATCGGTGACGTCGCCTGGGGCTACGAGAAAGCCGACGGCCTGACGGGCAACCGCCGCTCGGCGCGTGACCAAACAGGACGTTCCGGTTGTTGGCAAGGCGCTGGACGGAGCCGAAAGCCAGAATCGCAAGACCGAACTCGACCGGATGGCCGCGATGCTGAGCCGGTTGGGCGGTAGGGGATATCAGGTCCGGGAAGAGGCGACGGCCTACGACGGGAATCCAATCGATCCCGATCCCGATAGCGATAACGATTTGGATGAGACCACGCCCCAACAACGCGGTGGAGGCGACGGGATACCGCCGCCTCACCGCTGAGGTTGGGCGTAATTCCAAACGGAAAGGCAACGCAGAAAAAGGGGGTTGACGACGCACACAATGGTGTGTGAAACTATGTGTGGAGGTACGTTATGGCTACCAATCTAGAACTCGACGACCGACTCATCCGGCAAGCAGTCAAGCTGGGGGGACATCGGACAAAAAAAGCGGCCGTTACACAGGCGCTGTCGGAATATGTCTCCCATCTGAAACAGGAAGGCATCCTGGATCTGTTTGGCAAGGTGGACTTCGAAGCCGACTATGACCCTAAGCGACAGAGGGCAAGAGCGTGAGAGCGCTTGTCGATACGAGCGTTTGGTCACTTGCTTTACGTCGTACAGGAGCCGCCCCAGCTCCAACAACCGTAGAGTTGCGCAAACTGATTACCGCGCATCTTGTCGAGATCATCGGCCCCATTCGGCAAGAAGTGCTTTCCGGAATACGCAACACAGCTCAGTTTAATAGGCTTGAGGCGGCGCTCGCGGCTTTCCCCGATATTGTCTTAGAGCCCGACGATTATGTCACGGCCGCCAAGTTCTTTAACCTGTGCAGGTCAAAGGGAATTCAGGGGTCCAACACTGACTTTTTGATTTGCGCCGCAGCCGTGCGACGCGACTTATCGATTTTTACAAGTGACCGGGATTTTTCGCATTTCGCCAAGTGCCTCCCTGTCGTATTGCATGAGTTCAAAGCGACGGCCGGCCAAAGCGGTGGAGGCGACGGGATACCGCCGCCTCACCGCTGACGTTGGGCATCCCGCAGTATTCGTAGACGCGCACGCCGAAGTCTTCCGCGCTTTCGCCCACCCGTTCGGCCTGCCGTTCCCGTTCCCGGTCGACAACGAAGATATCCCTCCGCGCGTAGCCCCGGAACGTCACATGGTAAATCGCGCTCCGGCCGGGTGCGGGCAGATTAAGGCATGCGCACCTTCAGGCGGTAGAACTGGCTCGCGTCCGCGCCGGGGGGATTGGTTATGGACAAGATCTCCGCGGTCGACATGAGATTGGTCTTGCCCGGCACAGGCAACCAGGCATGATCCGACAGGGCGGGGGCGGACTGTACGTCATATACGCGGTCCGTGGCGCATGGCCACGTCAGTATCCATCCGGCGGCTGACGGGGCCAAGCCGATCAGGCGCAGGACAGAGAGTCCGTTGGTCGGATCGGTGTTCATGACATACTCGTCGCCGGTCGGCGCACCGTCGTGGTCCGGATCGTCATTGACCGCCGCCTCGAAGTTGTCGGTTATGCCATGTTGCGCCAACCACCACTCCGGCGTCGGCCGGCTGGTGGTCCGGTTTTCCGCAAAGTGCGCGGTCACGGATTTGGGCGTGTTCATCAGCAGGCTGAGCGGGTTTGCGCTTCCCGCAGCGTCGCCGGACCAGTTCGCGAAGTGATAGTACGAGTCCGCGATCGCCGTTATCTGTGCTGCTGTGCCCGCCATGCGCCAGCCGCCGCTGGTGTCGATCGAGCCGTTCGGTCCGGCGACGGGCCCCAGCCAGTAGTTCGTAGCCCATCGCCACGTCAGGACGGAGCTGTTGGTTAGGGTCATGACGACCTGTGTGCCCGATCCGGAAGCTGGGGCATGGCTGCTGCTCAGGGTCCAGCCCGCGCAGACATACTGCGTGGCGCCATACGTAACCGGTGTGCTGACCGTGTTGGTCAGGACCGTTCCTTCCCAGTAGGTATGCTCGCCTGCCGCAGGACAAGCGGTTCCGTGGGGAGAAACGACCGTAAACGAGTAGAGATCACTCACCCGGAATGCATTGGACGCAGGCGGGGCGGCATTGTACATCGCGTTGCCCGCCTGCGACGCCCGAATGCTGACGACACCGGGTCCGGTGAAAGCGAGGTTTGTGACCTCGGCGATGACCGCCGGACCCGAAGCCACCTCGAACGCAACCGGCAGTCCGCTTGACGCCGTTGCCGCGAGCGGTACCGTGCTGGTTACGCAGTGGTTGCCGATGGCGGGAAAATCAATGGTCTGGCCCGCCTTGGTGACGGTGATTGAGTTCGTAACAGGCGGGGCCAAGTCCCAGAATGGGTCGCCGAGTTGCCAGGCCATCACCCTGACCACGCCGGCGGCGGTGAAGGTCAGATTGGAGCCTTCTGAGAGCCTGCCGGGGCCGGAATACAAGGAGTAGAAAAGTGGCAGGCCCGAACTGGCTGTTCCTGCAAGATGCACGATGTTCGTCGTGATCTGGGGCCCCGGGTTTGGGAAAGTAATGGTTTGGGGACGCCGAATGACGTTGAATGTGATGGGGATTCGAAGCGGACTGTTGGCTGCGCCCGGGATGGTGATGACGTTCGTGGCGCAGTACGAACCCAGGTCCAGGCCGTCCTTCGCCACGGCGGCGGTATAGATCTGACTCTGCATCCGCGCGACGGTTCCAGTCGACGGACCCGACAAGGTCAGCCAGTTGGTGGGCCCGGATCCGAAGGTCAGTCGATTCGAGAAGCTCAGCCCGCTGCAGCCGATATTTTGGAGCGAGAATGTCTTGTCTGAAGGATTCGTCCCATCGATGTAGGCGTCGAACGTCAGCGATGTTGGGCTTGTGGCCGGCTGTGGCGGCGCGGTCAGGTCCGAGGAGATGACATCCAGTTCGATGGCCGCGCCGTTGTGTGTATTATCCCATTCGTATTCGTGAAACGCGATCCAGACAGGCTTCCCCGGCGGGATGCCATAGTCGCCCAGTTTGATCGTGCGCTTGAACCAGGGCGGGAATTGGCTCCCGCCGCTGCCTCTCGCGAACACGTTGGTTTGCGCGACGATGGTAAAGTTCGCCGGGGCCGGGCCGTTGGTGGAGATGCGCACGTACACCGTGTCCGGGAAGTTGGTAAAACAGAAACGGAGCCAGTAGGACAACGTCGAGGCGGAGGTAAGGCCGCTCAGTCGGGGGGAGATCAGCCATTGGTCGTTGTGATAACCTTGCGAGGCACTGCCGCCTGTGGTCCAAGAACAATAGGCGTTGTGAGAGCCCGCCTCAGCTGTCTGCGGGACGGAACTCGTCCCGTTCCCCCAGCCGGGAAGCGGCATAACGCCTATCGGGAGCCGATACCACCCCGACCCGCCCAGAAGATTTGTCTTGGTCCATCCGGGTGGCGGAAAGGCAGAGCCCTCGAAGGATTCCAGCATCTGGGCAGACGCTGAGGCGGCAAGAAACAGCAGCGGAGCGAGCAGCGAGACGCACCCGTATGGGCCCCGGAATGGGACTCTGTGAAAGGGCCGGAGAAAAGACGTTCTGCAAACGACGCCGGTTCGTGGATCGTGCATGCTGTACCCCCGAAAATGAATGGGAGGATAATCCAGATATGCTTTATGGTCAAGAACTTTCAGCGACAATGGTTTTGGATTAATATCTCCATAAAGCATGCCGCCTCCCCGCCTCCCTGCGTAAAATTCCCGCAGCCATGCCTTTCATTCGGGAATCGAACCTGCCCGATTGGATTTTGCGAGAGACGTTCAGATTCCAAGCGGAACAGGAGGCGGTATACACGGCTTTTATCTGACAACGGTAATGGGCCTTCTGTGGTCACTTGCGCGGATGGCCAGAAACCGTTTTCAACGGCCATCGCCTTCACCGTATTCCTCACCCGGGGCGGGTTCGGAATCCGGTGAGGCGTAACGGTTGGGCGCGGGAAATAGAGAGCGGGTTACGATTAGGAGTGCGATTCAGGTTAAGGGAGAGCGGAGCACCTCGTAATCATAATCTTGATCGTAATCGAAATCGGTGGATGAAAGCACCGCACGCAAGAAGGAATCGCCTGACGTTCGGAATAAGGGCCTCCATCCGATTCGCACTAAGCCGGCGGTCGCTGACGTCGGGGAAGCACAATCTCGTGAATGACGCATTGAGAAACACTCCGGGAAATGGTATTCTCGAAATACGAAAGGCAGGGGTTACGATGAGAAGTCCGAAAGAGCAGGCCGGACGGGGCGGTGTCTCGATGTCCCGACGCCTGCGCTTTTTCATGATGGTGGAGTCGTGACTGAAAATTCGTTAAACCGCAGGGAGTTTCTGGCGGCCTCGGCTGCGGCGGCGGGCGCACCGCTGCTGGCGGGGACGCGCGGCGTTCCGGCCGCATCGGCGCCGGGGACGGGGACTGTGCGGTTTTCCGCGGACGTTCCCGTGCTGGGCGAATTCGACGTGGCGGTGTTCGGCGCGGGGCCGGCCGGCATCGGCGCGGCGGTGAGCGCGGCGCGCGCGGGAAAACGGACGATACTCGTGGAGAAGTACAACTTCCCCGGCGGCGTGGGCGCGTGGGGATCGCTGGCGATATTCTTCCTCTTCGAGGACGACCCCGTGAAGCCGGATCGGCAGATCATCAAGGGGCTGCCGGACGAGGTGGTGCGGCGTCTCGATCGGCGCGGGGTAGCGAGCATGATGCGCAACAACACCTGCGACGAGCCGACGTGCGCGCCGATCGGCGACGCGCCGCTTCTCGGCAAGGTCGGGTTCGCGCCGGAGGATCTGCGCATCGTCTACCACGACCTTCTGTCGCAGGCGGGCGTCACCAAGCTCTTCATGACGAACCTCGCGGGCGCGGTATGCGACGGCCGGCGCATGAAGGCGGCCGTCGTCTCGTGTCTGGAGGGGCCGCGCGCCATCCTCGCGAAGGTCTTCGTCGACGCGACCGGCGACGCACAGCTTGTCCACCTCGCGGGCGGCGAAACGCGCCAGGCGGGGCCGTGGGAGACGATGCACAAGTCGTTGTTTGCGGAACTCTGCGGCGTCGGGCCGCACGATCTCGCGGCGAACACGCGCAAGTACAGGGAACTCCTCGCGGCCGGGAAGCTGCCCGAAATGACGTGGGCGCACATGGGGTTCATGCGCTACCGCGAACCGGACCACGTGCAGCTGCCGGTCGCGTACGCCGTCGGCGACGGCTGCTCGAGCACGGACATGACGCGCATGGACGCGGAGCTGAGACACCTGAACGACGAGCTGATCAGGGCGTACCGGCGCGAGCTGCCGGGCTACGAGAAAGCCTACTTCGTCAACTCCGCCGTGCAGGTGAGCTCGCGCGACGGACGTCACATCGTCGGGCGCGCAACGCTGGACGTGCCCTATCTGGCAGGCGAGTCCGATGCGCCGGACGGCGTGATCCCGATCGGCCGCCACTGGGGGTTCGCCCACTCCGTGAAGCAGAAGGACGGCTTCAACGCGAAGGGGGGCGCGGGCGGACGCAAGGGACTGCGGCTGCTCCCGTACGGAACGCTCGTCCCCAAGGACTTCGACAACGTGCTCGCCGCGGGGCGCTGCCTTTCGGCCGAGCCGGTGACGATGGGCTCCTGCCGCATGATGACCCAGTGCATGGCGATGGGCCAGGCGTGCGGCACCGCTTCGGCGATCGCCGTCGAGCGTGGTCTCGCGGATGTCGGTGACGTGCCGCACGATGCGCTCCGTGAACGTCTGGTCTCGCAAAACTGCGTGGTGGCGTGACCGGCTTCCAAGAAGTGGAGCCGGCCGGGGAGTCTTTCCCTCCGGGGTGCGGAGAAAAAGGGCGTGTCGGGACATACGGGCAAATTGAGGTTAAAGGGAGAAGCGGGCCGTGCCGGGACGTAAGACCAACGACAGGCAGGGGCCATGATGAGGAGTCCGGAAGAACAGGCCGGACGGGACGAGGTCTCGCTCTCCCGACACCTTTTCAACCAGATCGAAAAGAGTCAAAATAATGAAGTGTATCAAGCTGTTGTTGGTTCTGTTTTTTTCGCTCTCCGTGGTAAATGCATCGGTCGGCGCCGATGAGCCGACCTCAGGGATTCCCCTGACGTTGTTACAGATGGCAGGCGTTAAAGCCGCCCCGCCACGCTTGTCGGAAAGCGTGCTTCTGATCATCGATGCCCAGCGCGAGTATCTCGACGGCAAGCTTCCTCTCAAGGGGATCGAAGCGTCCCTGACGGAAGCCAAAGCGGTCTTGGAGCGCGCGCGGAAGGCGGGCATCCCTGTCATTCATGTCGTCCATAAGGGCAAGCCGTCAGGCGCACTTTTCAACCCCGAAACCCCCTGCGTCGACATCGTGGGCGCCCTTGAGCCGAAGCCAGACGAGATGATCATCGCGAAAAACCTTCCCAACGCTTTTGCCGGAACTGATCTTGAACAACAGTTGTCGCGCCTCGGCAGAAAGAACCTCATTGTCATGGGCTATATGACGCACATGTGCGTGAGTGCCACCGTGCGTGCGGCGCTTGACAAGGGTTATCGCAGCACGGTTGTTGCCCAGGCGACCGCAACGCGGGATCTGCCAGACAACACCGGTGGCGTCATCCCCGCCCAGGACGTGCAACGTTCCAGCCTGGCCGCGCTCGCCGACCGGTTTGCCGTTGTCGTGCAGAGTGCTTGCGACCTTGTTGAATAGGCATGCGGCGTGTGCCCGACAAGGCGCTCCGGCCGACGGTTCTCTCGCCGCTCTGCGCCGCCAGCCCCTCGGCGGAGCTCCGACGTCGGCACAAGAAGGGAAGCGGATATGAATGAGACTGATTCAACTCCACACACTGAGAGTCAAGCGGGCAAGCCCGTCGAGTCTTTTGTGTTAGGCCTCATCGGTGTGATTGCATGGCTGATCCCCGCTGTCGGCCTGTCCGTCACAATCACGGGGCTGGTCTTTGGCATCAAGGCATGCCGTCGGCCCAAAAACGGCTTGGCAATTGCGGGCGTTGTTCTTTGTTCGATAGGTCTCGTCTTGAGCACAATGAACATGGCGTGGGGTGCATACCTTGGCGCAACCGGTCAGCATGCGATTGTGAATAAACTTAAAGGGGCCTCCTCTGTTCAAGAAGGACAAGCGCCAACAAACCGCTGAACGTACGGCGCCCCGCCGCCCTTTTGTGGTACCGTTAGCGAGGACGAAACAAACGAAACGGGATCCTCGGCACGGTTATGCCGAAAATGAAACGGGGAACGGATAAATCGCCATGAGGCTTTCAACGAACCGTCTCGAACTCGTAGCCGCCACACTTGACCATGTGTGTGCCGAGTTGGAAAGTGCCGATCGTCTGGCGTCGCTGTTGGGCGCGCGTGTTGAGCCGGGGTGGCCGCCGGGTGAATATGACCGGGATGCCCAGCTTTTTTTTCGGGACCGTCTGAAAGAAGGCGGCGCGTCGGCAACCGGATGGTACTGTTGGTATGTGCTCCGGCACGGAACTCCCGCGCAGGCTCCGGTGCTGGTCGGAGCCTGCGGATATTTCGGCCCTCCGCGTGAAGAGGGGATCGTTGAAATCGGCTTTTCGGTGCTGCCCGCATGGCAGAATCGTGGTTACGCCACCGACTCCGCCGGGCTGCTTGTCAGAAATGCCTTCGCGGATCGTCGCGTGCGGAAAATCATCGCCCACACGACACCGATGAATGTCGCCTCGTGCAAGGTGCTCGAAAAATGCGGTTTTAAATACGTTTGCAGGGAAGCGGAATCCGGCAACGATCTTTTTGCCATCCGCAAAAAAGGGGGAGAAGCCGGATCCTGTCGCGACATGCGGAAAAATTGAGGTCAAAGGATGAAGCGGGCCGTGTCGGGCCCTGCCTTGGCCCAAACGCGGACGGAGTTCGCAAGTCTGTTCTTTCCTTATTCCTCCCGCCAAAATCGTTTGTTTCCGCAATCAACATGTGAGAAAACGCAATAGGCGAAACATTTTTTTCCTGAGATACTCGGACCGTTTTCCGTTGGGATCGTTCCATGCATGGCTGTCTGAAACATTTACTTTGTTGAAAGGATCCGAGTATGACACCGGCGAAGACTCATACGGGCGCACTGTCGCTGGCCTTGTCCATCCCCCTGAAGAGAGGCGCATGGGCGTGTTTCGCGCTGTTGGCGTGTTTTGCGGGCGCGGCGGATGTAGGCTCATCGGCGTACGTACAGGCGGGGCTGACGGCGCACTGGGACGGCATCGACAACACGGTGACGAACGGCGTGAGGCATCACGATCCCGCCGCCACGAACTGGTGCGACCTCTCCGGACAGGCGAACCACGTGTGGCTGCCGGCCTTCGTCTCGGTGGAGAGCAACGCCCTGTATTCAAGCGTCGTGACCGGCTTGAGCAATGCCCAGATCAACGGTTCCAAAACGGAGTTGTGCCCGACGCTCTCCAAGCTGAACGGGCTCAACCACTGGACCAACGACCCGGCGTTCACCGTGGAGTTCGTGATGCAGCGTGTCCAGTGGCGTTACACCGACAACTACGGAAACCTCCAGAACGTCTTCAGAACCCCGCGCGGCACCGCGGGCTACCGCAATAACGTAACGAACGGTTTCTACTTCTTCGGCCCCACGTCCAAGTCGAATCTGTCCCTGATGGAATGGAAGCCCGATGCCCAGGCCGACGCGATGCACACCGTTTCCGCCGTGTTCGGCAACAGCCTGAGCACGGATATCCTCCGAATGGACGGTGTTCAGAACACGATCAACATGAACGGTGGATACAACACGGGCTGGTCCACCAACTTCACCTTTTTCAGCAACCTCCGCGCGGACATCCGCGTCCACGCGATCCGCGTCTACAACCGCGTCCTCACGCAATACGAGCTGGATCGCAACGCGCTTCTCGACCGCATCCGTTTCCTCGGGGATACGGATGTCCCGTTCCTCGTGAAGCCCGTGCCGGACCAGTCCTTCGACGGCGTCCACGCCTGCACGCCCGAGCCCGTGGTGGTGGACCCGGCCACCGAGCAGAGGCTCGTGAAGGGAACCGATTACGCGCTTTCCTACGCGGCGAATGACCGCGCCGGCTACGCCACGGTCACCGTCACGGGACTCAACGCCTGGTCCGGCCATGCGGTCACGGTTCCGTTCCTGATCTGCGCGTCGGACGTTTATCGGGTGGTCGAGTACATCCAGTCCACGGGCACCCAGTACATCGACACGGAATACTATCCCAATCCGAACACGCGAATGGAGGCCGAGCTCCTCTTCGTGGGGGACAAGGGCGACCGTTCCGCGGCGAAGGTGGGGTCGTCGCCTTTCGGTTGCGCGGAAAGCAACGGCCTCGCCAGCTTCTCCATGAATTTCGGCGCATCTGAAGTCCAGGACAACGAGCTTTTCACCTGGTTCGAGAAGACGTACGGCCAAGGCGCCGCCGTCAAGAATAAGACCATCACCACGCGCACCACGCGCAGCACGTTTACCGTGAACGCCGGAACGGGCGCCGTCAAGTACGGCACGGTCACCTGGACGGCCGTGCCCAAGACCACCACGCATTCCGTCAACGCGATGTGCCTCTTCGGTGCGGGCGGCGCCGACGGGTTTGTGACGCCGTTCACCGTTTTCGGGATGCGCGTCTTCAGCTGGAAGATCTGGGACGGCGGCACGCTGGTGCGCGATTTCGTGCCGTGCTACCGCGTCTTCGACCTCGCCGCCGGCCTTCTGGACCGTGTGAGCGGGCGCTTCTTCGCGAACGCGGGAACAGGGGCCTTCTCTTACGACGTCACCACGTATGACGCCGCGCTGCCCGCCGCGTACCGGCAGCTGGACGCCCTCGTCGCCACGGGCGCGCAGCACATCGCGACGGGCGTCTATGCCGATTCGAACACGGCGGTGACGGTGGAGTTCACGCCCTACGAGGTCACGGCGCAGCGGCGCGTGTTCGCTGCGCGCGCCACGGAGTCGTCGGCTGTCACGGCTAACGACCTGTTCTTCGAGGCCTACGTCAACGCTGGCAACCGCTGGGCCTGCTGCTGCACGGACGGCCCATACGATTCCGCCAGCGATGCCGCGGGCTTGTGGTCGTCCGGCGGCGCGGCGCCGTCCGCCGGCTACAGGACGTCATTTACGCTCGACTCGCACGGCGACGCCTTCTATGTGAACGGCGCGAAGCAGGTTTCGCTCGCGCGGTCGCGCGCCCAGAACTCCCCCGTGCCGATCGAGCTGATGCGGGCGGGCGGCACCGCCGATGAGTACGGCTGGGGCAAGCTTTATGCGGCCTATATTTGGCAGAACGGGCTCATTGTACGGAACTTCGTGCCGTGCTACCGTGTGGCGGACGGCCTGACGGGCCTTTACGACCTCGTGACGGAAACCTTCTTCCCGTCAGCGGGCGATTCCCCCTTCCTGCATGGCACGGACGGCGAGGAGGGCATCCCGCACTTGACGGGCGTCCACCGACAGTCATGCTTGACCGCCAACACGTGCTTCTGGAATCTCACGAACTTCTCGTTCACCGTCTGGACGAAGAATCCGGATGTCGGAAGATACGGGTGGGAAACGGAACGGTACGGCACGCTTTTCTCTCAGGGGGCGCTCGGCAACGGCCAGTCGGGTTTTGCCTGTTTCATGTATTACAACACGACGAACGGTGACTGCACGCTTTCTGTCCAGATTCGGGACAAGGAGAACCAGACGCTCACAATGGACACGGGCGCGGCGAATCTCAGAACGGACGGCAAGTGGCACCATGTCGCTTATACGTACGACCTCGGCGCGGGCGTGGCGCGCTTCTATTTGGACGGCAAGGTCGTGGGCTCTAACACCGACCCGGCCAAGATGGTCAACCCCTCGCTCACATGGTACATTCCCGTGACATTCGGCGGACGCAACGGCGATTTCCCGATGAAGGGCGAGCTCGCCTACGCGACATTGTGGAATCGCGCCATCACCGAAAACGAGGTCCAGTGCACGCGCAGGCACCCCGTGAACGGGACGGAGGCGGGGCTCATCGGCCGCTGGTCGCTTGACGGCGGGTCTGCGGGCGTTTTAGACGGCGTGGCGAATGGCGCGGCGAAGCACAATCTCACCCCGGTCGGCGAAGTCGGTTTCGGGGCGGACGAGGTCAAGTGGCATGTTGCGGGGTTGATTATCGTTGTAAAGTAAGCGCCGGCAGCGGCGGGAAAAGTGGCGCGGGACGTCCCGGACCGCGCAGCACGCCCCGCTGGCGTTTTGCGTCACTCGAAGAAGGCCGAGCCGGTCGACAGGTTGAGGAGCGTCACCGAATCGACTGCGCTGCCGGCGCGCACGCGCGGGATCCAGCCCTTACCGTGCGGCGTTTGCGGAAAAGGAAAGTGACAAGTCAATGAAACGGGGATACGCCTTCGGCATCTACGGTGATCATAATATATTTGTTATTCAGCTCGATTGTTGCTACGTTGATCTTGTCTGGCTGAAGTTCGGGGTGGTTTTGCGTTCTTCATCGGGCAGATAAACTGGTGCGAGGACAGCGCCAGGCCGCAACCGGAAGGAAAACGCCATGTCAACGGATCGCTTCACGGAAGTCACGAACGAATCGTGGTTCAGCCGCATCGGAGGGGCGCTGAAGGGAATCGTGGTCGGCCTCATCTTGTTCGTTGCGGCATTCCCGCTGCTGTTCTGGAATGAGGGGCGGGCGGTCCGACAATACAAGACGCTCAAGGAGGGCGGCGGCGCCGTGGTCTCGGTGAGGTCCGACGCCGTTGACCCCGCCAACGCGGGGAAGTTGATCCACGTGACCGGCAAAGCCGATTCGTCTGCCACGCTGACGGATCCGGTCTTCGGCGTCTCCGCGCAGGCGCTGAAACTGAGGCGGGTTGTGGAAATGTACCAGTGGCAGGAAACCGCGAAGAGCCATACGAAGAAGAAACTCGGCGGCGGAACGGAGACGGCCAGAACGTTCACGTACAGCAAGGCGTGGTCTGGCCAAGCCGTCGATTCCGCTGATTTCAAGGAACCGGCCGGACACCAGAATCCCGGGGCGTTGCCGTACGCGTCGACCGAGCAGGTCGCCGACGTGATCACCCTCGGCGCGTTCACCCTGTCCCCGGCGCTTGCCGCGAAAATCGACACCTTCGAAGCGCTTGCCATCGGGAGCGATACGCCCTTGGCGGAAGCGCTGAAAAGCAAGGCCAAGGTGCACGACGGCGGCCTCTATGTGGGGCCCGATCCGGCGTCTCCGAAGATTGGGGATGTGCGGGTCAAGTTCAGCGTCGCCCGACCTGCGGAAGTCAGCGTGATTGCCAAGCAGGCGGGGAGCACGTTTGAACCCTACCGCACCAAAGCGGGAGGGGACATCGAACTTCTGCAGGCGGGTGTTGTCACGGGCGCAGGCATGATCCAGGCGGCGCAGGACAGCAACAAGATCCTGACCTGGATTCTCAGGCTTGCCGGATTCGTCGTCATGCTCGTCGGGCTGGGGATGATCTTCAGGCCGGTTTCCGTCCTCGCCGATGTCGTGCCCGTTCTGGGCGGCATCGTGGGGGCCGGCACGGGGCTGATCGCGTTTCTCTCGGCAGCCGTTCTGTCGCTGATCACCATTGCGGTCGCATGGATGGCCTTCCGCCCCCTCTTGGCCATCCTTCTGATTGTGGTTGCGATCGGCCTGGCGGTGTCGATCAGGGGCAAGCTGAAGCCGGCCAACGACGCGCCGCAAAAACAGGTGCCCTAATCCAATGCGAAAACGGGAGACGCGCATCGTATGAAGGGACCTCTTCCGCTGATTCTCGCGGTCGGCGTCTTCCTGCCTTGTGCCGCCCTTTCTCAAACAGCGGGCGGGAAAGTGACCGGCGTCACATTATCCGATGGACACGTCAGACTGGCCATCGCGACGTCGCCTGGGATTTCCTATCAACTACAGCAGAACGCGTTGCTTGGCAACCGCTGGTGGCGTGATTGCGCTCCGGTAGCCACGGCGAGCGGGGCGCAGATGGAATTCGATTGCGTTGTCGCCGCAACAAGCCGTTTCCTCCGCGTATTGGAGTTCACCAACAGCGTGTTCTGGTACGACTGGGCGTATCGGTGTCAGGCCCCTTTCCTCGCCGCGTGGGGTCTGGGATCCCTTGAAACCGACTACCGTCATTCCGACAAGCCTTATGACTGGTATATCGACCAGGCTGACACGGGCGCCGCCTCCGGGAACAACTGTGGCCCATCGTCCGTCACCATGGCGATCAGGTGGTACGACGCCTCGTTTTCCAAGACCGCCGAGGATGCGCGCAACTGGTCCCATAATTGGCGCGGCGACGGCTGGTGGTACACCAGTGACATCATCAACTATCTGAATCTTCACGCGATACCCAATATCACCAGCGCCTTCACGGGCGCGGATCAGCTGAGCGCGCTCATTTCGGAAGGCAAGCTTCTCATCCTCTGTATCAGTACTGCCTATCTTGCCCAGAACACGAGAGCAGAAGAAAGGGTCGGCCGTTTTTACAGTTATGCCAGCGGGCATTTTCTCGTTGTAAAAGGGTCTCGGACGGTGTCTGGCAGCCTTCTGCTTGAGGTGTATGATCCCAACAACTGGCACGCCGCCTACGCGGACGGAACACCCAAGGGCAGGAACCGGCATTTGCGGGCATCCGAGGTGGCGGCGGCGATTCAGAACTGGTGGAACTATGTCATCGTCGTCCCGCCTGCCGGCGGCGGCGGGATCCGGGAAATGGCGCCCGCGTGGATAGACCCGGTCGATCCGAAGGCCATCACGCATGCATGGGGAAGATAGTGTTGCCTCAGCCGATGGCCTCGGAGCCGGTCTCGCGCGTGCGGATGCGGATGCACTCGTCCATCGGCATGATGAAGATCTTGCCGTCGCCGATGTGGCCGCTCTGCGCGGCCTTGATGATGGCCTCGACGGTGGTCTTGACGAAGGCGTCGTTGACCGCGATTTCCAGTCGGACTTTTTCGAGCAGGTTCACCTTGCGGATCTGGCCGCGGTAGCTTTCGGAAAAGCCCATCTGTTTGCCGCAGCCGCGCACGCGGCTGACGGTCATCTTGTAGACCTCGGCGTTGAAGAGGGCTTCCTTGACGGCGTCCAAGCGCTCGGGCTGGATGACGGCGACGATCATTTTCATCATGCGATTCCTTCTCGGCAAAGGGAGTGGAAAAAAATTACAGCGCCTCTTCGGGGTGCGACTCGATCATGTGCACCGCAAGGTCGGCGCCGACCAACTCTTCGTGCTCGCTCAGGCGGATGCCGACGGTCCGCTTGAGCAGGCCGTAAACGAGCGTGCTCGCGCACAGGCATACGGCCACGATGCCGGCCGTCACAATCAGTTGCGAGAAGAACGAGACGCCGCCCAAACCGCCCAGCGCCTTCTGGCCGAAGATGCCGCAGGCGATGCCGCCCCACGCGCCGCACGCGCCGTGCAGCGGCCAGACGCCCAGCACATCGTCGATCCGCCAGCGGTGGGTTTCGGCCTGGAACAGGAAAACGAAGAGCGCGCCCGCCACGCCGCCGACCATCAGCGCGCTGATGGGGTGGTAGAGGTCCGAGCCCGCGCAGACCGCCACGAGGCCGGCCAGCGCGCCGTTGTGGACAAACCCCGCGTCGTTGCGGCTGATGAAAAGCGCCGCCAATGTGCCGCCCACCATGGCCATCAGCGAGTTGATGGCCACGATGCCGGAGATGCTCGAGAGCGCGCCGGCGCTCATCACGTTGAAGCCGAACCAGCCCACGATCAGGATCCAGCTGCCCAGCGCCAGGAACGGGATGCTGCTGACTTTGATGGAGTCCGATTCGTAGCGCTTCATGCGGGCGCCCAGCAGCACCACGGCCGGCAAGGCCAGCCAGCCGCCGACGGCATGCACGACGACGGAGCCCGCGAAGTCGTGGAACGGCGCGCCCGCGATACGCGCCAGCCCGCCGTCGGCCCCCGCCAGAAACGCGTTCATGCGTCCCCACGTCACGCCTTCGATGAGCGGATAAAGCAGTCCCACGAAGATCATGCAGGCCGCCGTGTTGGCCCAAAATTTCGCACGCTCGGCGACGCCGCCGGAGATGATCGCCGGAATGCAGGCCGCGAAGCCGAGCAGCAGGAAGAACCGCACATACTCGAGTCCGTGTTCGGCCGTCATCATTTCCACCGGCACCAGAAACGAGATGCCGCGCGCCAGCGGATAGCCGATCAGGAAATAGACCAACGTCGAGAACGCCCACTCGCAGATGATCTTGCTCAGGGCGTTCACTTGGTTTTTGTGGCGGACCGATCCGACTTCGAGAAACGCGAAGCCCGCATGCATCGCCAAAATCATCACCGCGCCGAGCAGGATGAACAGCGTGTTGGAGGCTTGCGCGATCTCCGTGACCGATATGGGCTCGGCCGCCTCAACCGGTCCGGCACAAAGTCCAAACAGCGCTGCCGCCACAGCCCGTGACCACCGATCCGCTCTCATCAGCCGCATCGCATCCCCCTCTTTTGCCGGCGCGGTACCGTTCCCCACGGGCGATCCAGGCGCTTCCTGAAACAACCGTGTCGGGCGCGACCACGCGTGTCGTTATGGAATCAGCAGGGAATGTGCCAAAGATGTCCGGCGCCCGCGGGTCCGGGTCCGGAAAGGAACACTTCTGTTTTATATATTAGGGGCATGGAACCCGGATGGTAAAAATTTTTTCACACCGGGGGGCCGGGGCGCGTCAAGCGGCTTCAGCCCCCGTTGCAGACGGAGCCTTTTTTGTCGCTCGGCAATCATTTCTGTCGGAGAGTGCAGGGCGCGGGCAGTCGGATCAGACAGTTATGTTGTCGATCCTTCTCGCTTGTCGGCCCTTGTCTACGCGGCGTGTTTTGCGGCATACTGACAGCGGAAACAAGGAGGGGAGGTCCAATGAAGACGAGTCTGTGCGCGGCGGCCTGCGTAGCCGCAAGTTGGATGGCCGCGGAGTCGAAGGCGGTCACCCAAGAGCAGCTAGACCTCGAAGCGAAACGTCAGGCGCGGTCGGTGCATCTGGGCTGGACCGACGTGCCTGACGGCGCGGCCTTCTACAATGAGGTCCAGGTGCGCGAATCAGTGCCGGGGACCTACTTCTGCGTGATCGGCTTCCAGATGGGGTATTTCGGCATCCAAGAATTGGCCGACGGCAAGAAGGTGATGATCTTCTCGGTCTGGGAGCCGCCGAATCCCGTGAACGCTGACGACCCCGGCAAAACGGAGGCCGCACGGCGGACCCAGTTGGTCTATCAGGGTGACGGCGTGCGCGTGGGACGCTTCGGCGGCGAAGGCACGGGCGGGCAGAGCTTTTTCGACTACCCGTGGCGGCTCAACGAAACCTACCGCTTCGTGGTGCACGCCAAACCCGCGGGTGACCGCACCGTCTTCACCGGCTATTTCTTTGTCAACGAGCTCCGGACGTGGAAGAAGCTGGTCTCGTTCAGCACGCTGACGGACAAGCACGCCGTGAGCGGGCTCTACAGCTTCATCGAAGATTTCCGCCGGAACTTTCAGTCAGCCAAGCAGCGCAGGCAGAGCCTGTTCGGCCACGGCTGGGTTCTGGACAAAGAGGGCCGGTGGCGTCCCGCGACGGCGGCCCGTTTCACCGGCGACCGCAACCCCGTCATGACCGTCAACGCGGGACTGCGCGACGACTGGTTCTTTCTCGAGACCGGCGGCGGTGTGACCAACCTGACACCGCTTCACACCGTGCTGCGCCGGACGCCGCCCGTGGCGGGATTGTCGTTCGAGTAACGGGCGGATTGTTCTGCCGCGAATCCTCGCTCGGATTCGCGAAGCGTCGCGGGTAAAGAAATCGGTCACCGCGAAACCGAAAGGAAAAACCGCGCCCAAAAAAAGTAAGCCTAGGATAATTCCGGTTGCGTCGGGCGCATACTCCTTGGTACGATGTGCGCATGTTTTTTCTCGCGAAAAGAAAACGCTTGTTGGAAAAGGCCGCGGTTGGGCTGCGGCTGTTTCTGGCGCTTTTCCTTTTCGTCGTGACCGGGCTTCAGGGGCTCACGCTCTGCCTGTGTGCGCCTGATCCGGATGCCTGCGGCGAGCATGGCCACAGCTGCGGCTGCACGCCTGAGCCGCGGACCGAGCACGTCGACCATGCGTGCGACCACCTGACGGTGGCGGATCTGCCTCCGTGCGAATCCGGCGCGCGGGGATTCGGCGAGCTGCTCGCCGTACTCGGTGTCTTGGCGATGGCGCAAGCGCCTCACGCCGTGGTTGCCGAAGACATCGTGACCTATCAGGAACGTCCGCCGGACGTTCTGCAACCCCAGCTCTATTTCATTGCGCGTTCCACACAGATCTTGTGCTGAACGCCCCTCGTGTCGACTGGAAAGCGCGCTCGCCGAGCGCGTGGCCGTGGCTGTCGCCGCGGCTTGACCGGTTTCTGATCATCCTGACACGAGGAGCTCGTTTTCATGTTATCCCTTCCTTTCTGGCGGCCCATGGCGGCCGCGCTTGTCACCTTGCCGTATCTGCTGTGGACCGGGTGCCGCAGCTACGCGCCCGCGCCGATCGACTGGACGCGGGAATCATCCGAATGGTCCGCCGCGGCGACCAACCGCGTGCCGTTGACCTTGGCGGAGGCGCGTCAGATCGCGCTCATCCTGAACCCCGAGATCAACGCGCTGCGCCTCAAACGCCTGTCCTCCAAGAACCAGGCGCAGGCCGCCGGCTGGTGGGAAGATCCCGCGCTGGACCTCGATGCGCTGCGCATCCTGAGAGGCGGTGACCATCCGTGGCTGCTGGGCTCGGGCCTCACCTTCGCGCTCCCGCTCAACGGGGTGCCGGGCCTGGAGAAACGTGCGGCGCAGGCCTATGCGCAGGCCGACGCGCTGGCGGTGACCGTGGCGGAGCGCGAGCTGCTCGCCGAGGTCGACCGCCTGTGGAACGCCTGCCGCGCCAACCTCCGCTGCGTCGACGCGCAGAACGCCTACAAGGCCAAGCTGCTCGAGAGGGAGAAGCAGGTGCGCGCGCTGGTGGCGGCCGGGGAGCTGCCCAAGGCCGAGGCCGACCGGATCGAACAGCGGCTCGTCAAGATCAGCGTCGATTGCGCGTGCTGCGGCCCGGATGCGGTGGCGCGGCGGCAGGCCTTCAAGCGGCTGCTCGGACTGCCGCCGGAGGCCCCGGCCGAGGTTGTGCCCGACGACGGCGGAACCCCGCCGCCCGCTCTCGCCGGCCTTGTGGCGCCCGCGACCGAGCTCGATCTGGTGCGGCACCCGCGCGTGCAGGAGAAGCTGGTGCGTCTGAAGGCGGGCGAGGAGGAGCTGCGCGCGGAGATCCGCAAACAGTATCCCGAGCTCACGATCGGCCCGCGCTACGAGCACGAGGACGGCGGCGGGCGCCTCGGCGCGACGCTGGGGTTCACCCTCCCGCTGTGGAACCGCAACCGCAAAGGCATCGCGGACGCCGAGGGCGGCCGCGACGAGGCGCGGCTGGAGGCGCTGAATGCGTGGCGCGGCCTCGTGGCGGAATGGCAGGCGGCGAAGGCGATGATGGAGGCCGTGGCAACGAAGGAGCGCGGCCTGCGCGCCGAGCTGCTGCCGGCCGCACAGGCCGCCGCGGCGCGGACGGAGCGCCTGTTCAAGCAGGGCGAAGCCGACGTGCTCGCGCTCATCGCGGCGGACGATACGGTTTACGACCTTCAGGAGTCGCTGATCGATACGCAGACCGCGCTCCAGGAAGCCCGCGTCCGGCTGGAGCTGCTCCACGTCCCCGCAGCCGCGGAAACCACGAATGCCCGTGAGTGCCTTACCGGCCGACAAGGCCAATAAAGAGCAAGTTGTTTTCCCGCCAAGACGCCAAGACGTAAAGAGGTTTGGAACAGCTTGGCTTCTTTGCGACTTTGCGGGCGGAAAGATTCAGTTGTGATTTCACGTTAGGAGAAACCATGAACGTTTTGAATGTGACACTCGGATGGATGTTTGTAACCGCCGCTCTGGCGGGCCCGGCGTTGGCTTGCGGCACCTGCGGCGACACGAAGGCGGTGCATGCGCCGGCCCAGGCTGAAATCAAAAAGACGGCGCGGGAGGAACACGCCGACGCGCACGGGAAAGAGCCCGCAAAAGAGGTGCACGCCGCCGGCGAGGCGGAGCACGACCCTGCCGGATGCGACCACGCGCAGGAGAAACCGGCGGCGGCCGAGGCCGGTCACGCGCACGGCGCGGCCTGCGACCACGACCACGCGGCCGCGCAGAAGAGCGCGGACAAGCCGCAGCCCGAGCACGCGCACGGCGCCGAGTGCGACCACGACGAGGAGGCGGCCGCGAAGCCGGCTGCGGCGTCGGCCGCAGAGGACGGGCACGCGCACGAAGGCGAGGCCTGCAGCCACAGCGAGGCCGGCGAGGCCGGAGCGATCGAGCTGTCCGAAAGCGCGCGCCGCCTGTTGGGGATCTCCTTCGTGACGGCGGCCAAGCGGCCCGTCCTCGGGACGGTCCGTTTCCCCGGACGGTTCGAATGGATGCCTGGCGCGCGCCGCGTCTACGGCGCGGCGGTTTCCGGCGTGGTCGAGGTGCGCGTGCGCCCGCCGCAGCAGGTCAAGGCGGGGGACGTGCTCTTCACGGTGCGCTCGCCGGAGT
>CAZOIS010000062.1:0-25229 GCA_964579865.1 uncultured Lentisphaeraceae bacterium | reverse complement strand
CCACCCGTGCCTGGCAGATTGCCGCGGAGATTGTGAAGGGCTACTTTCTGGCGGAAGATGGCTATGGGGCAACCGTTGTCAGCGGGTTTTGGAACTCAGACGACCAACGACTTGTGACGGACCTTCTGACCCGGTGGTTCGCAACAGCGGCAATGTGACTTGGTGAACGAAAGACCCTTTGTGGTTTGATTTGATGCCAATAATGTAAACCCATGGTTTACAAAAAGCATAAGAAAACAAACCTTTGTTCAGTTGGCGTTCACACTGGGGTCGTGGTCGGTCCTGTTCACACCGAGGTTACGTCGGGCAATTTGTCTAGCGCGGCCTGCATGGACGAGGGATCCATGTGGACGTAACCGCGGTCGACGCTGGCGGAGTCATGGCCGATGATCTCGCGGGCCACAGCCTCGCTGGAGCCGGTCATGCGCAGTAGCGTGGCGGCGGTGTGGCGCAGCGAGTGGAACGAAAGGGGGTTGACCGTCACGCGTTTGGAGCCGGTCTCCTGCGCACCCCTGGCCTTATGGTGCGACTTCTTGGGCACGAGGTTCACTTTCTGCAAAATCTCGTTGAATTGGCGGGAGAGAGAGCCCGCCTTTCCCTGTTCGCTCATCATGCGTTCTGCCTCGGGGTGAACGGGTGCGTCGGGCGTGCCCTTGCGGAGCGTGTCGATGTGCGTCCGCAGGGCTCTGGCGATGGGCAGGGCCATGCGCCGGCCGGTCTTCTTGGTGATGAAGGCCACCTCATTGCGCCTCGTGTCGACCTGGCCCCAGGTGAGGGTCGCCACATCCGAAAGCCGTTGGCCCGTGTACAGGCCGAACAACACCAGCGAGCGCCATTCAGGCGTGCAGCTCTCGAGAACCAGCTTCAATTCGTCCAGAGTGAAGGGCCGCTTCTCGGTCGCATCGGTCTCTTTGATGTCCGCCAGTTCATCGAACTTGTTCTCGATGAAGTACCCTTTGCGGATGCCGTAGGAGAAGACGCCCGAGAGGATCGTCATGGCAGTCTTGGCTGTGACCGTGCTGACGCTTGCGAGCAAGCGGTTACGGTACTCGATGACGGCGGTATCGTCCTCCATCAGTTCGTCCACGCAGAAATCTTGGCGTCCCGTCTCTTTCATGAATTCCAAAAAGTCGTTGAATCGGTACTGGTAAGCCCGCTTCGTCGCATCGGACAGCTTGGGCGCGTACATGGCCGTCCAATTCGAGATGAAGTCCTTGACGGTCGGAACGTTCCACGAGCGGTTGAGATTCTGGGCGATCTTCGAATAATTGTCGCGGAGCGTCTTGACGACCGTCCGGGTCTCATGCGCTTCCTCGTAGGAGACGGCGATCTGTTGCGCCTCTTTCCGGTTGGCGGGTGTGGCGGTCAACTTGGTGGACTTGTTCTGCAAGCGACCGTTCTTGTCCCGATAAGCGGCTATCCAGTAAGGCGACTTCGGCACTCGTCGAAGGTAGGCCATGATGTCCTCCAAATATGGGTCCAAAAAAGTTACATCAGAAGTTACATCATACCCTGTGGTTTTGGCAAGTACTTATTTCAAAAAAGCCCAATAAAAACGCATATTTGCACGACGAAAAACAGGGGGAAGAGAAGAGGGGTTCGACTCCCCTAGGGGGTGCCACTTGAAAGAACCGATTGATGACCCGTGAGTGTTTCACTCGCGGGTTTTCTTTTTTCCGACACGCGCTTGCGCCGGCCCAGGCCCCGCAGCGGGACAAGGCCGCGGCAAGACGCCGGCGCACCCGCCCGCCAAGACGGTTGCGCCGTGGCCCTCCAGACGCCCTCGCCGCGGGCGCGGGGCCCTCACTTCAGCTGGATCAGCGAGCCCTGGAACGGCAGCCGGAGCAGGCCGTCGCCCGCAAAGAACTCCGGCAGGTTGCCCGCGCCGTAGAGGCTTCCCTTCTTGCGCTCGCCGTCGATGTAGAGCGCGCGGATGAAGAGCTCGCCGGCGTAGTCGAGCTGGCAGCCCGCGCCGGCCGCCAGATGCAGCTCGGCCGTCGGCGGCAGGCAGGCGCCGCCCGTCAGGCGCAGCACGCCGTTGCTCACGACCGTGGCTCCCGCATAGGTGTTGGTCCCGTCCAGCGTCAGCGTGCCGCTGCCGGTTTTGACGAGCGGCGCGCCGTTGTTGAACTCGCCGAGGTTCATCAGCGTGCCGGACTGCACGTTGAAGGCCGTCACCGTCTGCGCCCCCTTGCCGATCGCATGCCCCGTCAGGTCCAGCGTGCCGCCCGCCAGGTTGATCGTGTTGGTGCAGGTGCCGGCGCCCGTCAGCACGTCCACATGCGAACGGAAGGTGCCGCCGCTGAGGTTGAGCGTCGCGTAGGCGACGCCGGTGCCGGTCTGCGTGGCGAACGTGAAGGACCCGCCCTCCTGGACCGTGAACGTCCCGCCGCCGACCGTCAGCGTGGCCGTCGCCTTGGCGTTGGCCCCCGTGTTGATGCCGGACTTGTACGCCATCACGAGGTTTGAAACCGAGAAGGTGCCGCCGTCGAAGAAGAGCGAGCCCGACGCGCCGCCCGTATAAATCGACCCGGAGCCGTTGTCCTCGCGGCCGATCGTCACGTTCCCGGCCGCGACCTCGGCCACGTGCCCGCGCAGGTCCAAGGTGCCGCTCGGCACCGCGCCGGAGGGCATGCCCCCCTTGCTGCCGATCACGAAGTCGACGGTGGGCCGGATCCGGCCGACGACGCTCACGGCGCCGGGGCTGCCCGCGGCCTGCGAGGCGAACTTCAGCGTGCCGTTGCCCTTGTACAGGCCGATGTTGACCGTGTTGACCGACAAGGTGTTGGCGCCGGCGCCCAGCACCAGCGTGCCCGAGCCCGCGTTCAGCTGCAGCGAGTTCCCGACGTTCAGCGTGGTGGCCGCGATCAGGTTGTCGGTGTTGGAGAGCAGCAGCTGGCCGGAGCTCATCTGGCCATACGCGCAGCGGACCTCGCTGATGGGCGCGGCGACGCTGCCGAGCGTCACGCTGGAGAGCTCGGAGAGATCGAGCCAGCCCGTGCCGGTGCCGGCCTCGTCCGACTGGCCTTTGCCGAGCGTGACGGTCGCCGCGGGATGGGTCACCGCCAAAGCCCCGCCGCCGGTCATCTTGACCCGCGTCTCGCTGCCGACTCCGGCGTCCACGCCGACGAAAATCCCCGCGGCCCCGGCGACGGCGAGCGTCTGTCCGGGGGCGACCGTGACGGTGTTGTAGGTCGCGCCCACGCTGACGGCCGTGAGGCTGTCGATCGTCTGGCTGAAGTCGCCCAGCGCCAGGTGGCCCACGCCGTTGCCGACGCCGTTGGTGCCGCCGAGCGTGACGGCGCCGCCGACCGGCAAGGCGTCGTGGGCGCCGAGCCGCAAGGTGCCGCCGCCGTTGACGGCGGTGCCGCCGCTGTAGGTGCTGCTGCCGGCGAGGGTCAGCGTGCCTTTGGACTGCGCCAGGGCCACGCGCCCGCCGTTGGAGCCGTCGGCGATCGCGCCGCTCAGCGCAAAGCCCGCCGCAGAAGAGGCGCTCCCCTGCGTCAGCACATTGGTCGCCCCCGTTCCGGCCGTCCCGGTGACGTTGCCCGCCAGGGTCGCGCCCGCGGCGTCGCTGGCGAAGGTGGCGTCGCCGAGCAGCGTGACCGGCGTCTCGAGCAGACCGGCGTTCGCAGCCAGCCGGAGGGCGCCGCGGCCCTCGGCGTTGCCTGCGCCGCTGACGGCGAGCCCGCCGAAGCGGACCGGCGCGCCGTCGCTGCCGACCTGCAGCGTGTGGCCCGCCGTGACCTGGATGGTCGCCGCGGGCGCGTCCGCGCCGCAGACGTCCAACTTGTCGCCGGTGGTCGAGCCCGCGCCGCCGACCTGCACCGTGCCGGCAAAGCCCGAAAGGCCGGTCAGCGTGGTGGCGCGCGCCGTCGCGTTCGTCGCAAAGACCACCCGCAGCGTCCCGCCGCCGCCGAACGCGTTGCCCTTCGCGACGGCCGCGGCCGTCGTGTTGGTGTTGTCCAGAATCAGGGTGGTCCCCGCGCCGAGCGCGACCGGCCCCGAGCCCAAGCCGTCCTGGGCCGCGGCGAGCGTTGCGGTCACGGCGCCCGCGCCGCCGTCGATGGCCAGCCCGCCGCTGGCGGTGTTGGGCCCCGCGAGCGCCAGGGTCGCCGCGCCGCTCTTGCGGATGCCCGCGGCGCCCGCGAGCGCGCCGGGCCCGGCGAGCGTATAGGCCTTCGCCGCGTTGTCGAAGAGCACCTGGTTCGGCTGGACGGTCGCGGCCAGGGCCACGGCGAGGTCCGTCCCGCCGCTGGAGGTGTCGTCGAAGCGCACGAGGTCGCCGTCGAGATACGTGGTGCGCAGCCCCGTCCAGTTGGCGGTCAGACCGATGTCCCAGTCTCCGGACCCGCCGTTCCAGACGAGCGGGGCGACGGCGGTCGTGACCGAGAGGTCGATCGTCTTGTTGCCCGCGTTGTGGACCAGCGTGCCCGCGCCCCCGTTCGGCAGCGTCACGCTGCCCAGCGTCCCGCCGCCCGCCAGCGCTCCCGTGTAGCGGATGAGCGGATAGACCCCGTTTGTGAGGGCCGCGCCGTCCACGGCGACGTTCAGCGTGCCGGCGTTGACGAGGTCGCCGTTCACGAGCAGCGGGGCCGTCGCCGCGCTGGGCGAGGCGCCGTAGAAGATGAACCCGGCCGTGACCGCGCCGCCGCCCAGGGCGAGCGATTTGCAGCTCCACGCGCTATCGGCGGAATACACGCGCAGACTGAGCGCGGTTTCCGCGGCGAGCGTCACGGCGCTGTTGGACAGCGAGCCGCCTGAGGCGACCACGAGCCGGCCCGCGTTGACGGCGGTGTCGCCGGCGTACGGCGAGCGTCCCGAAAGGGTCAGCGTGCCCACGCCGTTCTGGATGAGCGATCCGCTGCCGCTGACCGTCCCCGCCAGCGTCTGGTCGGCGTCGCCCTCGAAGACGAGCGCGCCGTTGTTCGACACCGCCGACGCGAGGTGGCCGGAGCCGAGCCGCGCCGCCCCGGCGAGCGTCAGCGTGCCGGCGTTGACGGTGACGGGACCCCTCAGCGTATTGGTGCCCGTGAGCGTCAGGCTGCCGGCGCCGCTCTTGGTCAACGGCGAAGCCGTCGCCCCGGCGGCGTGCAGCAGCGGCTGCGCGACGGTGATGTCGTAGCCGTCGGTGTCGATCGCGGCGCCGCCGTCTTTCACCGTGGCCGCGGTGAGGTTCTGCATGAACACGGCGCTGCTGGCCAGCGGCTTGAGCGTGCCGCCGTTGAACGTGAAGGTGCCGGTGTTGACGCCTCCGGCCATGGCCACGCCGCCGGTGATCGACGCCGTGCGGAAGACGCCGCCGTTGAGGTCGAAGCTGCCCACATGCGGATTCGTGTCGTAGGAGGTCCGCGGCATCACCAGCGTCCCGACGGTCGCCGTGCCGCCGTTCTGGATGAACTGGCCGTAGGAGGGCTTATAGTTGCCCGGGTTGTTGGAGAAGTCCGGCACCGCCATCTCCGCCGCAATCAGCACGCCCGTGTTGCTGAGGACCATCGTCGCGGGCTGGTTGCCGCGCAACGCGAGCGCCAGCGTGCCGCCGACGGAGAGCGTGCCGCCGCTCAGGTTGAGAAAGGACGAACAGTCAGCCGTGGGCGTCATGCTGAGGTTCCCCGAGACGCTGATCATGCCGGCGGTCTGGTTGAGCGTGCCGGTCGCGGCGTTCGACTGGCTGATGTTCACCGAGGCGAAGTAGCTGGTGGCGGAGCTGTCGTACTGCAGGGTTCCCGCCCCGAGAAACTGCTGCCCGAGCGTCAAGGTGTTGGAGCCGGCGGTGCCGAGGCTGCCGGCCCCGGTGACCCACAGCGTGCCCCCGCCGTTCAGCCAGGTCTGCCCGGCATACGTGTTCACGGCGGTCAGCGCCAGCGTGCCCGCGCCGGACTTCGTCAGCGCCGCACTGCTTGTCCCGCTGATCGGCGCGCTGATCACGGCGTCGACCGCGGCCGCGCCGTCGTCGACCTGCACCGTGCGGCCGTTGGATCCCATGTTGAGGGGATTCTGCAGCTCCACCGTATGGGTCGCCGAAGGCGCGCCGAGAAGGAGCCTCTGCCCGTTGAAGCCGGTGTTCGCCGTCCCCCACGCGACCGTGGCCCCGCTCCCGCCCAGGTTCACGGCGCGGTCGGCGTTGAAGGCGGCCCAGCCGCCGGCCCCCGCGAAGTTGACGCCCGACGCCGTGGCCGCCGAGGCCAGGCTGCGCGTGAAATCGCCGGCGCCGAGGCCGAGCACGCCGCCGTTGAAGACCAGCGCGCTGCTGCCGCCCGTTGTCCCGGTGCCGCCCGGGAGCGCGCCCGCATGCCCCAGATGCAGCACCCCGTTGTAGATCATCGTGGGGCCGGTGTGGGCGTTCGCCACCGGCAGGGTCAGGGTGTTGCTCCCGAGTTTGGCGAAGCCGCGCGTGCCGGCCAGCGGCGTGGCATACGTGAAAGCTCCCAAGGTGGTGTCGACGCCGACGGCCGACCCTGCCCCCAGCGACACGCCGGGAAGGGCGTTGGTCCAGAGGGCATCCACCTCGGCCGAGCCGAACGTGCCGGCCCCGCCGACCCCGAGCGCGAGCGTGCCGGCGTTCGCGACGGTCGCCGCGCCGGCGGCCGGCAGCGCGGTCGTCTTCAGCAGGCTCAGCGCGCCGTTGTTGACGACCGTCCCGCCGCTGAAGGTGTTCGCGCCCGAAAGGGTTAGGACGCCCACGCCGTTCTTGACGACGCTTTTGCCGCTGCCGCTGACCGCGCCCGCGAGCGTCAGTGCCCAGCGGTTCGTGACGTTCAGAGAGTCCGCCAAGACCAGCGGGGCCGAGACGACGTCGGCCGTCCCGTTATTGTTTGTCTGGACGAGGTTCGCGCCGCTCCCGCCGTTGTCGAACGTCAGCGTCGCGCCGCCGCTGGCCGCCAGCGTGAAGTTGAAATAGGGCGACGACACATCGCCGAACAGCAGGGTTCCCACGGTGCGCGAGGCGGTGTCGATCGTGACCGTCCGGTTGGCGGTGATGTTGTTCGTGAAGGCCACGGCATCGCCCGCCGCCGTTCCCGGCACCACGGCGGGCGTCCAGCGCGAGGCTGTGCTCCAGGTGCCGCTGCCGTCATAGGTCCATGCGCCGCTGCCGGCGCGGGCGGACGAACAGGCCAAAAAAACGGCCGTCGCAAGGACGGTTGCGGCCGACGACAATCCGGCCCGCGGACACTTTCCGATCATGACACACTCCTTGTTCAAATATGAACAGATCACACCGTAATCCACAAATGATTCTTCCGCAGTGTAGACGCCCAAGGAGGACACATGCAAGCGCGATCTTGACCGCTTTTCAGAAAGGCGCGGGCCGAAATAGCTCCGCTTGCAGAAACCGGCTTTGTTTACGGCAAAAGGGGTGGTATCATCATCCGCAAGAGCAGACGGGGAAGTCTGGGCCGACGTACGGTCCGCCCGACCTCCTGCGACGGAGGCGACCGCACGAGAGCGGGGCGTCGCACCGTCGCCGGAGCCGCCCCAGGAGGACTCATGAACACAACCGCAGGCACAACGCAGGCCGCAAGCATTCTCGTTGTGGATGACACGCCGGCGATTCTACGGCTGTTGACCACGATGCTCGAGTCGCGGGGGCACCGGGTGTGGGCCTTTGCCGACAGCCGGCAGGCCCTTGAGTCTGCGCGCCGCATGCCGCCCGACCTCGTTCTGCTCGACATCAACATGCCGGACATGAACGGATATGAGTTTTGCACCGAGTTCAAAGCGGATCCCCGGCTGGCTGAAATCCCGGTCCTCTTCATGAGCGGGAACACCGAAATCATGGACAAGGTGAAAGCCTTCGCCCTCGGCGGCGTCGATTACCTGACCAAGCCGTTCGAGCTTAAGGAAATCGAGGCGCGCGTCGCGACGCACCTCAAGATCCGGCGGCTACAACTCGAGATCGAGGCGCTCAACCGCTCCCTGCAGGAGCGGGTCAGGGCACAGGTCCAGGAGATTTCTGATTCTCAGATCGCGACGATCATGGCCTTGGCGAAGCTGGCCGAGTCGCGCGACGAGGCCACCGGAAACCATCTTCTGCGGGTGCAGCGGTATTGTCAGGCGCTCGCGCGGCAGCTGGCCGAGGAGGGTGTGTTCGGCGACGGCATCGACGACGCCTTTGTCGAAAACATTTTTCATGCCAGCGCGTTGCACGACATCGGCAAGGTGGGGATCCGCGACAGCATCCTGCTGAAGCCCGGCACGCTCACGCCCCAGGAATTCGAGACGATGAAAACCCATACGTCGCTGGGAGCCGAGACGCTCGAAGCCGTGCTTAAGGCGTATCCCAACAACGCCTTCCTGCATATGGGACGGGACATCGCGCGGTCGCACCACGAGCGCTGGGACGGCAGCGGCTATCCGGACGGGCTTGCGGGCGAGGCCATCCCGCTGTGCGCGCGGATCGTCGCGGTCGCGGACCAGTACGACGCCTTGCGGCACCCGCGGCCCTACAAGCCGGCGTTCGACGCGGCCAAAACGTATGCCATCCTCACCGAGGGCGACGGCCGGAGCAGCCCGGACCACTTCGATCCGCAGGTGCTTGCCGCATTCAAGAGGATCGTGTCGGAATTCGACGCGATCTTCCAAGCGCTCCGCGACTGACCGGCCGGCGCGGGATCACTGCGCGACCGAGCGCCGGACGACGCGGAAACCGAAGCAGGTGGTCAGTCCGCCGCTGTAAGTCGGCGAATAGTTGGTTCGATAGGCCGTCCGGCTGTTCGGTGCCTTGAGATACCAGTTGCCGTCGCGGATGACGCGCTTCACGCCGGACACGCCGCCCGACGCGGGGCCGATGGGATTCCACCACGGCGATGTGGCGTAGTAGCCGCTGCCGTACCAGTCCCAGCACCACTCCATGGCGTTCCCGGCCATGTCATACAGGCCGTAGCCGTTCGGGGCGAACGAGCCGACCGGGCTGGTGTAGGGTTCGGCGCCCGTCGTGTAGGCCGGATGGGAACCGCGTGTGGGGCTCGTGTCGTAAATGTAATAATTGTCGCTCGTGTAGTTCGCGTTCGAATGGGTGATCGTGTCGCCCCACGGGAAGCGTTTTTCGGAGAGGCCGCCGCGCGCCGCCTTCTCCCACTCCGCTTCGGTCGGCAGGCGGTAGCCCGTTGCCGCCCAGGCCACAGAGGGGTTGGTGACGGCGCCCGTCCGATACACCTGCGTCAACGCCGTGTCGGTGAAATAGCACGGTTCAAGGCCCTCTTTCTCGCTGAGGGCGTTACACCACTTGACCGCATCGCACCAGCGCACATGGATGACGGGGTGGGCGTCGCCTTTGCCGGTGGTGGTCGTGCCGTCGTACGCGTAGCCGTGGGCGGTTGACCAGTCGCGCACCGCGCGCCAGCCGGACCAGGATATTTCGTATTTCCCCATGTAGAACGCGCTGACATACACGGGATGCACGGGGGCCGCTCCGGTGATGGTCTCGTTGTCGCTGGCGGCTTTGCTGTTGCCCATCAGGAAAGAGCCCGCCGGCACCAGGGCCATGTCCTGCGGGGGCGCGGGGTCGAAGACGCGCAGGGACATCGTCCTGTTCGTCGCCGGGTGCTGGACGTAGTCGACCCAGTTGCTCGGGCCGGTCAGCGTCGTCGCGCGCTGCACGGTGCACGTCACGTTATCCGTCGCGGCATTGGTCCAGGCCAGTTTTCCGTCCGCAGCGAAGGACGAAATGCCGGATCCTGCGGGCGAAACGATGCGGAAGAACGTTGTTTTCTCCTGCGCCAAAGCTATCGCGGCCACTGCGAACACACACAAAAAACACCACCCTTTCGCCCCTCGCCTCATCGGCACACCCCTTTCCTGTTGGTTAACTTCGCAAAGGGATATAAGCCTCTGCGACACCATAGCCATGCTAAGCATCTGCCGTGCCTAAGCCATAGGGGCGGATCTTATGACGCGGATCGATGGAGGTGTCATCCCCCCAAAAGGGCGTTTTTTGTGAAAGGAGAACAGCCACGCATGCGATCCGTCGCCGGAGCGGCACCGCGCGTTTCGCTGCCCTGAGAATCAAAATTGAGAACGGCGCTGAGAAAAGGGGCTATGTGTGGCGGCGGGAGCCGGTTTCTCGGGGGCGGGCGACGGAAGGGATGGCGGGGGAGGGGGCATGCCGGGCATTCAGCACGACTTCGAGCTCATGCTGGCAGCGGGTCAGGGCGTCCACGACGTCGGGGTCGAACTGCGTTCCACGTCCCCGCTGGATTTCGCAAAGCGCCTCGCCGGCGGAGCGCGGCGCGGCGTAAGGTCTTCCGGCCCGGATGGCGTCGTAGGCGTCAGCCACCGCGAAGATGCGGGCGCCCAGACAGATCCGCTTTCCTTTCAGACCGCGGGGATAGCCTGTGCCGTCGAAGCGCTCCTGGTGGGAGAGGACGATTTCGGAAATGGCGTTGAATTCTGGGCTTGAGCAAAGGATGTCGTGGCCCGTCTTGGGGTGTTTCTGGACGATCTTGCGCTCCGCGGCACTCAGCGACGCGGGCTTGAGCAGGATCGTGTCAGGGATGGCGATTTTCCCGATGTCGTGCAGGAGGGCGCCCTGCGTGACGAGTTCGATCTGATGGCGAGGCAGCTTCATGGCGTTGGCCAGCGATCCTGCCATTTGCGCGACCCGTTTGCTGTGGTCGCCGGTCGCCTTCTCGCGGGCATCCAGCATGGCGACCAGCATGTGGAAGACGTAGCGGAACGGTTGGCTGTGCGCGCCCTCGCCGAAAGCCGCGAAATCGGCCTTATCCTTTTTTTCATCGGAGGGCCAGAAGGCCATCCCGTTCCTGCCGTTTCGCTTGGCGCGGTAGAGAGCCAAGTCGGCCAACTTCATGGTTTTTTCGGGTGTCTGCCCCATCGCGGGGACTCCGCAGGCGGCACCGATCGAGACGGTGATCGGGATCGGTTTGGCCCTTGGCGAACCTTTGCGCTGCCGTATCGCGGCGATGATCCGCTGGGCCGTCGTGCGGGTGGTTTCGGCGTCGGCGGCCGGCAGGACGATCAGAATCTCGTCGCCGCCGTAGCGGCAGATGAGATCGGAGGCGCGCAGACGGGCGCGCAGCAGCGAGGCGCAGGACTTCAGGATGCGGTCGCCCGCGGCATGGCCGTACTCGTCATTGATCGCCTTGAAATGGTCGATGTCGATGATCAGGATGCCGATGCCATGGCCCTGCCGTTCCGCCAGCGCCTTGACCCGCTGCAGCTCGGCGACGAACCCCCGCCGGTTCAGCAGACCGGTCAGCGCGTCTTCCTGCGACAGGCGCCGCAATTTTTCCTGGCTTTTTTTGAGCGCGCGCGTGGTCTCTTCCAAGGTCTTACAAGCGATCTGCAAACGCGACTCCCGCACCTGGAGCTTTTGCACGGCTGACCGAAGCTCCAGCTCAAGCTGTTTCCGCTGCGAGATGTCCTCGCCGATTTTGAGGAAATGGCGGACGTTTCCCTCGTCGTCGCGGATCGGCGAAATCGACGCCTGTTCCCAGTAATGAGCGCCATTCTTTTTGCGGTTGTGAAGCTCGCCGGTCCAAGATTGGCCTTTCTTCAGATGACGCCAGAGCGTCCGGTAAAGGGCTTTCGGCAAGAGCCCGGAGCGCAGCATCGACGCTTTCTTGCCGAACACGTCCGCCAACGAAAAGTCGGTCAGTTCACAGAACGTCTGGTTGACATATTCGATCGTGCCGTCAAGGTCGGTGATCATCACGGTCGCGGGGCTGTTCGTGACGGCATACGTCAAAATTTCCGCGAGCTCCCGGCCCGCTCGGTTACACGCAGGCGGGGCATCGGATGATGAACGTCTTTTCATACGTTCAGTATAGCCGAAAAGGGGTTCACAGTAAACGGCGGGTTCTGGGAAAAGGCAGACAGGCGCGATGTTTTCCCCGAAAGAAATATCAGCTTGTTGTCCGGCGTCAAGCGGCGTAAACTTGACCATGGGGTGATGGAGATGAGTACCTCACCCGCACAGGGGTTCGCAACGGGCACGCCGTGTGGCGAACGGCGCGGCGTGCAAAACCTGTCATACCGTATCCGACATCGTGGCCGGCTGGCACGAAGGAGCCTCCCCGGCGGCCGGAGCAGAGAGGGGGCAAAATGAAAAAGGTCAACAGATCTGCACGTCGGCGGCTTGTCCGGTGGACGTTTTCGGCCTTTTGGGCGCTGAGTGTTTTGAACGGGGTGGCGGCGACCGACGCCGGGCCGCCACACATCCGCGCGTTTCGCCGCGACAGGGAGGGACGGGTGACGCTCAGCGTGATCCCGTCCGGCGTGACGGACGAGTTCATCGATGTGTTCACCGCTGAGCGTCTGACGACACGCGGGTGGCGGTTGACGGATGCCTATCTGCGCCCGACCGGCGAGCCGGAGATGACCTGGACTGAGCCCGATGACGCGATGTTTCAGGCGCCGCCCCGTTCCAGGTTCTTCACGGTTGGGCGCGCGGACGTCGACCGCAACGAGAACGGCATCGCCGATGCCCGCGAGGCGCTGACGGCGGTCTACGATCTGCCGGAGAGCGCCCGGGCGCGCTGGGCGCAGGCGGGCCTGCGCGGGCCGGTGACCAATTTCACGAACGTGCTGAACGTCAAGAACTACGGGGCCAAGGGCAACGGCACCACCGACGACACGTCGGCCATCAACAGCGCGATCTCCAAAGCCCCGGCCGGAAGCGTGGTCTATCTGCCGGCCGGGACCTACCGGCTCACCAAGCGGATCTACCTGAAGTCGAACATGATCCTGCGCGGGGACGGCTCGGCGCTCACCAGCTTGATCTTCGAAGGGTCGAACACGTACGACCGCTGCATCGGCCTCGCCTGCTGGGACAGCGACCAGCCCACGACGTACGTCACGCCCACGGCGGGCATGGAGAAGGGGTCGACCGCCGTGACCGTCTCCAGCGTGGCCGGGTTCCAGGCGGGGGACGTCATCGAGATCGAGGAGGACAACGATCCGGCCTGGGGCTTCACCGAGTCGTGGCAGGCGCGTGTGGTGGGCCAGCTCAACCGCGTCGTGGCGGTGGACGCGGCCAACAGCCGCCTGACCTTGAGCCACCACCTGCGGCACACCTTCACCGCCGCGCGCCGGCCCCGGCTGCGGCGGCTGGTCACGATTTCGAACTCGGGCGTCGAGAGCCTGTACGTGCGGCGCAAGGACGCGGTGACCGGGTATACCATCGAAATGAAGTTCGCGGTCCGCTGCTGGGTGCGCAATGTGGAGAGCTACATGGCCTACTCGGCCCATGTGTGGATGGACCGCTCGTTCGAGTGCGAGGTGCGCGAGAACTACTTCCACGACGCCTTTGTCTTCGGCGGCGGCGGACAGGGCTACGGCGTATGCAGCGGCAAGCACACCTCGGACTGCCTGATCGAGAACAACGTGTTCTACCACTTGCGGCACTCGATGATCGTGGGCAGCGGCGCCAACGGCAACGTCTACGGCTACAACTACTCGTCTGCCCGCGCGCTCGACCCCGAGCACGGGACGCTCCAGCCCGACATCTCCGTGCACGGCAACTACGTGTTCATGAACCTCTTCGAAGGGAACGTCCTGGAAGATGCCGACGTGCCCGACTGGTATGCCCCTGCGGGGCCGGGGAACACGCTCTTCCGCAACCGCATCACCAACAGCGGCACCGCGATCGACGTGGGCTCGAACCACCAAAACTTCATGGGCAATGTCTTGACGCAGGGGACCCTCACGCAGGACGGGACGCTGCAGGGAATCGTCGACTTCGCCAACGTGAAGCGCGGCGACGTCGAGAATGTCGCCTGGCCCGACGGCATTTACGGGAGCCTGCCGGACTCCCTGTACCGCTGCGTGCCGCCGACGTTCATGCTCAGCGCCGGCGTGTATTGGCCGCCGATCGGCCCGGATGAGCCCTTGGATACGGTGACGCCCGCGCAGCAGCGCTCGATCAGCGGCGCTTTCGTGCCTTAGCGGGCCGAGGGGAACTTGAGGGGAGGGGAGCTTTCAATATGTCGCATGGAGGAAAACAGAGGTCCCGGGGGGCTAAAGACGGGCTGGCGATGCTGGCCTGCGGCGTTCTGGCGGCGTTCGGCGCGGCCGCGGGCGAGGTGTTCCCGTCCACGCAGCCGCCGGGCGGCCTCGCCGTTTCGCAGACCCCGCAGATCGTGCTGCTGACCTTCGACGACTCGGTGACGAGCTCCTCGTATGTGCGCGTGATGCAGGCGCTGACGAACGCCTTCAACCCCAACGGCCATCCGGTCAAGGCCACGTTCTTTGTCTCGATGGACAGCAGCTACGACCCAAGCGCCATCCGACGCCTGTACGACGCGGGACATGAGATCGCGGTGCATACCCTGTCGCACGGCACCGGCACGAACAGCTCGCTGGCCCGCTGGCGGCAGGAGATCGCCGGCTGCCGGCGCACGCTGAACCGCCTGAGCGGGCTCCCGGAGGAGGAGATCGTCGGGTTCCGCGCCCCCTTCCTGCTGCCCAACGATGCGACGTTCCGCGTGCTGGCCGAGCGCCAGTTCCTCTACGACGCCTCGTTCCAGGAGGACCTCGGCTGGCACAGCACCGCGTCCACCAACCTGCTGTGGCCCTATACGCTGGATCAGGGCGTGGCGCAGAACGTGCCGCCCGGTCGCGCGCCCGCGACGAATTTTCCGGGGCTGTTCGAGATCCCGCTGTGGGTGCAGTTCACCAACGAGGTGCACTGTTCGACCATGGACCCGCCGGAGTGGATGTCGTCGAACCAGGTGGTGGCGTTGTGGCAGACCAACTTTTTGGCCCGGTACAATGGCAACCGCGCCCCGTACGGCATCTTCCTGCACGCCACCTCGACGAACCAGTGGCTCGGCGAATCGCCGCTCCTGGCGGAGCACACCGGCGCGCTCCGCGCCTTCATCGCTTGGGCGCTGGCGCACCCCGACACCTGGTTCATCACGTGCGGGGATCTGGCCGAGTTCATGCTCGACCCCGTACCGGCCGCCGAGGCGCACGACCACCCCTCGTTCCAGACGCCGGAGCGGACGCCCTTCCCGGACGCGGAGGTGGTGCGGTGCTCCTATCCGGGGTCGCACACCTTGAGCGTCTGCGGCGAGTGCCCGCCGGCGGCGCCCGCCTACACCAACGCGTATCTGGGGCTGGTGCCGGCCCCCGGCGGCGCGGCGAGTTTCAACATCGTGTCGCAGAACGCGAGCTATGCCTGGTGCACGATGACCGTCTCCAACCACGGGGCCAGCCGCCGCTACGACTGGGCCGTCGCGTTCTCGGTGTCCGGCGGCCTCGTCGGCGGCCTGCACGATGCCGTCTGGAGCCAGGACGGCGAGCGCGTCGTGGCCCGGGCCAAGCAGTACAACGAGCAGATCGCCCCCGGCGCGGCGCGGACCCTCACTTTCCGGATCACGCGCACCGGCGGCGCGGTCGCCTTCGCCGATGAGGACGTCGCGCTCTCCGGCCTGGGCCAACTGCCGGTCTATCTGGAGATCGAGCCGGAGTGCGACCCGGCGGGCTGGAAGATATCGTGGAACGATGACGCGCACGTGTACGACGTGGAGTCCTCCACCAATCTCCTGCTGCCGACGGCCTGGTCGACGGTGACCAACGGGCTCTGTCAGCCGCGCCTGATGCAGCCGCCCGCCACCGACGGGCCCCCGCGTTTCTTCCGCGTCAAAGCCACCGTCTACTGAGCGCGGCCCCTGCTGCCCTTTGACAACGCCCGCGTTTTTTGAAAGACTGGGCGCATTATCAACCGAACGGGGGAATTCTCATGCATCACGCACTGCGCGCGCTCTTCGTGTCCGGACTGCTTGCGGGGGCTGTTCAGGCCCAGCAGCCGGTGTCGCTCTTCGACGGCAAGACCTTGCAGGGGTGGAAGGTGGTCACCTGCGAAGCGGAAGTGGTCGACGGGGCCATCCTGCTCAAGGCCGGCAACGGTTTTCTGCAGGCCGAAAAAGACTACGGCGATTTCGTGTTCGAGTGCGACTGGAAGGCGCTCCACACCAACATGTGGGACTCCGGCGTGTACTTCCGCGCCGGCGATCCCGAAGGCAAGTTTCCGTGGCCCAAACAGCATCAGGTGAACATGCGGCGCGGCCAGGAGGGGACGATCCCGGGCGCCGACAAGGCCAAGGCGGCCAGCCTGTACAAGCCGGGCGCATGGAACCACTTCAAACTCACGGTCAAAGGGCAGACGGCCGAGTTGGAGTTCAACGGCGAGAAGGCGTGGACGCGCGACGGCATCACGCCGGCCAAGGGCCACCTCTGCCTGCAGGCCGAGGTGCCGGGAGGCGGACAGTTCCTCTTCAAGAACCTCACCGTCATCGAGCTGGACGCGCCCGCGAAGTAGGGTTCCGTCAAGGGCGGATGGCGCGCAGCTCGGCTTCGAAGCGGAACGCTTCGAAGGGCAGCGGGACGGCGTTGGTGTAGACGACCGGCGCGCCGGCGGAGAGGCCGGCGTAGCCCGGCACGGGCGCCCAGGCTGCGCTCGTGAGGGAGGTCGTGTTCAGCAGCGTGTAGAAGCGGCCGCTGTAAAAGGCGTACCCCGCGCCCGCGGCGGAAATCGTCGGGAAGCCCACGTAGGCGGCGCCGCCCGACAGGCTGATCTGCAGGGCCGCCTGCCAGGTGTCAGGGACCGTCGGATCTGTGCCCAGCACGAACTCGTGGCCGTTGCCGAGGCCGTCGCCGTCGAAATCGTCGTTGGCCTGGACCTGGCTGACCTGCGTGTAGAGCCCGCCCGAGGCGGCGATGATCCGCTGCTCCCAGGCGTCTGAGAGGGCGTCGAGGTCGACGTTGTCGGTCGCCGTGTTCAAAACGCCGGGGGTGCCGACCACCGTGCTCGTCCGCCACGCCGCATACGTCGCGTCCGGCGAGGAGGGATCGATCCGCTCGAGCGCCACGCCCGCGCTGTTCGGCCAAGGCGCAAAGCCGCTGAAGGTCACGGAGTCGATCCGGTTGCTGAACAGGTCGCGGAGTTCGAGCGTGGCGCCGTAGGGGGAGACCGCGAGCGTCGGCAGCTCGATGACGCGGCTCGCGTACTCGGTCGCCGTGTTGAAGGCGATCGGCCAGTCCCAGATGCGGGTCGTCGGATAGCGCTCGACCATGTTGGCCGGCTGCCCCAGCTCCACGTAGGTGTTCGTCAGTGCCTGCTGCGAGGACGCGAGCACGAGGTAGGAGGTCGGGCCGATCATCGTGCCGTAGGGCAGCGTGCCGGCATAGCCGCTCGCGCTCAGCGACCACCGGCTGAGGTCGACGGGGCCGCTGTCCCGGTTGTACAGCTCGACGTAGACGCCGCCGGCCGGAGGCGAGTGCATGATCTCCGAGATCACGACGTTGGTCGGCTGATAGACGCGGGCGGGGTTCCAGACGTCGGACATCTTGTCCGACCACGCGCCGTTCATCAGGAAATCCCTCCGCTTGGCGATGAACGTTTTGACGTTGTTCGCCTGGTTGCTCAGCGCGTTCAGCGAGGAGCTGCTCGAGTAGAATGAGCCGATCTGCCGGTAGGCCGGCGTGAGCGTGGCGAGCATCTGGTCGATCTTGGGGTAGAGGCTGTTGGTGGTGTACAGCGTGTGGCAGTAGCGCCACAGGGTCATCTGATGCCGGTAGCGGTAGGGCAAGGTCGAGGTGTCGAGGTCTTCGGGGTAGAAGAGCGATTGGCCGAGCGGGGCAGAAGCGCCCGCATCCCAGATGCTGGGGTACAGCGGCGTCTTGTAGTAGGGGTGCAACTCCGACAGCGTGGTCCAGGCGTTCGTGTAGGAGAGGTCGAAGCTGATGTCGACGTCCCACGGGTACTGCCGCCAGCGGCCATCGGTCGCGGAGCGGTGCTGCATCATGTTCCAGTCCAGATCCTGGTCGCCGTTGCCCGTGAGGGAGAGCAGGGCCAGGCAGTGCTGGTTGACCTCGTGACACAGGTTGGTGCGGACGTATTCGTTGCGGTTGGCGCCGGTCAGCGTGGTCAGCCCACTCTGCATGCTCACGAAGTTGTCGAGGTTGGTGTTGCCGCCCACGGTCTCCCGGCCGGAACCGTAGCTCTGCCGTGAGACGTAGTCGGCCGTGCTGATGCCGTTCCCCGTCAGAAACGCGGTTTCAGGCGACTCCAGCTCGGTGGTGATGGTGGGGAACCCGTTGATCCATGCGCAGATGTAGCGCAACCGGGGGGTCGGCAAGCCGATCAGGCGCTGAAGGTCGTAGGCCAGCGGCTCTGCCACGACCCGCCGGTAGTAGTATTTGACGTTGTTCAGCCGGTGGCGGATGTTGATGCCGCTCTGGTTCGCGGCGAACCAGGCGTTGAATTTCTTGCTCCGGTGGAAGTGCAGGCCGATGCCGGAGTGGTCCAAGTCATCGCCGTCCGCGTTGCCGCGGTGCTTGGCCATGATGTCCGTGAAGATCTGGCCGTCCGGGCTGACCGCGCAGAGGTGCCGGCTGTACGGGTACTGCAGGGGGACGCCATCCATCAGCAGATGCCAGTTGGGCAGGTTCGTCTGCGGCGAGGTGCTTTGAACCCAGTACGCGTGGTCGGTGCCTGGATCGTCGAGGTGCGGGCTCCGTGCGCCGAAGCCATTGGTCGCGGTCGCGATCACGTGATAGCGCACCAGCGTCATGTTCGTCGTGACCGGCGGCAGGTTCACGGCATAGGTGCCGTCTCCGGCCGCGGTGTCGGGAGCGACGCCGTCGTCGCGCATCGCGAGCTGCGCGTAGGAGCGGTTCGTGAACCGGTACTGGTTGGTGGCGACGGTCTGGTAGGACAGCACGACCGAGGCCGTTTCGGCCGGCGCCGAGACCTTGACGCGCACGACGTTGGTCGCCGCGACCGGACAGAGGGTGAGCGTCTGCGCGACGTTCGTGACGCCGAGGGGCAGAAAGGCCGTATGGACGGCGTTGGAGCGTCCCGGCGATCCCCAGTTGGTGAAGGAGAGCGTGTTTGTGACGCCGCCGACCACGCCATACAGGTTGCCGCCGAGGCCGACGCGGCGCACCCGCCAGGAGACCGCGTAGGGCTGTCCGGGGATCACGGCGATGGGCGCGGAGACGACCCGGTTGCTGAAGGCGTCGCCGAAGAAGGTCCGGGAGAAGAGCGGCGCGTCGAGATACCAGCGCGATTCGTTGCATTGGACCGCCAGCGCCGCGCCGCCGTCGGCGCCCAGCCCGGCTTCGACGCGCGACTGCGCGTGGCTGTTGGTGACGGACCAGCCGGTCAGGCCGCTTTCGAACGAGCCGTTCGCCACGGCTTCAACGTCCGAGCCCACGGCTTTGATCGACACGTCGTCGAGCAGGCACAGGCCGTCGTAGTCCAGGAAGAAGGCCGCCGTGATGCTGGCCGAGGCGAACTGGCCGGTCCAGGCGATCTGGAGCCAGTTCGTCGGGGCGCCGGAGGACGCCCAGTTCACGCTGCTCTCGCCCGGGGCGGTCAGACAGAGGCGCTCCAGCGAAGGCCCGAACCCGTCGGCGGCCACGGGCCAGGCGTTCGAGGTGCCGAAGGTGAGGTTGGCCGTGGCGGCGCCGACCCTCAGGGTCAGCCGCTCGCCGTCGTTGTCGAGTCTCCCGGTGTAGACGCCTTCCGCCAGGTTGGTGACGCCCGGGTAGCGGTTTTGGAACGCGGCCCGGTCGCGCACGAGCACCAGGAAGTCGCCGGGGTTCATGACCGCCGGATTCGTGTTGGGGAAGGTGTAGGTGATGCCCCGCGAGAAGAAAGCGTTCGTCAGCGTGACCGGTTCGGCCCCGTTGTTGTAGAGCTCGATGAACTCGAGCTGGTCCTCGTCGGTGTCGTCCGGAGCGTCTCCCGGGTGATACATGATCTCGCTGAAGACCACATCCGCGACGGCTTGGCAGGCGAGCAGCGCCGCCACGCATAACGCCGCGCACCGTATGGTTCGGTTGCTCATGGCGGCGCTCCTTTCTTCAGCCGCTGGCCAGTTGGGCATCAAGCTTTCGGTGGCGTCGCTCCTCAGAACCGGCCGGTCAAGCTGATGCGCCCGAACAGGCGGTCGTAGTCCGGCGTTTCGAACCACCCGGCCTCGCCGTTCACGCTGAACCGTTCGGTCAGGAAGTAGTTGATCTCGCCGCGCGCGCCCCAGACAAAGCGCCAGTCCGTGTCGCGCTCTTCGGCGTAGCCGGCCTCGGCGCTCGCGGTGTAGCTCAGGCGGTCGCTCCACGCGCCGCGCACGTTGATGTGCAGCTGGTGCTGCTGGAGCTCTTCGGGAGCCCAGTATTCGGGCGGGTCGCGGTCGCTGTCCGCGATCCGGAAGCGCCAGCCGATGCCGACGTAAGGCCACTCCTGCAGGCGGTAGAGCAGTTTGCCGTCGAGCAGGGTGGTGTCGTTACCGTCGGAGCGGTCGATCCGGGAGAGGTTCGCGAACAGGTCGTACACGTCGAGCAGGCGCGAGTAGGTGCGCAGGGCGTAGGTGTTCGCATCGATGTTCGCGCGCAGCGCCTCCACGGTCTCGATCTCTTCGCGGGACGCGTAGAGATAGACGTGTCCGCTCAGCAGCGGGTTCGGCAGCCGCAGTGCGGCCTGGCCGCCCCAGTGGTCGTCTTGGTCATCCATGTCCAAGACCCACAGCCGGCCGTCGAGCCAGATCTCGGGCCACAGGTAGGCCATGCTGCGCAGGCCCAGGCGCGTGCCGTACTCGTCGCCGATGTCGTCGGTGTTCCACCGGTTGCGGTCGGCCGCCGCCCCGAGGCTCAGTCGGTCATTCACGAAGGTGTCGGCGTAGGCGCCGTACCGGTAGTGGTCTCGGTCGTTTTCGTCCTCTTTGTCGGTCCATCCGTAGAAGAAGGCCGTGGCTTGCGGGCGGCGGCGCGCTTCAAGGCGCGCCAGCGCGTGGCTGATGCGTTCGGAACCGGGGTCCAGGACCAGCGCGGCAAGCAGGCTGCGCTTGGCGGTGAAGATGTCGCCGTCCCGGTCTGCGTTCATGCCCCGGTTGAACAGGATGTCTTCGCGGTCTGCGCCGGCGCGTTCGGCTTCGGCGAAGGCGGCGTTGGCTTGGGCGTGCTGCCCATGCCAGAACAGCACGCGTCCCAGCTCCAGCCGGGCGCGCACCAGCGGGTGCTCCGTGCCCTGGAGGTGCATGGCGAGGGCTTTCTCGTCCCACTCCGGGGGCACCACGCGCGCGGGGATGCGCAGCGGGTCGCCGGCGGGCTGAGTCAGATAGAAACCGCTGTCGTCGAAGTAGAGCGCATGCGTGAAGTGGTTCGCCGCCACGTGGTGCAGCGTCCAGGCGTTGGTGACGGTCGTGTCCAGCGAGCGCTGGCCGAAGTCGCCGGCCGGATAGACCAGCAAGCGTTCGCCGTACGTTTTCAGGGCGCGGGCGCTCTCGCCGAGGACCTGCTCCAGACGGTTGGAGAACGCCGCCTGGGATTCGCGGACCCCGTCCTCGACCAGCGGGTGGGTGAGGGGATTGCCGAGCACGCCGGTCTCGGTCACCGGCAGGCGCGCGAAATCGGCCGGACCGCCTGAGGCCAGCTGCCAGCGGCCGCTTGACAGGGCGGGCGCGAGGCGCGCCGGCAGCGGCGTCCCCGCGAGGGTCAGCGTCGGCACCGCGGCGTTGCCGGCGTAGACCACGCGCGCGCCGTGCTGCTGCAGCACGGGGTCGAGGGCCTCGATCACCTCGGCGTCCGGGTCGAGCAGCACGATCATCACGTGGCGGGCCTCCGGCTTTTCGCCGATCTGGCTGAACGCGTTGATGAAGAGGTAGCCTTCGTCGGCGAGGCGCCGGATATGCCGGCTGATCTGGTCAACGGAGTTGCGTCCCGGGTAGGGGTGCCGCATGATCGACTGGTAGGTCAGAATGGGCACGGCCTTCTCGACCGGCGTGCGCGCCAGCGGACGCAGGATCTTCAGCGCCTTGACGAAGTGGTCCTGCTGGGCCAGCGAGTTGGCGTAGCTCCGCAGCACCTCCGAGTTGTTGGTCAGGATCAGGGTGTGCAGGCGGGCGTATTCGGTCGCCTCGTCGATGCGTCCGTCGAGCGTGGTGAGCTCGCGCAGCCCCGTGAGCGACGGGGTGAAGATCGGGTTACGCGCGAGCTGCTGCCGGCAATACACCTCGAGCTCGTTGGTTTGGCCCACGCTCGCGAGCATGCGGCCCGCCAGCACGGTGAGCGGCACGTAGCCCGGGTCATCCTGCAGGAAGCGCCGGGCCGAGGCCAGCGCTGCAGGCGCGTTGTTGGTTCCCAGCTTTTCCAGCCCCTCGGCGTGGTAGCGCAGGAGCCCCGGCGCCGGGGCGATCTCGAGCCCGCGGCGGGCCCACTCCACGGACTGGACCGTGTTGGTGCGGGCGGTCTCGATCTCCGCCATCAGCTCGAAGACCCGGCTGCTCGGCTGGGTCCCGGCCAGCGTCCGCAGGATCTCCATGGCTTCGTCGGCCCGGCCGAGCCGGAAGAGCGCCGTGGCGTTCTCGACGCCGTAGTAGATCGAATCCGGATGGGCTTTGCGGAGGGTCTCCCAGTGCGGCAGGGCCGCCGCGGTCTCGCCGAGGCGCGTCAGCATCTCGGCCAGGTTGGGCCGCGACGCCGCGTCGCCGGCCTCCACGCGCTTGGCGAACCAATCCGCTTCGGTGCGGGCTTCGTCGGCGTTTCCCACGCGCAGCAGGCTGTCGAACAACAGCTGCCGCAGCAGCGGTTGCTCCGGATCCAGCGCGATGCTCTTGCGCAGCTCGGGCACGGCCGCTTCGGGCTGGCCCAGGCGCGCCGCCCTCAGGCCTCGGATGCCGGCCAGGCGGGCCGGATCGGAGACGCGCTTCTCATAGCTGTCGAGCCAGACGAAGGGGGTCTTGCCCTCGACGCGTTCGGCCAGCAGCACGACCCACGACCACGAGCCGCGCGCCGCGTCGCGCTCCAGCACGCGGCGGTACATCTGCAGCGCCAGGGCGGTCTGGCCGCGAACGCGGCTGGCCTCGGCGCAGGTTTCCAGAATGTCGGTCACGCGCTTGCTGGCGGTCTCGGCCGGACTCAGCCGCGCCTCAAGCCGGGCCATCAGCGCCGGGGTCTCCGGGCGGGTGTTGCCCTGCCGGAGCGTCTCCAGCACCAGGTCGGCCTGCTCTTGCGGGAGCGTGCCGGGGGTGCTCAGCAGCGGGTCGAGGTGCTTGTCGATGCCGTCGAAGCGTCCGTTCAGGGCCCGCGCATAGGCCAGATAGAGCCCGACGTCGGCCGTCTGCTCGCCGTTCTGCCAGGCGTTCAGCAGGATCGGCTCGGCCGCCTTCACGCGGCCGCCCCGCGCCAGCGCCAGGCCGATGGTGGAGGTCGGGCTGTTGGGACTGACCTTGCGCAGGAAGGCCAGGGCCGCCTCGCCCGCGTCCTCCTCGGCCAGGCGGGCGACGACTTGGAAGATCACGCGGTCGTGCGACTCGATGCCGGCCTCGACGGCTTCAGTCAGCCGCGCGACGGCGTCGTCGCGGCGGCCCAGCGACCACAGCGCCCAGCCCAGGTCGCGGCGGATGACCGGGTCGCCGGGGCGCAGCGCGAGGGCCTTCTCGTAGTCCTTCGCGGCTTCGGCCAGTTTGCCGGTGCGCTGGTGCAGCACGGCGAGGGCTTGCCACGCCGAGGCGTCCTCCGGCTGGATCTTGAGCGCCTGCTCCAGCGAGGCGATGGCCTGCTCGATGCGCTCCATGCGGGTTTGGCCCGTGGCCATGTCGCGCCAGGCGGAGGCGTCCTGCGGCGCGGCCTTGACCACGTTCTCGAGGGCGGCCACGGCCTGCTCGTGCCGCTCGAGGCGGGCGAGCTCGGTGGCGAGGTCGCGCCAGGCCGAGACGTCTTCGGGTTTGAGCTTCACCACGCGCTCCAGCGCGGCGACCGCCTGCTCGTTGCGCTTCAGGCGGATCAGCGCGGTGGCCATGTCGCGCCAGGCGGAGACGTCCTCGGGCGACGCTTGGACCACGTGTTCCAGCGCGGCGACGGCGGGCTCGTAGCGCTCCAGGCGGGTGAGGGCCGTGGCCATGCCGCGCCACGCCGAGGCCTCTTCCGGGTGCAGCTTCACCGCGTGCTCGAAGGCGGCGACCGCCTGTTCGTAGCGCTCCAGCTTCGTCAGCCAGGCGCCCAGCTCGCGCCAGGCCGAAGCGTCTTCGGGCTTGAGCTCGACCACCCGCTCGAGGGCGGCGACCGCCTGTTCGCCCCGCTCCATCTGGGTGAGCCAGGTGGCGAGGTCGCGCCAGACGCCGGCGTCTTCGGGCTTCACGCGCAGATAGGCGCTGAGGGCCCGGACGGCCTCGTTCTGCTGTTGGCTCTGCCAGCAGGCCATGGCCAGCCCGCGCCAGGCGGTGGCGTCTTTCTCGTCCATCGAGACCGCCCGCTGCAGGGCGGTGGCGGCTTCCTGCGCTTTGCCCGCCTTCAGGAGGGCCAGCCCGTATTGCCGCCAGGCCGGGGGATGGGCGGGGTCGAGGTCGACGGCGCCTCGCGCCAGACGTTCGGCCTCGGCGTACTTCGCCGCGGCCAGTGCGGATTGCGAATCCCGGATCAGTTGGGTCACGTTGGCGACGTCCTGAGCAAGCAATGGCCGCAGGGTCGCCCCGAACCCGCCGACCACTATCGCGATGAGGCAAAGATTCAGAGTTTTCATGGTCAGCGCTCCTTTCAGAGGCCCGGCATCGAGTCATACCGGCGCAGGGTGGAGAGATTCGGCGCGAGTGCGGCGCCGTCGATTTCCCGCAAAGCCAGACGGCTCGTCGGGATGACGCGCTTCAGCCAAACAAGCGCAGCGTCGGCTTCCCCGCCGATACCGTTCACGGCGATCGGTTCATCCGGCGCAGCCAAGGCGACCGATCGGCCCCATTCTAAAGCCTGCGCGGGCGCCAGCAGGTGAACCACGCGGTAACCCCGGTTCCGCAGTTCGGCGGCCAGCGTAAACGCGGGGCAGTCCAACGCCAGGGCCGGCGTCAGCGTCTTCACGTCGGCGCGGACCAGTTCGGCGTCGATCGCGGCGGCCCAGTCGCGGGCCGCTTCGTTGTCCAGAGCCGAGCCTCCCGTCAGGAGGGGGACGGTGCGGATGCCGGAGACCGCCGCGTGCAGCAGGTCCTGTTGTGCCGTTTGGGCGAGGCCGGGCGTTTCGCCGGCGCGGAACCAGTTCGGGATCACCGCCTGGACTTGATCCAGGGCCGCGTCCGGAATCAGCCGGATGCTGTTGGCGAGGACCCAGCGGGCTGGCAGGGGGCGCGCCGAAAAGGCGCTCACGCGGAGTTCGCCCGCATCACAGCCGAAGCCGACGCGGCCACGGCGGGTGTCGGGCGCGAGAGGGAGGTTCTCGGCGACGGGTTCGTCGTTCAGCCACACCCATGCCCGGTTGTTCCGGATGCGTAGCCGGACGCGGC
>CAZOIS010000061.1:0-25356 GCA_964579865.1 uncultured Lentisphaeraceae bacterium | reverse complement strand
CGAAAACTTCCCCACTTTTTCAAAAGCGTGCATTTCATTTTGCACTTCGCCTTCCGGTAGATGGCTCCGGTTTCTCCTTGGTGAAGATGAGGCTTTTTGTTTCAATAGTGCATCTGTCAATAAAGGGGGATTCTCTTATGCGCCACTGTGTCCAAGCCGCGATCGTGTCGATTGCGCTTTTCTGTGTCCAAGCCGCCTCCGCCTTTCTGCCGCCGTCCGACAAGCAGGAAGGCGTGACGCTGAGCATCGAGGGCTTCAAAGAGACCCCGGAGAAAGACCGCTTCTCGGCCGAAGAAGTGCCGACCGACAAGCCGCTCTCCTTCACCGTCACGCTCAAGAACGACCGCGCGCAGACCGTCGGCGGCGCGGTCAAGGTGTGGCTCAACGACGACTGGCAGGTGAACGGCCCCGACACCGTCACACTCTCCGCCGAGCCGGGCAAGAGCGCGTCCGTCACCTGCTCCGCCGCGGCGAAAGCCTCGGTGCTGAGCGCGCTGTATCCGATTCACGCGCGGCTCTCGCTCGCGCTTGACGGCCAGTCCGTGGACCTCCATCCCATCGCGATCTTCGAGGCGGTCAAGCCCGCGACCGCCAAGCCCGCCGAAGTCCAGAAGGAGGCCGTGCTGAGCGACGGCGTGCTGCGGCTCGACAGCGGGGCGGACCGCCGCGTGTTCTGTCGCCAGAAAGAGTCGACCGTCGAACTGGGCGTCAACTACTCGGGCGCCGACGCGGCGAGCGGCACGCACATGAGCCGCGACGCGTCCACGCGCGGCGGCGTCACGCGGCAGGGCTTCACGATCCACCCGCCCTACCGCGGCGGCCCCGGCGCGACTTGGAACGAGTTCCGGCTCGCGCTGCCCGCGGGCAAGCCGGCCGTGCTGAGCTTCCACACCGCCATCCGCGACCAAAGCGAGAAAGAGCCTGCCAGCGACGGCACGGAGCACAAGGTGATCGTGGTCGGCGCGGACGGCCAAGAGAAGGAGCTGTTCACGCGCTTCAGCGCCAGCAAGTCCTGGGAACTCGCCTCCGTCGACCTCGGCGCCTATGCGGGGCAGCGCATCACCCTGCGCCTCTGGACCGGCCCGGGACCGAAGAACAACACCACCTGCGACCAGTGCTTCTGGGGCGATCCCCTCGTCACGGTCGGGCGTCTGCCGGCGCTCCAGACCGAGGCGGAGTGGCTGGCGCTCGAGCGCCAGGCGGTTGCCAACGCCCGCCTGACGCTTTCGAAAAAGCCCAAGAAGGGCTCGGGGGCCTTCCGCCTCGACGTGCGCGGACAGCGCTTCGGCGCGGCGGTCGCGCTCGGCAAGCAGGGTTTGACCGACGGCGTGATCGCCTTCTCCGACGGGGTGCGCGAACTGATCTACCGCGGCTTCGTCTGCGACATCGACCGCGGCGGGATCGGCGGCATCGAGAACGGCCAGCCCGTGCTGAAGGTCGAGACGGCGGCCGAGGGCGGCGCGTGGGTGGTCAGCCACGCCGTGGCGCGCGCGGGCGGGGACGGCGCGCCGCTGCCGGCGAGGGCCAAGCTCTGGGCCGAGGGCGGCGCGCTGCGCATCGCCTGGGACATGCCGGGCGTGACGCGCGACAGCCGCGGCACCCCCCGCTACACGCGGCTGGGGCTGGGCGCCGGCAGCCTGCCGGTGTGGCGCGCCTACGCGGGCTTCGGCAACGTCATCGAGAATCCGGGCGCGTTCGATCTGAGCGGCGGCGGCTTCACCCTCAGCACGCGCCACATCGGCGCGGACTACACCAACGGGCTCAGCCTCGTGCAGGCCTGCGACATTTTCCCGGACCGCCTGACGCACGCGCCGGCCGCGCGGCGCTTCGCGCTGGAGACCCACCACGACGCGGCATTCTTCTTCGTCCCCTCGGCCGCCGGCGCGTTCGCCGCGGCGCGCGAGTACCGCGACCTCTGCGGGTTCAAGAAGGGGCGCGGCGTGGACGCGATTCTCGGGCGCGTCTGCCTCGACCAGTGGGGCGGCGACTACCTCGCGGCGGCCAAGGACCTGAGCGAGGCCGCCAAGTACGGCGTGACGGACGCGGTCTTCGTGAAGCACGTGTGGCAGCGCTGGGGCTACGACTACCGGCTGCCGGAGATTTATCCGCCCGCCGGCGGGCTCGAGCCCTTTCTGGCGATGCGCCGCGCGGCGGAAGACGCCGGGATGCTCTTCTGCCCGCACGACAACTACATCGACTTCTACCCCGACGCGGAGGGCTACAGCTACGACCAGGTCGTTTTTCATGAAGACGGTCGCCCCATGCAGGCGTGGTACAACAAGGGCCGCAGCGCGCAGAGCTACCGCTGGCTGCCGCACGGGTTCCGCCCCTGGCTGGAGCCGAACATGCGGCTGATGCGCGCGGGCTTTGCGCCCGACAGTCTGTTCATCGACGTCTTCACCGCGATTTCGCCGTTCGACTACTACGACCGCGCCGGCACCTTCTATCCGCGCACCCGCACGCAGCGGGAGTGGCGCGACGCCTTCGACACCTGCCGCACGATCCTGAAGCGCGGCGCGCCCATGATCAGCGAAGCCGGCACCGACGCGCTGATCGGCTCGCTCGACGCCGGCCAGGCCGACCACTTCCCGGCGCAGCGCTGGCTGAAGGAGTTCGGCGACGCCGACCGCACGCCTTGGCACGACATGGCGACGCACGGCAAGATGGTGCTGCTCGCCGGCGGGCTCGGACCGCGCTACAGCGCCTTCGACTGGGACGACCACGGCGGCAAGCCGCTCCACGGCTACGGCAGCGACGACTACCTGTCCAACACCGTCATGGGCGGCCGCAATCCCATGTGCGACGGCCCCTTCTCGCGCCGCGCGGTCATGACCTACTGGCTGTTGCACGACGTGTGCGACGGGCTGGCCCGCGCGACGTTCGAAACGCATGCCTTCGGCGCGACCATCAAACAGCAGCACACCACCTTCAGCGGCGGCGGACAGGTCTGGGTCAACCGCGGCTCCAACGTGGTCTGGACCGTGGCCGACGGCAAGGCGTTGCCCGAGTACGGCTTTTACGCCGCCACGCCCGACGCGGAGGCGGGCGTGGTCCTGATCGACGGCCAGCGCGCCGGTTTCGCCAAGTCCGAAGACACCTTCTTCGCCGACGCCCGCCCGCGCTTCAACCCGCTGCGCAAGATGAAGGCCGAGTCCTCGACGGAGTCCGGCCGCTACCTCGGCGACGGCGCGTTCGAGGTGACCTTCGACTGGAACATCCTAGACCCCTCCTTGGACGGCTACGTGCCCTTCATCCACGTCTGCCGGCAGGGCGCCAAGGAGGGCGGCAGCGAGAAGATCGCTTTTCAAGCGGACATGCGCTTCGACCGCAGCCTGCTCAAGAAGGCGGGCGCGTTCAAGGCCACGGCCCGCATCGCGGTGCCGAAAGATCAGCCGGCCGGAGAATACAAGATCCGCTACGGCCTCTACAACCACGTCAAAGGGGACCGCCTCACGATCCGGGGCCTTGCCGACGGCGGGCAGCGCATCTTGGGCGGCGTGCTGAAGGTCGCCAAAAGCGGCGACGCCTTCACGGGCGGGAGCTTCACGCCCGAGGCGGACACGGGGGACGAGCAGGCGCTAGGGATCAACGTGGACCGGCGGATGCTCGACTTCGGCCCGCTCGTCACGGACGGCGCGTTCCGTCTGGTGCACGCCAAGCGCGGCGAGTGGATGCTCATCCCGTTGCCCGGCAGCATGGCCTTCCGCGCCCAGATCGACCTGGCGGCGTTCGGCGCGAAGCGGTCGAAGGTGCAGGCGGTCGAATCGGTCGACCCGAATCATTCCGCGGCCCGGGCTGCGGAGTGGGCGCAGGACGGCACCACGCTGCGGCTGTCGTGCGACGGCCAATCCTTCGGCTACCGCATTGTATTCTGACCGGCGCCCCTCTCCGACGCCTCGTTTCCGCGCGTTCCCGCGTCGGACCGGCGCGTCGGGGAAGCCCCGGGTTCTCAGCCCTCCAGATCTGCGTGTCTGGTCCGCAGATCTGCGTACTCCCAGGGCCGAAGCATCATCATTTTCCGCAAAGGCCGCAAGTCCACGGTTTCACGCGGATGCCTCACGCGTGAATACACGGACGGCATGCCGGTGAACCCGATCATTCCTGACGTCTCCCCCCTGTTCCGGGAGAATGTCCGTTCCGCCGTCCGTGTAGTCTTGGGCGCGGCGGGCGAGACAGTCTCCCTCCCTTTTGCGGTTTTCGCGAAAGAGTGCGCCGATTACAAGGTTTTTAGGGAGTTTTTGATGCGTCAGCCCTATGCGCACCCCGTGCCCCCTTGCGCGTCCCGTGAGGTTTGCGATATGCTTTATCCACACTTCATGAAGTGTGGATAGGAGCTCCCGATGCGCGATCTGCAGCCTTCTCTTTGGCGGACCTGCCGGATCCTGGCCAACGCGACCCGAATCCGCTGTCTGAAATGTGTCCTGGTTCAGCCCGTCTCCCAGGTGGGCGCCATCGCGCAGGAGCTGGGGATTCCCCTTCATTACGCCAGCCAGTATCTGCGCGCCCTGCAAGCGCGCGGGCTGCTCGAAGCGACCCGGCAGAGCCGCTGGGTCTATTATGCGCCGACACCCGACCCGCTCGTGCCCAGCGCCAAGCCGCTCCTGGACGCTCTGCGCACAGCCCTGCTCGAAGAATGCCGCAGCGAACGCCAGATCGTGCATGACCTGACCGCCTTCACCCATCCTCGCCGCCTCGCGATCCTCGCCTGTCTGCTCAGACGGAAAAGCGCAACCGCCGAATCGTTGGCGGCGTTCACGCGCATCAGCCAACCGGCCATGTCGCGTCATCTCGCGAAACTTGAACACCGCGACCTGGTCGTTCGGAACAAGGGCCGATGGGCGCTCAAGCCCTGCACCCATCAGCCGGCACAGACCCTGCTCGCCTGTCTCAGGGCGCACGCCCACACGCCGGGCCGGAATGAGAATCTACCACGGAGCTGACCTGTTGCGCGCTCCTCGCTATCGCGGACTCTGACCGCAGCCGCGTTGATATCCACACTTCAAGAAGTGTGGATATCGCCGCCGTCCGACGTGAATGGCTCGGACATCATTGCCGAAAGAGGTAACGATCAAGGTGTCGCCGTTGGGGCCGGGCCGGCTCGCCGCGGTGCCCACCCCTTCGGCTGAATCAGTGCAGACGGAGGAGGCGCCGCAGCCGCCCTGTTTTGACAACGGCCAAGCTCGACCCCAAGCAGCCCCCACACGCCGATTCCGCCGGGGCGTTCACCTTCGGAAAGGGCGCGCCGGCTTTCGAGCCCGCCGCACACATGTGACCGACCTCCCGACAAGCCCGGCGGAGGCCCGCTGGCTCAGGGCTTTGCCGCTTCGGCGGGCAAGGCCTGCAGAACGGTGACACCCGGCAGGCGCTGCGCCTCGGAGACCCAGCCGTTGGTCCAGTCGGTGCCCGGGTCGAAACGGGCCGGGTCGGGCTTCAGGTCGTCCGGCGTGCCCCGCACCTTGTCGGGGCCGCAAGAGAGGAGCACGGGCAGGGCATTCGACGCCGGCTCGTAGAAATAGGGCGTGCCCCACGGATCCTTGCGGAGCTGATTGATGTAGGGGCCGTTCCACTTCGGCACCTGCGGATCGCGCACAAGCGCCGCGAGGCCCTGCGCGGCGTCGGGATAGGCGCCGACGTGGAAGCGGTAACGCCCCAGCGCCTCGGCCAACACATCCACGTGGCGGAGGGCGCGCAGGTGCGGCGGCTCGACCTTGCGCTCGACGGCCCGGTCCGTGGCCTGAAAGACCGCGCCGCCCAGCACCGCCAAGCCGAGAACCACCCCCAGGTAGACCTTCGGGTTGCGCCACAGGCCGGGCACCATCACCCCCTGCAACTCGGCCTTCTTCTGCTCGCACTCGCGCCAGATGCTCTCGATCTTGCGGCGGCGCGCCATGCGCTCGCTGGTCGCCTTCATGGCCGGCACGACCATAAGCTTGCCGCAGCCGGGGCACTTGGGCGGCGGCTCGGCGTCGAAGCGCTGTTTACAGTATGGGCAGCGGAAGGCCATGGTCCCGCGCGTCCTCAGGGATCGAGGTTCGTGAGCGCCAGCGTATCCATATCGATGCTGCGGTAATAGCAGTTGCGGGGCTCACCCTTCTGGTTCTTGGTGTGGCAGATCGCGCCGCGCTTCGGGCGCACGATGTAAAGCAGCGAGTTCTGCTCGCAGTTCACGCGAGCCTCGAGCAGGTCGAACGTCTCGCCGGACGTTTTGCCCTTCTCCCACAGCACGTTGCGGGAGGTGCTCCAGAGGATCAGCATGCGCTCGGCGAAAGCCTTCTTCATGGCGAGCTCGTTGGTGTAGGCGACCAAGATCACCTCCTTCGTATCCGCGTGCTGCACCGCCACGGGAATCGCATCCTTGCATGTCTCGGCGATCTTCGCGATCTTCGCGAAATCCAACATCAGGGTTGTCCCCTCTTCCAGCTCTTTGCTCATCTCGTCTTCTCCTCGTGTGGTGTTGTGCTTCAGTACTTCAGTTGGCTGCCGCCGATATACTCGCGCAGAATCGAGTCCCCCGGCACAATGTCCGGCGACAGCGACGAAAAGTTATGCAGGAAACCCGAGAGGCGCCGCGCTTCGATATAGGCCTCATCCCAAGGTTTGATCTGGTTCAGCAACGGCGCGGCCAGCGGCTTGAGCACGGCCAGCTCGTAGTCGAGGGCGGAATTGAAAACCGCGTCGGCCAGATGCTGATACGGGTAGATCCAGCGCTTCTCCCCGCGCGCGATCGACGGCCACATGCGAAGGGTGTCGATCGCCGGCCGGTTGCGGAACTGGTGGTCCCGGACCATGCGCCGGATGATCCGCGTGTCCGTGGTCGAGATGCGATTGTTGCTGTCCACCCCGAGCTGCGTCAGCGCGTTGATGTAGATCAGGAATTTCTGATCGCGCGGCACATCGGCCGTCAGCTGCGGGTTGAGGCTGTGGATGCCCTCCATCACGATGACGCCGTTGGGCGGCAACCGCGTGGGATCCGCCTGGTCATAGCCCTCTTTCTTCTTGAAATCGAACGCGCGCAGATGGACGGGCTCGCCGGCCATCAGGCGCAGCAGGTCGCCGTTGAGCCGCGCCAGATCCATCGATTCGATATGCTCGTAGTCGAGATTGCCGGCCGCGTCGCGCGGATTGCGCGCGTCGCCCACGAAATAGTTGTCGGTCGAGATCAGCACCGGCTTGTAGCCGTCCACGCGCAGGTGCGTGACGAGCCGCTTGGAGAAGGTCGTCTTCCCGGCAGAAGAGGGCCCCGCGACCAGCACGAGCCGCACGGCCGGCCTCCGCTGCGCGATCTCGTCCGCGATACGGGCCAGCTTCTTGTCGTGCAGGGCCTCGACGGTGTGGATGAAATCGTCGACCCGCTTCTCGATCACCGCCTGATTGAGTTCGCCCACGGTGGTAATCCCGACGATCTTGCCCCACTCGATATGTTCCTGATAAACCTTGAAGAGGTGTTCAAAAGGAGGCAGCGGCGGCAGCTCGCGGGGCTTCGCGGAGGTCGGGACATTCAGCACGAACCCCTGCGCATGCGGCAGCAGGTCGAAGATCTCCAGCACGCCGGTCCGCGCAACCAACGGCTCTTGGCTCAGCTCGAAGAACGCTCCGCAGCGCGTCAGGCAAACGATCGGCGGGTTACGGTGCGCCAGCAGATTCAGCTTGTCCACCTGTCCCGTCTGGCGGAAAAGCGTAACCGCCGCCTGGTAAGAAACGGTCTCGGACGTGATGGGCAAATCTTGACGGACGGTCGCCCACATGGCCTGCTTCATCTTTTTGACGTTCGCTTCCACCGCCTCTGGCGAAACGTCCGGCCAAGCCATGGTGCAGTAGAGTCCTGCGCCGACCGAGTTGCGCACGCGGCATTCGACGCCGGGAAACAGCTCGTGCGCTGTCTTGGCGAGCAGGAAACAGAGCGAGGTGCGGTAGATGTCCCAGCCGTACGGATCCAGAATGGTCAGCGGCGCGATCGATGCCTCGGCGACCAGCGGCAAGAAGAGCGGCAACACCATGTTGTTCACGATCGCGCCCAGCACCGGGAAGCCGCCGTCGCTGACGGACGGGAGCAATTCGCTGATGCGCGTGCCGGCGGCCACCACCACCGGCGGCTGTCCTTCTACCGTTACCGTTATCGCATGCATGTCGATTCTCCAGAAGGGCACGGCATGCCGCGCCCCTACAGTTCTTCGCGCGCGGCGCCGTCGTCCTCCGGCCCGTCCTTCTGGCGGCCTTCATACAGGTCGAACACCACCATGCGGCACTCGATCGGACCGTTGTAGAAGGGCACACGCCGCACCGACCGCAGGCCGATCTTGCGCGACATCTCCATGTTACCGGTGAGGACGCACCCCGTATAGCCCGTGCACTTCTGCTTCAGAAAATCGCCGATGCGGCCGTAAAGCGGCTCCAGATCCTGCTCGGCGCCCATACGCTCGCCGTACTCCGGATTCATGAAGATCACGCCGGGCGGCGGCGGCAGTTTGGTGGCGGCGAAATCGCACACGCCGAAGGTGATATACTCCGAGACGCCCGCGGCGATGGCGTTCAGCTGCGAGGTCTCCACCGCCTCGGGGTCGATGTCCGTGGCGATGATCGGCGGCAACCCCTGCCTGCGCTCTTGTTCGCGGGCCGTAGCGACCATGTCTTTCCAGATCTGTTCGGGCGACGCGCCGAAGCGCTGCCGCACGCTCTTGCCGGCCTGCTCGCCGGGGATCGTGATGCGGTAGCCTTTGAGCGCCATGAAGGCGAAGTGGCTCTTGAAACTGCCCGGCGCCCGGTTGAGCGCCAAGAGCGCGGCCTCGATGGCGGGCGTCCCGCTGCCGCACATGGGAGACACGAAGGGCGAGGCGGCGTCCCACTCCGAGGCCAAGATGCAGCCCGCGGCGAGCGTCTCCTGCATCGGCGCCTTCCCCGGCAGCTTGCGGTACCCGCGCTTGGAAAGCGGTTCGCCCGTGGTGTCGATGTACACGATCAGCTCTTCGTCCTGCCAATAGACGAACACCGCCGCGCCATGGGTCTCGCGCCCCGAATCGGGCCGTCCGCCGCACTTGTCGCGCATGCGGTCCACGATCGCGTCCTTGGCCGTGAGCGACGGCAGGCGCGTGTCGCGGATCGTGTCGTTGCGGACCACCGAGTTGACGGTAAAATAGCCGTCGGCTTCGAGCAGGTTCTCCCAGTCGATCGAATAGACGTCGTTGTAAAAATAGCGGAGATTGCCGCATTGGGACCGCAGCAGCGGCACCAAGATGCGGTGGGCCGTGCGCAGCTGCAGGTTGAGGGTCATCATGTCGCGCATGTTGCCCCGCACGACGACGGTGTTCTCCGTCGAATCGATGACCGCGTAGCCGAGGCGGCTCAGCTCTTTGGACGTCTGCGGAACAAGCCCGCGCGCGCACGAGATAATCAGCGGATAGGTGTCTTTCCAGATCTTCATAGCTAGTCAGTTTACAGGTGCGGCCGTTATACCATATTCCGCGGTGCGGCGCAGTAGGGAAGTTGAAAACGAAACCGCAGGGAGGCTCCCCTCCCCGCGGTATCTCACGCCCATTTCCCGTGCTCAGGCGAATGGGCAAACACGCCGTGCGCCGCTTAGAACTCCCATCCCGGACGGATATACGGCTTGAGCAGGCCGTTGGCCGACGGGTTGTTGAGGAACGATTGCGCGTCGCTGTCCCAAAGCAGCTTGCCGGGAACCTGCTGCGCGATGCAGCCGACCAGCATGCCTTCGAGCATCGGCACCGAGTGGTCCACATCCGAGAAGCAGACGTCATCGCCCTTGCAGGCATTGACGAACTCGAGGTAGTGGTTGCTCTTGTTCGGGCGGAACTTCGGCGGCATGGCCGTTTCGGAGAGCGCCTCGTGCTTAGACATGGAGCGCATCTTCTCGTCGCCCTTGAAGCCGATGTACGCCTCCTGGCCGTAGTCGTTGGTGCTGCAGATCATGCCCTTGTCGCCGACGATCAGGCAGCCGGTTTTTGGCACTTCGCCCAGCGAAGCGATGACCTGCGGCATGATCTCCGCCGAGGGCTTGAGGTTGCCGTCGTACCAGTAGAGCGTCACCTCGGGCTGACTGCCGCGGGCCGCGTAGATCATCTTGACGACGCTCTTGCTCGGATAGGTCGAGTCGTTCTTGTTTTCAATCTGGATGCACTCGGCCGACACAACCTTGCCCAACTTCAGGCCGCGGAACGGCAGATTCATCGTATGGCAGGCCATGTCGCCGAACGCGCCGGTGCCGAAATCGTGAAAGCCGCGCCACTTGAAGGTGTGGTACACGCCCGCCTTGAACGGCCGCTCCTTCGCCGTGCCCAGCCAGCTGTTCCAGTCAAGCGTTTCAGGAATCGGGTCCGACCCCTCGGGCCGGGCGATGCCCTGCGGCCAAATGGGGCGGTTGGTCCACACGTGCACCTCCGTCACCTTGCCGAGGATGCCCCGCTGCAGCAGCTCGGCGTTGCGGCGCAGCCCGTTGCCCGCGCTGCCCTGGTTGCCCATCTGCGTCACCACGCCGCAGGTCTTGGCCACCTTCTCGAAATAGCGAGCCTCCCAAATCGTGCGCACCAGCGGCTTCTGAACGTAGACGTGGCAGCCCTGCTTCATCGCGCGGATCGCGGCCGGAGCATGCATGTGGTCGGGCGTGGAAACCGTCACGGCGTCCAGGTTTTTGCACTCGTCGAGCATCTTGCGGAAATCGCTGTAGCACTTGACCTGCGACGGTTTGAAGCCCTTCTTCTCGATCTCGGCCAGCGCCTTGTCGATCGGGCCGCGGTCCACGTCGCACAGCGCCACGATGTTCTCGCCGTTCTCGAACATCGGCATCCAGTCGGACCAGCCCTTGCCGCCCACGCCGATGACGCCGATGTTCAGCTTCTCTCCCGGCTTGCGGAATTTGGGTGCCACGCGGTTCACGGCGGGATAACGCGAATCCCCCGACAGCGTGTCGCATCCGCCCAGCGCCAGCGTGGCGGCCGCAAACGACGACCCCCTCACAAAATCACGACGATTGAACTGCATCATAACGCATCATCCTCTCTGAACTATTTTTCCCGATCGTCCTTAAAGACCCGGAATACGAGTGTGAAAAAAGAGCTTTTAGCTTATAGCAGCCGAGCGGGCAATGCAACTGCAAGTTTCGTCCGGCGGGCGTGAAAAAAGGGCGTGCCGGTTCGCGATAACCGCCCCCCGATTGTTTGGGCTTGCGGATAATGACAAAATTACATAAAGTGTCAAAGTGTTATTTCAAACAGGCGGCAACAAAACGGCGCTCAGGCGGTCAAAAATGAAAGGCGATGATCCTTCATGAAAAAGAACGCGTTATGGCAAATGGCTCTCGGTTTGAACCTTCTCGCGGTCACGTCGCTCCAGGTCCAGGCCGCCGGCTTCGGCCTCTACGAAGCGAGCGCGCGCGGCAACGCGATGGGCGGCGCACTGGTCGGAGACACCGGCGACGCGTCCGCCAACTATTACAACCCCGCCAACCTGACCGACCTCAAAGGGACGGACGCCATGGTCGGCCTGAGCGTCGTCCACCCCGACATGGACGTCACGGCGAAAAACGACAAGAACAACCTCGACGCCGACTGGTTCACCCTGCCGCACCTCTATGCGTCCCAGCAGCTCGCGGAGGACTGGTTCATCGGCATCGGCCTCTACAGCGAATACGGGCTGGGCACCAGCTACGACAGCGACTGGCCGCTGAAATCGAGCAGCACGGCGACCACCCTCAAAACGGTCACCTTCAACCCGAACATGGCCTACAAGGTCTCCGACCGACTCTCCGTGGCCGCCGGCTTCCGCGCCATGTACCTGACGTTCGAGAACCATAAGACGGTCTACGACAACACGCGCATCAGTTCCGCCGCCCCGATCTACGGTTCCATGACCACCGACGTGGAGGGCGATTCCTGGGGCTACGGCTATAACCTCGCCGTTTCATACAAGCTCACCGACACGCTCGACGCCGGTTTCGTTTACCGGTCGCGCGTCCGGCAGACGGTCAAGGGCGATATCGACGTCGTCAGTTCCTCGACCCCCATAGCAAACCTTCTCCCCTACGGCGAAGCCTCCGCGCGCGGGGCGATCGAGCTGCCGCCTTCGTGGACCGCGGGCCTCAACTACCGTCCCGTCGAGAAACTGAATGTCGGGCTGACCGCGATCTACACCGAGTGGGGTACGTACGACGACCTGTCGATGACCTTCGGCTCGACCGAGAACGCCCAGCTTCCCGACACGTCCGAGGAAAAGAACTGGCACAACGTCTGGCGTCTGGGCTTGGGCGCGGAATACCTGCTCACCGAGCGCTGGTCCGTGCAATGCGGCTACGTCTACGACATGGACCCGATCGACAAGGACTACACCGACACGATGCTCCCGCCCGGCGACCGCCACATCGTCAGTGCCGGCTTGGGCTACGCGCTCGGCACGTGGAAGTTCTACGGCAGCTACGGCCTCATCATCGTGGAGCCCGTCGACCGGACGGTCGGCTCCGCGGAGGTGGATTTCGACGACGGGTTCTGCAACATCTTCGCCCTCTCCGCCGGCAAATCCTTCTAGTCACGCCCCGGCTTTTTCAGGGGCGGCTCCCGCCCGCGCCCCGGAACCGCTCACGCCGCCGCAAGCCCTCTGAAAAACCAGAAGGCGAAGAGGCCGCAGAGCGCGAATTTGAGGACCGTGCCCAGCAGCAGGCCCATAAATGAGCCGACCCCCGCCTTGAGCGCTCCGCGCCCGCTCTTCCCGGCCAGCAGCTCGCCGGCAACGGCGCCGGCAAACGACCCGATAATGAACCCCGCCGGCGGAAAGATGAACAGGCCGATCAGCGAGCCGAGCACGCAGCCCCCCACGCCCCAACGCGTTCCGCCCCACCGCTTCGTGCCGAAGGCCGGGATCACCGCATCCGCCACCTGCACGGCCACGACCAGCAGCAACCCTCCGAGAAGCACATGGGCCGGGAACTGGACACGCGCCGTCAGATGCAGTGCCACCACACCCAGAAAAGCCAGCGGAGGGCCGGGCAGCACGGGCAAAAGGCATCCGGCCATGCCCGCCAGCAGGCAGAGGATTCCGATCGTGATGAGTAAGGCGTCCGTCATCGTCGCGTCCAGTGAGGCATCCGCCCCGTCTATAAAACCGCGGGAAGTTTATCGCAGGCTCGGCCTGATGCGCGAGAACCAATTTTGGCTGTTTCCAGACGGCATCGCCAGACCAAAAAAGACAAAACAAAAGGCATTTCGTCTATTGAACTGGATTTCCATATGCCATAAAATGAAAGTGTTAAGTAGAAAATCAAGGCAGAGGTGAAAATGAAAAAGGACCGTTTCGTTTTACGTTTGGGCATGGCTTTCATCGCAACCGCGGGATATGCTGCGGACCGGACATGGGACGGCGGAGGAAGCGACGCCAACTGGGGAACGGTGGCGAACTGGGACGGCGATTCAACCCTGCCTTCGGCCGGCGACGTGCTTTTCTTCGGCGGTTCCGCCCAGCTCAGCAACACCAACAACCTCGGTGCGGGCACCGCGTTCTCCGGAATCACGTTCAAAAGCGGCGCGGGCGCGTTCACGCTCGGCGGCAACGCCGTCACGCTGGACGGCGACATCGCCAACCTCTCGACCAGCGCCAAGACCGTCAACCTGCCGCTCACGCTGAGCGGCGACCGCACGATCTTCGGCTCCAACGCCGCCTTCGCGGTGAACGGATTGCTGAGCGGACCGGGCGGCCTCATGGCCGCCGTCACGAACACGCTTTACCTGACAGGAAACAACACGTACGAGGGTCTCACGAGCGTCAGCAACGGCTGCCGGCTCTCGATCCGGCACGCGAACGCGCTCGGCAGCACCAACAGCGGCATCCGCGTCTACGGCCGCACCGGTGCCTCGCTCCGTTTGGAGAATGGGATCACCGTCGCGGAGCCGATCACCCTGGTCGGCCAGATCCCGCCGTGGATCAACTGCCTGATGGCCGGCTCCGGCTCGAACATCATCAGCGGCACCGTTTACAAAGAGCTGGACGCCAGCATCGGGACAGATGCCGGCTCAACCCTGATTTTCCGCGGCGGCGTCAAACACGTTTCCGGCGGAACGATGTGCTTGCGACACGCGGGGCTCATCGTGTTCGAAGACAAGCCGATCGAATTCGGATCGGCCGCCAGCGTTCAGCCCGAACAATCGGGAACCACCGTTTTTGCCGTCCCGGGCAACACGTTCTCAACGCTCAAGATCGCCAATCACGCCAAAGTCCGCACGGACGTCGCGAACGCGCTCCCGCCCGGTTGTACCCTCGAAATCGGCGGAAGCTGGGATGCCGACGCCCTCTTGGATCTGAACGGCTGCAACCAGACGGTCGGATCCATCAAGACCGACCCGCGCTGGTCAGCGCCCGGCTATCTGGCCGTGACGAGCGCCTTGCCGGCGACGCTCACCGTCAACCAGGGCGGCACCACCACCTATGCGGGCGCCTTCGACGGCGCGGTCAGTCTGTTCAAGAACGGCGGAGGAACGATCTTGATCACCAACGTGGTCTCGAAAACCAGCGGCGAGGTGACCGTCAACGGAGGCGCCATCATCGTATCCGAAACCGCCCGTTTCAGCGCCTGCCCCCTCTTCCGCGTCACCGCCGGCACGCTGGAGCTGCGCAACACAAACGCGCTGCCGGCCACGGCAACGGTCCGCATGCTGGAAGGCGCTAAAGTCAAGATCAAGGCCGGGGTCACAAACACCGTCGACAAGCTGTATCTCAACGGCGAGCAGCAGGCCGCGGGTACGTGGGGCGCGACCGGCAGCGGCGCGGACAACGTGAACGACACCTTCTTTAACGGCGGGGGCATCCTGAATGTCGCGAGCGGCTCGCCGATTCCCTATGCGGACGCGACCTGGGACGGCGGCGGGGCCGGCTCCAACTTCAGCGTCGGCGAAAACTGGGAAGGCGACACCCCGCCCTCGTTCGAAGGCTACGCTCGCGCGATCTTCGCGTCCGGCGGCAACACGGCCACGGCCGACACGCCCGCCACCTTCACCAAGATGGTCTTCAACGCCAACACGAACTTCACCGTCGCGGCAGGAGCCGGCGTCATCACCCTCGGCGCGGGCAGCATCAGAGCGGGCGTCCCCAACGCCACCTCCCGCACCTATACGATCGCCGAGGACCTCGTCCTTGACGACCACCAGTTCTGGAGCATCACCAACAACGGCGCGGGAACCACCACCTTGAACGTGACCGGCGCGATCTCCGACGGCGGAGCGGCGTTCAACTTGACCAAGCGCGGCAACGGCGTGCTGATCCTCTCCGGCGACAACAGCTACGGCGGCGTCACGACGATCGAGACGAACTACGCGATCGTCCGTCACCCGCACGCGCTCGGAACCACCAACGCCAACACGGTCATCAACGACGGCGGCTACCTCTGCATCGAGGGCGGCAGCGGACTCACGCTGGCCGAACCGATCACCATGACGGGCGAGGCCTCCCTCGGCTATCAAGGGAACCTCCGGAGCAACGACGGCACCAACATTTTGAGCGGCCAGATCACGTTGAACAACGCGCGGCTGCGGACCAACAACAAGGGTTGTCTGGAGGTCATCGGCGGCGTCAACGGCAGTGGCGCGACCTGCACCGCCGTCGGAGGCACGTATATCCGGTTCAGCGAGAAGCCCATCACCGCCTCGGGCTTTACCTGCCACACCTACGGGGGGTCCGTCATTCTCGCGGTCGCGGGCAACACCTTCGCCTCGTTCGAGGCGGGCGGCACCGAACTCCGCACCGACGTGCCCAACGCCTGGCCCGCGAACGTCAACTTGAACCAAGGGTCTTCAGGCTCGCCGAGTTCGGTCCTGAACTTCAACGGCAACGACCAGACCGTCGGCACCTTGAGGACCAGTTATAACGAAGGGAGCCTGCGCCTCACGTACAGCGTGGCGCCGATGACGCTCACGGTGAACCAGAATTCCGACACGATCTACAACGCCTTGATCACCGGCGCGGTGAGCATCGTCAAGCTCGGCACCGGAAAACTGTCGCTGACCAACGCGTCAAACAAAACCTTCGGCGGCTTCACCGTCAGCAACGGCACGCTGGCCGTGTCAACCCCCGGCTCGCTCGGCCCGAACAGCACCAACATCGTCGTGGGCGGGACGGGCACCCTCCAACTCGCCACCACCACCTCCGCCATCGCGGATTCGGCCACGGTCAAAATGTCGTCCGCCGGCACGGCCACGGCCAAGATCAACCTTTCGGCCGGAACGGACGAGTCGGTCGGCTGGCTCTTTTACGGCGAAAAAATGCAGCGGGCCGGCACGCATGGATCCACAAGCAGCGGCGCGACCTACAAGGACGACACGCACTTCTCGGGGACAGGCGTTCTGAGGGTCCTGCACGACAACTCGGGCACGCTGTTCAGCCTGCGGTAAACAGCGGCCGGCGGATGACGGCGTCGCGCCGTTATCCGCCGGATCCTATCTTTCATGATTTGCGGAACTTCTGGCCGCGCGGGGCCGCAAGATACAAAGCGCGATCACGGAAAGCCCCCCCCAGACCACGTGCTCCAACAAGTTCAGAAGCGTGAGGAAGGTCCCCAGCGTAACGCGCCCCTGCTCCACCAGCGTAAACGGAAAAGTACCGCCGCGCCCCCCCAGCGCCAACCGGTCCACGCCCTCTTGGACCCACAAGGCGAGAGGGATGGACGCAAACGGCAGCAGCACCAGCGGCCATCCCAGCCAGAGAAAACCGATGTCCCCCGTTTTTCGGTACTTCCAGACGAGCAACACGCCCGCCACGGAATAAAGGACACACGTCGTCGCGCTCAAAACACCGACCATTCCCGGCCTCCCCTCTTTTGCGGCAGACGCCGCGTTTCCCGCCAGCCGCGAAACCCCGTCCAGCGAAGCATTTCCGTTACAGGCTCCCCCCTGACGCGTCATCTCCGTGCGCATCGCCCATGGTCCCTGCGGCTGACCGCTTCCGCAGCAGGCATCGCCATGCCCGCGCCGGATCCGGTTTGGCGGACGCAAAATGGCTGACGGTCAGCGACAGGATCTCGAAAAAGGGCTCCGCCGCCCGGACGATGTCCTCGGCGCTCAACCGGGGCGGGCCGAGTCCTTGGCGGTGCTCGTCGGCGTTGCCGGCGAGCATCAGCCACAACCCGCCATCCTCCAAGTGTGCGGCAACGTTCTGCGCGAACCTGACGCGGTCCGTCTTGAAGCGGAACGAGTGGAAACAGCCGCGGTCGAAAACGAAACCGAACGGCGCGCCTTCAATCCTGTCTTTGAGGAAATCGGCGAGCACAAACCCGCATGCGGCCTGCGCCTCTGAAGCTTTCCGCGCCGCCTTCTCCAAGGCGATGTCGGATATGTCGGCTCCAACGACCCGGAAACCTTTTCCGGCAAGCCAGATAGCATTGTCGCCCGTCCCGCAGCCGACATCCAGGGCTTTGCAGCACGGAACGGGCGTCCTCGTCACGACGTCGATGAGATTGAAGTCCGGCTGTCCGAAGTCCCAAGGCGTGTCCCCCGCTTGGTACCGTTGGCTGAATCGCGCGCCGTTATTCATATGGACAAAACCTTTTTGGCACAATCACGGGTGATCGACAAGGATCAGCCGGCCTGTGTCAAAACCCAGCGCCGACGCCTTTGCGATGAGGCGGGCTTTCACACTGTCTTCAAGCGTTGGCTCCCTGGCCAGAATCCACAGATAGGATTTGTCGGGGCCGCACACGAGCGCGTGCCGATAATCCTCGTGGTCAAGATCGATGACGACATACGATCCGTAGAAGGGCCCGAAGAACGAAACCTTCAGATGTCCTAGGTCGCGCCGGCCGACAAAAAAGGCTTTCCCCTCGGCCTCTTTCCATTTGTCTTCTTGGGCGGAGTAACCGCGGTTCAGCACCCTGATGCCGCCGTCATCCCGCAGGCTGTAATCCGCCGTCACACGGGTCAGGCCGCGCTCGAACGAATGGTCCAGCCGCGCAATCTCGTACCACTTTCCAAGATACCTGTCGGCCTTGAAATTGCCGACGGGCTCCACGTTATCGGGGATACCGACACACCCCGTCACGAACAGAGCCAGCACAGCCGCCAGTTTTTCCATCGCCATATGGACCTCCCCTGCCGGAAAATCTCAGCCAATCCGATCCTTTTCCCAACGCATCAGTTATGGGAAAGCTTGCCTTTCAGATACTCGGCCGTCGCCGTACAAAACATTTCCTTCCACGTGGAAAAATCGGAAATGCTGGCGATGTATTTATTCCAGATGTCGTCCGGTATCGCCCGCATGTCCGCTTTTGTTACAATTTTAAAATCGCTGTTGCCGAAAAACTCTTGGATGTCCGCAAGCTTTGTGTGTTCCCTCATAAAAGACGGGGTAAACAGCTCAGCCAATTTAACCTTGCCCCTGATTTGTCCCGCATTCTTCTTAATGAATCTTCGCTTCTGTTGTAAAGCTTCCATCACGGTGACTTTTGTTTCCATCTTGTCGTCCCCTTGTGTTTGCCCGAACGAAGTTTGAAACCAGTTCAACGGAATATATATTAGCACACTTTACCACTTTCTTGTCATGCTCATCTGAAACTGAAGCGTCAGATTCCGCAACATGGTCAATCGACCGGGCGTTGTCTCGAAATGGAGCGTTTCAACCAGCTCGATTGGCCGCTCCAGAAAGAGCGCATCGCCGGGTTTGTGAAGCGGTGGAACGCGCTGCTGGTGATGGACGCGACAGGCGTCGGAGATCCGGTCTATGACGATCTGCGCCGGGTGCTGCCGCGCGTCGAAGGGTTCAAGATCACGGCGCAGAGCAAGCGGGAGCTTGTGCAGGGCCTCATGGTGGCCGTCGAGCAGAGGAGAGTGGGGTGGCCGGCCGCTTCGCAGGGAGTAGTAAGGAGTGAGGAGTTAGGAGTTGGGGGAACGCTCAACGCCCAACGTTCAACTCTCAACGCTGAAGTAAAGAGTTGGCCGTGGGAGGTGCTGACGACGGAGATGAGACGGTATGAGTACGAGATCGGCCCGACCGGGCAAATCTCCTATGCCGCGCCCTCCGGTTACCACGATGACTGCGTGATGGCGCTGGCCCTGGCGGTATCGCCTGCCATGCGCTTGGGGCAGTCCAAGAATCTGTTGAGAGGGGGGATTGCCTCATTCTTCTAACAGAGGTCTTACGGGAATTTGTGCTTGATTTTGACTGGTAACCGCCCAGTTTGTTGGTTATTGACAGGTGACCAGTAAACTTTTTGTCAACGCCGGTGATTGTGGCCTTGCCGTCACTGACGGTGTAGGTGTAGGGACCGAAGGTGTCGGCGATGGAAGCGAGCGGGAGGAAAGCGGCGAGGAGAAGCGCGGAGAAATGCGGAGAGAAATTCGTGAATGCCTTGATGCGGAAATGGCGGAGCATTGTGATGTTCATGGCTGTCCCCTTCAATGATTGAGCAAGCAACGAATACGACAACACCATAGAAAACTAATGAATATGGTTCAAGGGGTATTTTCGGGGTACGGACTGCAACGGGGAGGGTATTAGGGAAAAAAAGAGGAAGGATGAACGCTCAACGTTGAACTTTGAATATTCTTTCTGCGGTGTCCACAATCTCAACAACAACCTCAACAACAACACCTAAACCAACAAAAGGAGGCAACATGACCTTGAACCAGCTCGTGTGCAGGGCCGCGTCCGCATATCCGGACGCCTACGTGACGGAGTACAGGGACGCAGTGAAGGCTGAACCCAGAAAGAACCCCTGCGGCGGCGACACTCTGGCCGAATTCGTGGCCACGGAGCTGTACGAGACCTATGACAGCGAGTCCGGAGACAATGAGCAGCTGGCGACGGCGGTCAAGGTCATGCAGGCGGCTGCGGATGACCTTGCCGCCGTGGCCCATGCGCTTGCGAACATGGGCAGGGAACGCGTGGCGGCGTAACCCTAAGGCCTGCCTCTGCCCGGGCAGGGGCGGGCTCTCCCTACTTCTTCAGGCGATAGAAGCGGGACCCGGTTCCCATGTCGTCGATGACCGTGTGGTGGTAGTCTAGGATGGAAGGTGAGTTGGTTAAAGGCAACCAGTTCGTTTCCATCAGTGATTCAACAGACTCAAGCTGCCACCCCATAGCCGACACAGGCCAGGAAAGTGCTGGATGGTTACTGCTGACATTGATCTCCAAAGAGGGTTTAGGCGGAATGAGAAACTGGATACCGCGCACTGACAACACGCCATCAGGCATATCGTCATCGGTAAGCGAAAAGATAAGCTGCACGTCCTGACCTGCAAACTCGGAAATGCCAATCGAACCCGATGAATACCAAGTACCGTCCTCAACATGTCTTGCCTCGGCTGTATAATAGTTCACGTTAGAGATGCCCATTGAGAAAAACTCCGAAGGCAAGCAGCCTTCAAGACGGAACTCGAAGGCTATGGCAACAGCCTCAATTGGCACCGTAACGGGGATCATGGCGTACACTGTGTTCGATGGTGCACTGACTTCTTCGGACATTAATCTGACTCCACTGACCACCTGTTGTGTTTGCTGCCCGACGGGATGCTGTATCGAAAGCATGAGATCCCAATCAGCCTGATAAGATTGCTCTGATTCAGGAGAAGCATAGAATGCAGGGGTCGAATCGGCTGTCCCCAGAAACACAGGTTCATTGCCGTTCGGCCGATAAACTTCATCGTACCGGGCCAAAAGTGCGCCAGCGAATTTAACCACTGAATATGCTGCACCGCGGGTGCCAACCCCTAAATAATACAACCCTTTATATGCTTCAAATGTGGGATAGACCACGATTCGATTCAGACCAATACCATACCCGCCAGCCAGCCCAGCGGCAAAAGAAGAACTGATTTCTGACAAATCAAACTCAGACCCCGCTAGATCTAAGTCCTGTAGAAAATAGCTGCCCTTGCCTGGCATACCTGAATTGAAAAGCGAATTTCTCTCAAACGACCAGAAATGTCCCATAACGCTACTGCTGGTGCACGCATACGGACCAGACATCGAAACTGTGTCCGTGTACCAGCGGTATGCATATCCATGAGGTGCAAATGGATTAATAGACACCTCTCGCCAGAGAAGAACATTGGCCGCTTCTGGATGAAGAAGGCCAACACCACTCACGTAATTATCTATCCACCCATACCTGTCCGGAATAACTTTCGTCGAAAAATATTTTATAAGGTTGTCCCTTGCATCAGAGGTGGCAGGAAACAAAATATTGGGCACAACGTAAAGTCCGTTTATGGCGGTCACCAATTCGGCCTCATCCAAAAGCGTGACGTGCGTATTTTTCGGGTCGAGGGCTACACCTGATTTTGAGACAAGCTTTCCGGCTACACTCTTAGAATCACCATGGATATAATCCGCAGCCCGGCAATTAACCAAAGTGCCAAGACTGTGGCCGATGAAATGGATCTGTTTGCTATACCCTGCCCCAGCCATGGAGAGCAGTTCTGCTCCTAATGCCTCACCTTCGCCGAAAGTTGTGGATGCAGAAGCGGAAAGAGCTGCAAAGGGATCAGGGCGCGGTATAGTCGCGTTTTTATGCCATGCCCATGCAACGATATTTACTGAAGACGAATATCCCCGACCGATTAGCGCATTTGCCGCTTCTGTTGGCCAGTCGGCCATGCTGCTATTCCATCCGTGTGTAAGAACTACAGTCATTTTGTTTCTGTCGAACACTCCGCTGCCCAGCACGATAAACTCCGGACTGCTTGAATACTGTGGCCGTATCGTCATTTCCTCCGGTAGCGGTTGCGTGCACATCTCTGGAACAGTATTTTCTGGTTGCGGTGTCGCGACTGGCAGATAGACACGGAGCCTGCAGACTTGGCTAGTCGCAATACCGTAGGAGTTGCCGATCAGAGCATAATAGTAGCCAGAGCAGTCCACCTGGACATCCGGAACAATTAGTGACTCACGTGTCTGTCCCGGAATGATCACTCCGTTGAATAGCCACTGGTACGAGAGCGGTGCAGACCCTTCGGCAGTGACGGTAAACCAAACGTTTGTTCCGATCTTTGCTGTTTGGCTCTGCGGTTGCTGCGTAATCACCGGCCAACCCTCAAATCGGTAACTGACGGGTAGGCTGTCCTGAAACGTCATGTTCGAGTCTCCAAGCCAGTCGAAGTACTGGTAACTGACCACGGGGCTCACAACATTCGGTTGTGCCGGCGGTTCTGAAACCGTGTCAAGATACTGGTAGCTCACGAGCGGGGACACGACGTCAGGGTCGACGGCAAGCGCCGAAGTGCACAATGCAACTGTGACACAAACGCTTATCCCCATTATGGTCTTTGCGCTCATAGGCGAATCCACCGCGCTTGTCAGATCGCTAGTTATGAGAATTCACAGAATACCGTCTGCCCGACTCAGTAATGTAGGAGACCTGTTGGTCGCCGCCGAGAGTTGCGGTGACCTCCACAGAAGCAAATCTTTCACCAAGAGCAGTCCATCCCGTCACGGCGAGCGACTTGTTCATGGAACTCTGACTTGCCGCTCCGTATAGGTTGCCTGCGATGCCGCTTATGGCCTTGGCCTGTATGGTCCCGCCACCGCGTGGCATATTCACCGACACGGTTGCTGTGCTTGACCCTTGCGTCCCCACATTGTTTACTCCAACGGCACGGACGTCCGAGCCGTTAGCTGGTTTTACATCGACAATGATTTCTGTGTTCAGTGGAATATTGGAGCAATGTACAACTATTGGTATAGGATTTTGCTGGTTTCCTGAAACAATAACATCGGGCGAAAGGAGGGAACCTTTTGGATTATCCTCAACAACAACACCCGCCACAGTCTGAATGGTGAGAGCAACCGCCACATTTTGTGGCGGAATTATTATTGGCTGATATCCTCGTGATACTTCGCCTTCCATGCTTCCTGATAAGTTATTCTGTAGTGCATCAAGTCGTATTCTTCCTGCGCCTGCCCAAACACTATAGTAATAACCTGGATACTTGTAATAGCTGGCTGCTCCTCCTTTAACACTTATGCTTCCAACACCTGAAAGGTTTGCCGCCACAAGCCGTAAGGAGCCACCACTGCCACCGCCAGCACCGCTCGTTCTTTCACTTGAACCCCCATTAGCCAATATTTTCCCATTCAACTGTAGGGTTTCACTGGTTGCTATCAGCATGGCCCCGCCGCCACCACCACCTGATTCACCGTTGCCGCCACCACCTGAGCCTCCTATGAGCGGCAGATTGAACATGTTTCCGTAGACCTCGCCTGGAAATGCTTGGCTTACAGCAGTCGTTTGTCCGCCAAGAGTCGCATGGGACGCAGACCCCCCAAGTTCAGTGCCAATCGCAGCTTTTCCACCACCTGGCCCCAACCCATCTCCCGGGCTAGCACCAGCACCGCCAATAGCTCCGCCAGCAAACCCGCCTGGACCGCCACTTCCACCTAAAGCACATGCCTTTCCTGAAATATCGATTTTGCCGCTTATCGTGCATTTTCCTTGAACCAACCATGTAACAGGGGTGTTGTTCGCGTTCGGAATGAAAGTCACGGTAACACCGTTCGATACGAAAACCGATGAGTAATGGTAGATGCCGTCAGGGTGATCAGCCATATCGATGACCGTATTTGTGGGAGGATTGAACACGCCGTCGTGCCCGTCGCTGCCGCTGTTGACCTGAGCAATCGCTGAGACAACACATACACTCGACATTATCAAGAGCGCACGCAACCGAACAGCGCGCTGCTGGAGGCGGCATCTGCAACAACCTTCGAATCTCGACATCATCTGTACCCGTCCTTTCTGCACGTGAACGCGAATCGTGTCGTCATGCTCTTCTCTGTGCTTCGCCATCGGCAAACAATCATTATGAACCATGCATATATAATCGTGAACCCACACCCATTTATGGTCACGTCCTCAATTACTTTCATAGCAAAGTAACGATTCCAGCTACCAAGAGCAAGCGCTTTATTACTCGCTGTGACAGGACCTGTCGATCTTGAACATGTGCGGCGCTAGCCTGTGTTCCAATGACTATGCGCCAACACGACACGCCGTGCGCTCCTGCCATAAAGCCAGATCGCAGACACCAGTTGTTACCATTTTACCGATAGGTCCAAGCACATATCCTTGAATCACCCCTGATTCTGCTCAACCCCAAACGGAGCAATGCCGTTATGATCGCCACCTCCCGACGCAGCGAGTATCATCTGACCATCATCAGGAGTCACGTCATGAACGAAACCCTGGAATACCTGCTGAACCTGGCCGCGGACTGCACCGGCTTGCGGTCACTCCCGGACGTCTTGGCCCACCCCCGAGGCGACAACGAGGTTACGCTCGACATCGGCGGCCGCTACCAGACCCAGCCCCACACCTGCGGCGCGGTTGCCGGCTTCATGGTGCTTCACTACTTCAAGCCCAGAGTCAGCGCCGACTCGTTCTTCCTCAGCGTCAACCCCAATGAAGAAGTCGGGACCAGCACATCAAAGCTCGTGCGGTCGCTGCTAAGGTACGGGCTCCGGGTGCAGGTGCGCCGCGACATGACCTTCGCCGACTTCGTCGCCGCCATCGACAGAGGCAGCCCTGTGCTCGTCACCGTCAAGACCCGCGATCCCGAGACGCAGCACTGGGTCGTGTGCTACGGCTACGGCGTGAAGCCGAACCGCGTCTTCTTGGCTGGGACAGGTTTGCCGCTGGTTTCAAAAAAGGAATACCGGTGGTGCGAGTTCAGGAGGAAGTGGGCCTGTAAAGGCGAGGGTCTGGTCTGCGGCAGGCGCGGCAAGGCACCAAAGGCAAAGCCACTTCCGCAATCATTGAAAGGACTTTAGAAATGAAACCCGTTAAGCTAGAAATGCGCGTCACGCGCCAGAACGACGGCTGGGGCTGCGGCTACTGCGCCGCCGCCAGCGTGTACCGGCACTACGGATTGGATCCGCGCAGGCTCGGGCTGCGTGACCGGCTCGGCACAGACAACCACGTCCTGCCCTACGGCGCGCCCTTCCGCGACCGGCTGCAGGCACTCACGGACATGCTCGGCCTGGACCTCAGCGGCACCTTATGCCCGGACATGTTCGCGGCTCTGGCTTATGACGGCTTCGGCATCGCCACCGCGTTCAACGACTACTCGAAGCCGTTGCGCCGGCACCTGCGCCGGGGCCATCCCGCCTTGGCGCTGGTGGACAGTCTGGCGCACTGGGTCGCCGTGGCCGGCATCGACGACGAGGGCGTCTTGATCCTGGACGGCAGCGGCTACGGGGACCCCAGCGGGAGGAGCCGGCTGCGGTACCGGATGCGACACTGCGAGTTCGATGACTTCTGCGACGGCGTCGCGCTGGTGAGACGAGGGAAAAGGCTGCCGGCGGCCAATTGCTACGGCGCTTACCTGTCACCGGGCACTTCAAAACCAGCCACTCGCGGGCAGTTCAAAACCAGCCACT
>CAZOIS010000060.1:0-25476 GCA_964579865.1 uncultured Lentisphaeraceae bacterium | reverse complement strand
TGGACATCGTGCAGCCCCCAGGCGTTGGGGGCGAACGTGCCCACGGGGGATGAGACGCGGAAGCCGTCGGAGCAGTTCGTGACCGCGGGGCGCCAGGCGGGGATCGCCGCACCGGGCATGTTCGCGCGCAGCCGCTCCATCTTGCGGAACACGGCATCCGCCAGATTGGCAAAGGTCGAGAAGTCGGCCGCGGTATCGCCGTAGGCGAGCGGCGTGGCCGCCCCTGCGCGGGCGGCCCACTCCCATTCGTCGCCGCTCGGCAGCCGTACGCGTGCTCCGGAGGCTTTTTCCGCGAATTGGCAGAAGGCCTGTGCAGACTCGAACGCTACGCGGCAAACCGGCTGCGTGGGCGTGTTGAGCGGATAGCCGCGCTCTTCGGGCGTGAACTGCATGTACTCGCCGCGCTCCATGAAGCTGTCGTGCGAAGGGGCGAAGCGCGCGTACTGTTCATTGGTGATCTCGTCAGCGCTCATCCAGAACGGTTTTTTGATTTCTACGGTGCGGCCGTCGGCTGCGGCGAACATGCCCGCGGGGATGCGGACGAGCGCTAGCGTGAGACCGCCGAGATCGAGCGTGCGCCGGACGTCGCCGAGCGCGTGCTGCTTGGCCCGCGCGGATGCGGCGTCGAACGGCCAGCCGGCGACGGACGGTTCGGGCTTCGCCTTTGCCGGCTCTTCGGCGGGGGGCAGCGCCGGGGCGGCGAGCCGGGCTATGCCGTAGGTGGCCTCGTGATCTTCGTTGAGTTTCGCGTAGCGCTGCTGCATCTCGCGGCGGCGGGCTGCGAGATTCCCCATGCGTGTTCCTCCGACGTTTTCCGACCAGTTTCCGTGATTGGGCCGGTTCATGTCGATCCAGGTTGTCAGCCGGTCCCACGATTCCTCATCGAGCCGGACGCCGTGGTGTCCCGCCTCCAGAATTTGGAACAGCTCGGTAGTGGAGACATGAAAATTGCACGGCGGCTGGAGATTGTTGTCGCCCTCCTGCGTCTGGCTGCGGATGTGGGCACAGAGCGCGAGATAGGCCGGCGGGAAGAGGTTGTTCGCATTGATGTAGTAGACCTCTTTCGTCTTGATCGATACGCCGGGCTTTAGCCGGAAATCCGGGCGCCCCGTCGTGCCGTCGTGGCAGCGGATGCAGTAGCGGTCGAGGACGGGCTGGACTTCGCGGTTGAAGGAGAGGCCGCGCTCCGGGCCGTACCACGGCGTGATTGACGAAGGCCCGCGTTCCATCGCGCGGACGCGGGACAGCGGTCCGGCGCCGCTGTTCTGGGGTTCGTGGCAGCCCGAGCAGGACTGCAGTTCGCCGGGCATGACGGTGAGCCAGCTCCGCATCAGCTGCAGGGCGCGGCCTTGCGCGTCGAGCGGCTGGAGCGAGACGGGGGTGTTGGCGGGAATCTCGAAATAGGCTGACCCGTCGGCTTCGACGGGCACGGTGCCCATGATGCGCACCACATCCCACGGCCCGTCGAACCCCACGCGGTCGGTTTCCGAGCCCATGCCGCGGTAGGCGAAGGAGTAAGTGAGGAGCCTTAGGCGCTTGACCGCGCCGCGCGGCACGCCCGCGAGGCCCGGCCCCTGGTAAATATCGGTGATTTTGACTCGCCCTTTCGTTTCACCTTCTTTCACGTGGTCTTGCAGCAGCGCCGGGCGCGGCTTCGGCTGGACGGGCACGGGCTCGAAGATCGCCTGCCCCGGCTCTTCGTAAATCAGCGTGAGGTTGTCGAACGTGTCGGCCAAGTAGAGGCCCCACAGGGCGTCGGGCGCGGGCTTGCAGGCCGTCAGAACATATCCGCCGCCGAGGGGCCAGGGGTGCAGGAACTTGGGCCAAGAATCGTCGACGAGATTGTCTTTGACGATTGGCGTGACCTTCTCGCCGCGGCCGGGGATGCGCTGGACGACGCCCTGCGTCTCTTTGCGTCCGAGGGAAGGGTCGAAAAGCACCAGTTCGCCCATCCGCGGTACGCCGTGATGTCCCGATACGACGGCGGTGAAGCGGTGCGGGGAGTCGGGCACGGGGCGCGCGTAGAACATCGCGTTCGGCCAATAGCAGTTGCTGCCGTAGAGCTCCCGCTGCCCTGTGCCGTCGGGGTTCATCGCGAAGAGGAGCCTCGAAACGTAATGCACGATGCCGCTGTATTCCCAGCGCAGGTACATGATGCGTCCGTCCTGCATCTGGCTCGGATACCAGTTGTGGTCTTGGTCAAACGTCAGGCGGCGGATGCGGCCGTCGGACGGATACCAGCGGTAAAGGGCGGCGACGTATGAGGAGCCGACGACGCAGGGCACGCCGATGAACGTGGCGTTCGAGAGGAAGATGACGGAGTCATCCGCCAGCCAGCACCCCGCGTAGTTGTCCACGTCGTCGTCGGGAATGAAGGGGAACGCTGTGACGCGTTCCGGTGCGTTGAGGTCAAGCTCGAAGACGCGGTGGAGATGTTTGTCGTTTTCGCCGGTGAACATCAGGCGGCGCGCGTCCCAGTGGAGCTGCAGGTCGCCGACATACGTTCCGGGCGCGGCGGCATGGAGCGTTTTGAGCACCGGTTTGCCGCGCAAGCCGGTCATGAGCGCGATCTCGTTCGTCAGCCCCTTCCGGTTGACGTCGCGTTGCTGTTGCCAGTTCTGCGGCAGGGCGAGGTTGTTGCCTCCCCTGCGCACGACGAGTAGCTTATCCATGTCCAGCAGCGGGTTGGCGAGCAGGGCGGCGCGGACCTGCATGAGCAGCGACCGGGCTTCGGTTTCGGCGGGGATATCGCCGCCGTCCAACCGTTTCAGCAGCGCGTCGCGCCGGTCGCCCAATGTGGCGTACCACGAGCGTTCGGTCGCGCCGCATGCGTGCGGCCACCGCGCGGCCATGTCGTCCAGCGCGAGCCGGACGGCTTCGGGCCGGAGCAGCGCGAGCTGCCGTCGCAGGTCGGCGCGCTCTTGCGCCGTCGCGCAGAAGGCAAGGCCGGCAAACAAGGCCAACAAAACGAATTTCATTTTCAAGATGCTCCCCCGTAAGGTTCGTCAATCATCCGGTTTAGGCGTGCAGAGGGGCGATCGCTTCCGCGTTTTGCCGCATGAAGGCGATGTCGTCCGGCTCGAGTTCAATGGCGCCGGCCGCCGCGTTTTCAACGGCGTTGGAGACCTTGCGTGCGCCGCAAAGCGCGACGGACACCCCCGGCTGTGCGACGGTCCAGGCGATCACCAGCTGCGAGAGCGTGCAGAAGTATTTGCGCGTCAGGGGTTCCCACCCTGCGAGCATGTCCAGGACCTTGCGGCGCTTGTCGGGCGCGAACCACGGGATGTTATTGCGGAAAGACTCCGGTGCAAACGCCGTGTCCATGCCGATCTTGCCGGTCAGGAGCCCCTGCTCCAGCGGCGAGTAGGCGAGGACCGCGATATCGTGCTGACGGCAGTAGGGAAGCAGCGCTTTCTCGATCGTTCGGTCAAGGATGCTGTAGCGGGGCTGATTGCTGACCAGCACCCCCGCGCTGCGGTACTCGTCCATCTGGGCGGGGATGCAGTTGGAGACGCCGATCGCGCGTATTTTGCCTTCCTGGCGTAGCGCCATCAGGCAGGCCATGGTGTCGGCGATGGGCGTTTTGAAGGGCTCCAGCGCCTGCGCGTGCGTTTGCAGAAGGTCGATTCGGTCGGTGCCCAGACGGCGCAAGCTGTCATCGACCTCGATGCGGATTGTCCGCGGTTCGAGGCTGCGGCGGACCGTGCGTCCGTTCTGCTCGAAGTGGACGGCCCCCGTGGCATCGTTCCACCAGAGACCGCATTTTGTCGCCAGAACGACCTTGTCGCGGCGGCCGCGGATGGCTTTCCCCACAATCTCTTCGCTGTGGCCGAAGCCGTAGACCGGCGCGGTGTCGATGAGGTTCACGCCCGCGTCGATCGACGCCTGAATCGCGCGGATGGATTCGGTGTCGTCCGACTCGCCCCACCACGGCCCGCCGCCGATCGCCCAGGTCCCCAGCGCAACGGCCGAAACATCCAAATCAGAAGTCCCCAGTTTCCGGTATTTCATCCCATGTTCTCCCAAGCGGAAAATTCAAGAACCGATACGTTACAACGATGTAAAACATGCCACATCCAGCATTGAAATGAAAGCACGGATTCTTCGGGCGCGCAGCCGCGGGACTTCGCCGACCAGCTGCGATCAGCACTACGCGCTTGTTCGCGAGGCGATGAGTAGTATACAATTCGGTTATTGTATTGATTGGAGGACAGCGGCAGTCAGCCGTTGTTCGCGGCGGGGGGCTCATAAACCGGATGTCAAATCAAACGGGGGATAAGATGAGAGATTTTTCGCGTCGTGACTTTCTGCACACCGGTGCGGTGGCGGCAGGTGCGTTTTCGTTGGCGGGGTGTTCCAGCGTTTCCATTGCGAAGAAAACGCGGTTCCGCAAGACGGGCGATAAACTGAACATGGCCTTTATCGGGTCTGGCGGCCGCGGCGGGGCAAACCTCAAGGAGTTCTACGATCTCGGGGAACAGGTCGTTGCGCTGTGCGACGTGGACCGGGGCAGGCTCGATCATTCCGCGGGCGTTGTGAAGGAGCGTTGCCCGGACGCGCGGAAGTATCAGGATTTCCGCGAGATGCTAGCCAAAGAGAAGGACCTTGACGCGGTCGTGGTCTCCACCCCGGATCACATGCACGCCACGGCGGCGATCGCGGCCATGAAGCAGGGGTGTCACGTCTATGTCGAGAAGCCGCTCGTCCGGACCTTGTGGGAGGTCCGCCGGTTCGAGGCTGTCGCCAAAGCCTGCGGCGTCATGACGCAGATGGGCAATAACGGCAACGGCACGGACGCGCAGCGGCGGAACATCGAGATCGTCCAGTCGGGGGTGCTGGGCGAGATCTCGTCGATCCATGTCTCGACCGACCGGCCGATTTGGCCGCAGGGTTTGAACCGGCCCGAAGGGTGCGACCCCGTGCCCGAGGCGCTGGAATGGAACTGCTGGCTCGGCATCGCGCCCGAGCGTCCGTATAAAAAAGACGTTTACCACGCGTTCAAATGGCGCGGCTGGTTCGATTTCGGCACGGGGGCGATGGGCGATATCGCCTGTCACAGCATGAGCTTTTTCTTCCGCGCCCTGCAGCTGGGTGAGGTTCTCACCGCCGAAACCGTCAAGACGACCGAAAAGTTCAAGGAGACCTATCCGGCGGCGACCACGGTCAAAATGGCCATCCGCTCGGGACGCCAGCAGAAGCCCGTGACGATCTACTGGTACGACGGCAAGACCAAGCCGGCGGATGACGTGTGTCCGCAGGCGGCCGCGACGTGGGGCAGCATTCCCCTTGGCGGCGTGCTGATCATCGGCGACAAGGGCATGTACATGAACGGGGCGATCTGCATGAAGGGCGAAGCCAAATTCCGCGGTTTTGCGCAGCATGATGCGACCAAGGACATCCCCGTCACGCTGCCGTGCGTGAAGAATCACCACTGGGAGTTCGCGGAGGCGATCCGGGGCGGAGCCAAGCCGTTCTCGCACATCGACCATTCGATCCCGCTGACGGAGGCTGTGCTGCTGGGATGCGTCTCCCAACAGGTTCCCGGAGAGCTGAAGTGGGATGCGTCAGACGGCCGGTTCGCCAACAGCTCGGAGGCGAACAAGCTGATCAAGCCGTATGTTCGCGACGGCTGGGAGATCGGGTAATGGATTCGCTGTCATGCGGCCGATGCGGACGGGTTCTCCGCACGGCCGCATGCGCTTCGTCGGGGTAAGGACGTGGTGATTACGCGTAAATGAGGACAGGGAAAGGAATCGTATGCAGACAAGGCGTTGTTTTTTGAGGGGTATGGGATTCGCGTGTGCGGGTCTGGCGACGGTGCGGCTCAATGCCGGTGCGGCGGCGGGGGCGAAGAGGATTCCCGTCGGGATCCAGCTGTATTCGTTCCGTAAGCAGGGCGCGAAAGATTTCGCGGGCATCATAAAGAAAGCGGCCGAGCTCGGCTTTTCCGGCGTGGAGTTCGCGGGTTACGGGCCGTACGGCGATAAGCCGGCCGAGTTGCGCAAGCTGCTCGACGACGCGGGGCTCAAGGTGTTCGGCACGCACACCGCCTACAATCTGGTGCAGCCGGATCAGATCCAGAAGACGATCGACTTCCACAAGACGATCGGATGCCCTTACATCATCGTGCCGTGGATCGACCCCAAGCAGATGGAGGCGAAGGACAACTGCCTCAAGATCGCGGAGATCATGACGCGCGCGAGCGAAACCGCGCAGGCTGCGGGTCTGCATGTGGGCTACCACGCGCATGGCGGCGACTTCAAAAAAATCGACGGCGATCTCACGGCGTGGGAGGTTCTTTTCGACCACACGCCGAAGGCGTTCGTGCACCAAATCGACCTCGGAAACTGTCTCGGCGGCGGGGGGGATCCCTACAAGCTGATCGCGCGTTATCCGGGACGGTCTCTCAGCGTCCACTTGAAAGAGCACGGCGGTCCGAAAGGCGCGGTTTTCGGCCAGGGCACGGTGGATTTCAAACGCGCCTTCGCGCTCTGCGAGCAAGTCGGCGGGACGACCTGCTATATCATTGAGCACGAGAGTGACCCCGAGCACGCATTCGAGTCGGCCAAGAAATGCCTCGACTACGTCACGGCGCTGTGAAAAAGATCAGGGCAAGACCGGCTACGAGATCGCGCTGGTCTTGTCCTCATCCCGCAGATGGCGCATGTTGGGGCCGACATAGATCTGCCGCGGACGCTGGAGCTTGAAGCGGGGGTCTTCGCGGGCCTCTTTCCAGTGTGCGATCCAGCCCGGCAGGCGCCCGAGCGCGAACATCACCGTGAACATCTCCTTGGGGATGCCGATGGCACGGTAGATGATGCCGCTGTAAAAGTCCACGTTCGGATAGAGGTTGCGCGAGAGGAAGTAGTCGTCGTGCAGCCCGATTTCCTCAAGCTGCAGGGCGATGTCCAGCAGCGGATCGTTGACTTTCAAGACCTTGAGCAGATTGTCGCAGCAGGTTTTGATGATTTTCGCGCGCGGGTCGTAAGTCTTGTAGACGCGGTGCCCGAAGCCGTAAAGCAGTTCGCGGCCTTTCGAAGACTTGATCGACTCCACGTAGTCCCGAACGCTTTTGCCGCTGTCGCGGATATCTTCGAGCATGTCGATCACCATCTGGTTGGCGCCGCCGTGCAGCGGCCCCCAGAGGGCGCAGACGCCGGCCGCAACCGAAGCGTAGAGGTTGACGCGCGCGCTGCCGACCAAGCGGACTGCGGCGGTGGAGCAGTTCTGTTCGTGGTCAGCGTGCAGGATGAGCAGGATGTTCAGGGCTTTGACCACCTCCGGCTTGATCTCGTAGGGGCAGACGGGAGAGCTGAACATCATGTTCAGGAAATTAGCGCAGTACTTGAGGTCGTGACGCGGATAGACGAACGGCTCGCCGATCGATTTCTTGTAGGAGAAGGCCGCGATCGTGCGCAGCTTGCTCATCAGGCGCGTGGCCGCGATGTTGATCTGCTCCTCCGGTTCGTCGGGGCGGTGCTGTGAAAGTTCGGGGTAGAACGTTGAGAGGGATACGACCATGGCCGACAGGATGGCCATGGGGTGGGCGCGGTCCGGAAAACGGTAAAAGAAATGGCGCATGTCCTCGTGGATCATGGAGTGCTGGTTCAGCAGGCTGGACCATTTCACGCGCTCCTGCGGGTCCGGCATGTGGCCGTTGATCAGCAGGAAGGCGACTTCCACGAAACGGGAGTTGGCGGCCAGGTCTTCGACCGGATAGCCGCGGTAACGCAAAATCCCTTTTTCGCCGTCCAGGTAGGTGATGGCGCTTTCGCATGACCCGGTGTTGATATAGCCGTAATCGAGGGTGATGGCGCCCGTTTTTTTGCGCAACGAAGAGATGTCGACCCCGACTTCGTTTTCTGACCCCGTGACGAGGGGAAGGTCGAGCGTTTGATCACGTAGCGTCAAGGTGGCCACTTCGGTTTTAGGCATGTGTTCCTTTGCGTGTCGGGATGTGCGGTATGAAAGCGGGATGATTTCGAATAATCCTAGGGGCGTCGTTGGGAAAAGAACCAGGCGAGAACAGCGTTGTCGTTGTATGTGCGGGTCCAGACGTCATGTCCTGCACCGGGGTATTCGCGGTATTGGATCTTGCCTCCGCAGGCCTCGAGCGCCTGTGTCATATCGCGCGCGCGGCTGACCGGGACCGCACCGTCCTTGTCGCCGTGGAACGTCCAGATGGGGATCCGCTTGATGGCCGGCGCGCAGGCGGTGTCGCCTCCGCCGCAGATCGGCATGGCCGCTGCGAAAAGCGCGGGTTCGCGCTGGATCGCATCCCACGTGCCATAGCCGCCCATGGAAATGCCCGTCACATAAATCCGGGACGGGTCAACAGGCAGCGCGGCGATTTTTTCGTGCACCAGCGCCAGCGCGAGACGCATGGGGAGGGACGGCCGCTCCGGCATGGTGTGGCGGGGCGCGCTCCACGGCACGTCGACCCACTGCATTTTCGCGGGGCACTGCGGCACCAGCAGAATGGCGGGATCGTTTGAGGCCTCGCCGTAACGGATCAGGGGCAGAACGCCGTGGACAAGCTGGCTGACGTTGTTGGTGCCCCGTTCGCCGGCACCGTGAAGAAAGAGCACGAGGGGCAGCTTTTTGTCCGCGGGAATGTTTTTCGGCAGGTAAAGCCGGTAGTGGAGCGTCTCGTTGGCGGGCGTCGTAAACACGGCGGGCGTCGTGAGTTCCTGGACCGTTTGCGCACAGAGGGCTGCGGTCAGTGAACCGGAAATGACGGCCGCCGCGATCATTTGTTTCATGGGAGGATCCTTCAACATTGGACTTCTTTGCCTGCCCACATGCAGGGCAACGCCCGAATGGGGGGTAGGATAGCAATGCACGGACAGGTCTGTCAAACGTCGTCCGCCGGGCGGGCGCTTTTCGGGCGGAAACGCATGAGGCTGGTTTATGTCCCGCTCTCGTGCTATCCTCACTCCTCAACGGCCCGATAAAAGGCGATTTTCGCATTGCCCGTACGGCTGTGGAAAACGTATCATATAAAACCTATGTCTAATGAGAATCAGATAAAACGTGATATGCCGAAACCTCCCCCGGTGATGCAGACGCCCCGAAACAAGCAAGAAGGCGGGGACGCCACGGGAGTCATGCCGCCGAAACGGGTCTTCGGCGCTTGGATGGTCGTCGGCATGTTGATCCTCTTCATGCTGGGGATGCTGTATTATAAGCCCGAGGGCGAACTCAAGCCGATGGACCAGCTGGAGTTCCGCCGACTGGTGGAACAAGGGTTGGTCGAGGAGGTCTCGCTGGTGCGCGAGACGAGTGGGATCACCTATCTGCGCGGCACGAAGAAAGGGGCGTCCAAGGAGCGTTTCCGCGTCAACCTGATCCCTTCGGAAAATCTGGAGCAGTATCTGCTGGAAAAGCAGATCCCGTGCCCGCTGGTCTATAACAGCAATTTCTTCGGTCCGTTCCTGCGTGAGCTCCTCCTGATCGCGTTGTTTTTGGGCATCCTTTACTTCATCTTCATCCGGCAAATCAAGTCCGCCAACATGGGCGCGATGAGTTTCGGCAAAAGCCGCGCCAAGATGTTGAACCAGGACAAGAAGAAACTCACCTTCGCGAATGTGGCCGGAATCAAAGAGGCCAAGGAGGAAGTCCAGGAGATCGTGGAGTTCCTGAAAGATCCGATGAAGTTTCAGAAGCTCGGCGGACGCATTCCGAAAGGCGTATTGCTGATGGGGCCTCCCGGCACGGGCAAGACGCTCTTGGCGAAGGCGATCGCCGGCGAGGCGGGCGTGCCGTTCTTCAGCATCAGCGGCTCTGATTTCGTGGAAATGTTTGTGGGCGTCGGAGCTTCGCGCGTGCGCGATATGTTTGAGCAGGGCAAGAAGCACGCGCCGTGTCTGATCTTCATCGACGAAATCGACGCGGTCGGGCGCAGCCGGTTTTCGGGAATCGGCGGAGGGCATGATGAGCGCGAGCAGACGCTCAACGCGCTGTTGGTCGAGATGGACGGTTTCGAGACGTCCGAGGGCGTGATCATCATCGCGGCGACCAACCGTGCCGATGTGCTCGATCCCGCGCTCTTACGTCCGGGACGCTTTGACCGGCAGATCATCATCGATCTGCCGACCTTGGCGGGGCGCGAGGAGATCCTGAAGATGCATGCCCAGAAGATTAAGCTGGGGCCGAATGCCGACCTTTCCCGTATCGCTCGCGGAACGCCGGGATTTTCGGGTGCCGATCTCGCCAACCTGTTGAACGAGGCCGCTTTGCTGGCGGCGCGCTGCAACAAGCAGGCCGTGGAACATTTCGATCTCGAAGAGGCCCGCGACAAGGTGCTGTGGGGCCGTGAGCGGCGTAGCCGGGCGATGGAGGACCGCGAGCGCAGGATCACGGCCTGGCACGAGTCGGGTCACGCACTCTTGCAGGTGTTGTGCGAGTATGCCGAGCCGTTGCACAAGGTCACGATTATCCCGCGTGGCCAGGCTTTGGGCGCCACCATGTCGCTGCCGGAGCGCGACGTTCTCAACCGCACGAAGAACGAGCTGCTCGACCAGTTGGTTGTGCTTTCGGGCGGCCGCATCGCGGAGCAATTTTACACGAACGACGTTTCGACCGGCGCGCGGATGGACATTAAGATGGCCAGCGAGATTGCCCGCAAGATGGTTTGCGCCTACGGCATGAGCGAGGTGTTCGGATTCCAGTCGTTCGGCGACAATCAGGAAATGCTGTTTCTGGGGCGCGAGGTGGCGCGCAACCAGGCCTACAGTGAGGACACCGCCAAAAAGATCGACGAGGAGGTCGAGCGGTTCGTGAATGACGCCTATGCGCGTGCCGCGAAAATGCTGGCGGAGAACCGCGAACGGCTGGAACGGCTGGTCGAGTATCTGCTCGAAGCCGAGACGATGGACGGACGCGATGTGGAAGAGCTGGTGAAGGACGGCCGCATCCTGAGCGAAGAGGAGCGTGCCGCCACGAAAATAGGTCCGGTTGCCGTTGGAGAATCCGGAGCGACGGAGGTCGCGAAGCCGGCGGACGCCCCGGCCCTTGCCGCGCCGTCCGGCGGGCCGGACGATGTTCCCCCTCCTCTGCCGCAGGATCCTGATCCCGAGAAGGTGGAGAGCGCATGATGTCAGAGGCGGGAGAGCGTGTCTGGCGATGCTGTGACCGGCGGATTCCGCTTGCGCGGACGCAGGTGATGGGGATCGTCAACGTGACGCCCGACTCGTTTTCGGACGGCGGCCTTTGGTTCGACGCCGGTCGTGCAGTCGCGCACGGTTTGGAGTTGGCCGCCGAGGGCGCCGACCTGCTGGACGTCGGCGGGGAATCGACGCGCCCAGGTTCCGCAGAGGTGGATGAGGCGGAGGAGTTGCGGCGGGTCTTGCCGGTCATCCGTGCGCTGGCCGAGCAGTCCGGCGTGCCGGTTTCGGTGGATACGCGCCGTCCGACGGTGGCGCGGGCCGCGGTGGACGCCGGCGCGTGCATCGTCAACGACATCATGCCGTTTGCCGCCGACGCCGCGATGGCGGCGGCCGTGCGCGAGACGGGCGCGGGCGTTGTGGTGATGCACCTGCGCGGCACGCCTCAGACGATGGCGCGGTGCGCGGTTTACGGCGATGTCGTCGCCGAAGTGGAAGACGCGCTGAAGGGAGCCGTGACGTATGCCGAGGCCCAGGGGATTGCCCGCGAGCGCGTGGTGATTGATCCGGGCATCGGATTCGCGAAGACGACGGCGCACAATTTGGCGCTGTTGGCGGAGACGGAACGCCTGGCCCGGATTGCGCCGCTGTTGGTCGGGGCGTCGCGTAAGCGGTTCATCGGTGAACTGTGCGGCGAACCGGTCGCGGCTGAGCGTGTCGGCGGCAGTGTCGGTGTCGCCGTGTGGTGTTCGTCGCACGGCGTGTCCGTCGTGCGCGTGCATGACGTGAAGGCGACCCGTCAGGCGTTGACGACGGTTCGGGAGTTGGACAAGGCGAAAGAAGGTTTGAGCCGGGGGGCGTGAAACCCCAAGGAGCCGACGGCGCCTCGTTCGAGGCGCACAAGGGATGAGACGGTAGTATGTTCGATGGGGTACAGATCGGCATTAACGATGTGCTTCAGATCCTGATTCTTTACATGGGGATCTATGCGCTCATCCGTTTCGTCAAAGGCACGCGTAACGCTCAGGTGCTGCTGGGCTTTTGCATGCTGGTTGTCTTGCTGTTGCTCTTCACCTACCTCTTCAATTTCGACGTGTTGGCGCGCGTCGTCTATTTCCTGCTGATCTATCTGGCGCTGAGCATGGTGGTGGTTTTCCAGCAGGAGATCCGCCGGATGCTGGCGCTGGTTGGAGGCCAGCGCTTGTTCGACAGGCAGTTCGCGTTGCGGCAGGAGTCGGTTCCTGAGAAGCTATGCCGGTGTGTGACCAGCCTTTCGAAAATGAAGATCGGGGCGTTGATCGCTGTCGAGCGGGGCATTTCGCTCGGCGGCTACGAGGACTCCGGCGTTAAACTCAACGCGTTGGTCAGCCACGAACTCCTGATCTCTATTTTCACGCCGCCCCTGCCGCTGCATGACGGCGGGATCATTATTCGCGACGGCCGCGTGGCAGCCGCGCATTGCCTTTTCCCAGTGTCCAACCAGGGCGAGTTGGCCACTTCGGGAATGCGGCATCGTGCCGCGGTCGGACTGAGCGAGGATACGGATGCGGTGATCGTGGTGGTGTCGGAGGAAACCGGCAAGATTTCTGTTGCGCACAACGGCCGCCTTCACCGTTACGGCGATGAGAAAATCGAGAAGGTGCTGCTGCGGTGGCTCAAGAAAGCCATGCCCTATGAAACACGGGGGACAGGAACTGTGACCGATTGGGTGACGGCTCAAGTCATCCGGCTGGTGCGCAGCCGTCGGAACGACGTGGAGGAGGAAGACCATGCGTCCCGATAAGGTCATGTCATTCCTCCGGATCGTTTTCATTAAGAACGGCTACTGGAAGCTGCTCTCACTGGTCATCGCGGTCCTGATCCATTTCGCGATTCGTGCGGAGATCAGCCACCTGCAGGTCGTGACGGTGCCCGTCGTGACCGATTTCGACTCGAACACCATGGGCGCGGCGATCGAGTCGGTGGAGCCCCGCTCCGTCCAGATCACGCTGCGGGGGTCGTATGCGGAAGTGAGCAAGCTTGACGTTTCGAAGGCGAGTTGCCTGGTTCGGCCGAAACAAAAAAAGAATTCGTTGCTGGATACGGTCCCCGTCAAGATCCGGAGCACGAGCTTGCGGGGCGTGCGGGGCGTGCGGGTCGTGAAGATCGAGCCCAGCGTTGTGGTCGTGAAGTTCGATGTGCCGATGTCTCTGCAGTTGGCCGTGGCTTCCCCCGTCGTGCAGGGCAAGGCCAGAGGCCGGGTGCAACTCGTGTACGAGCAGACGAACGCGGTGGTGAAAGGGTCGCGCCGTTTGCTGAGCCCGCTGGATGCCGGAAAGGTCCAGATCCAGACGGATGTCATCGACGTCGAAGGGCGCTCTCAGTCTTTCACGACCAACGTCCGGCTCTATCCGCCCGGCGATGCGGTGAATGCCGTCGTGGAGCCGTCCGACATGGTTGTGAACGTGATGATCATCAGCGAGAAGGCGACGGCGCGGATTGAGCATGTGCCCGTCGTTGTGTCTCAGCCGGCGGCGTCGGCGAACAGATGGGTTACCGATCCGCAGTGGGTGGACGTCGAGGTGACGGGGCGCTCGGAAGTGGTGAAAGCCATCACGTTCGGGCAAATCATCGCGTCGGTCAACGGAAACATTCCCCTGACGTCGATTTCGGAAACGAACCAGGTCCCCGTGCTGGTGCACGTTCAGCAAGGACTGGTTATTGACGAGGTTCTGCCTGTGCCTACAACGGTTAAGCTGATTCCGGTCGCGCTGCCGCCTTTGACCTCAAAGCCCGCAGGCGCGCAAGACAAGCAGTGATGGTTTTTTGAAATGGACGAATTTTCTATAGACAAATCGCAGGACAGGCTCGAACTCGACCGGCGGATACACCGCCGCGTGGCCGGTATTTTGCTTTTCCCGATCGCGTTGTTCCCGCTGCTGAGCCTGATCACGTACAATTGGCGCGACATTTCATGGTTGAACGCGCCGCCGCTCGATCCGCCCGCGAATCTGATCGGGGTCGTGGGCGCATGGTCGGTCTTCATCGGTTACAGCCTGATGGGTCTGACCGTCTGGCTGGTGCCCGTTTTCGTGCTGGTATTCAGCGGCATGCTTTTGTACGGCAGGATCGTGCGTATCGGCCGCCGCGCGTTCTGGATGATTCTTTTCATCGTCGCGCTCTGTTGCCTGGTGCAGTTGGGAAGCGCCACGGTCTTCGACGGCGCCCTGGAACGGCTGAATCTCAAGCCCAATGCGGGGGGCGCCATCGGGTATTGGATCATGACCCGGCTGTTGGCCCGCTGGTTCAGCCCCGTGGGCGGGGGCATGCTGATGATCAGCATCATGCTGTTTGCCCTCGCCATGGCGATTGGACTGCGCACGCTGTTTGCGGGGTTGGGCCGTTTGACCGGCTGGTGGGAAGCGCGTCAGGCGGCCGGAGAGGCTCCCGACGCCGGACTTTCCCCTGCGGCTGCGGTCGCGGATGACGGCCTGACGCCGCGCGAGCGCGAACGGATGCAGCGGCAAGCCATCAAAGAAGCGGCCCGGCGCGCCAGGGATGAGGCGCGGCTGGCGCGCGAAGAGGAGCGTCGCCGCGAGAGCGAGGCGCGTAAAGCCGAGCGCCAGCGCAAGCTGGATGCTCAGGACGAACAGGCTCAGGCGGCGCAGAACGATGGGGCCCGGAATGATCGGCGCGAGGTCGTGGACTACGTGCAGGCGGCCGATCTGATCCGCCGCCGCGCCGAGGAGGCGCGTCAAGTCGCGGCGGCCGAGCGTGAACGGGAGCGGCAGCGTGCGGCCTCCGCTGTCGCTGTGCCGGAGGCCGATCCGCCCGTCCGGAAGCGCGCTGCCATCGCGCCGCCCGCGCCCGCCGAGGTGGAATCGGCTCCCAATCTCGCCGACTATCCGCTGCCCTCCGTGGAGCTGCTCAATCCCATTCCGAGAGGGACCGCGGACCACGGCAACATCGAAGAGACCGCGGCTGTGCTGGTCGAGACGCTGAAACAGTTTAATGTCCCGGTCGAGGTCGTCGGCACGACCCCCGGGCCGGTCGTGACGCAGTATGAGCTGCGTCCGGCACCGAACATCAAAGTCGAACGCATTGCCAGCCTGACGGCCAATCTGCAGATGGCGTTAGAGGCCACAAGCCTCCGCGTCCAGGCGCCGATTCCGGGCAAGAATGCGGTTGGCATCGAGATCCCCAACCGGCGCGCCCGCCCTGTCACGTTCCGCGAGGTGGTGGAGGGCGAGTCTTGGCGGCACTGCAAGCTCGAGGTCCCGCTGGTGCTGGGCAAAGATGTGGCCGGTAACGACCTGATTTACGATCTGGCAAAAGCGCCGCACCTGCTGGTGGCGGGGGCGACGGGTTCGGGAAAGAGCGTGTGCCTGAATGCGATCCTGAACGGTTTCCTCATGAGTCGGACGCCGGAACAGCTCCGCCTGATCTTGGTCGACCCCAAGCGGGTGGAGTTCACCTGTTACAACGAGCTGCCGCACCTGCTCGTGCCGGTGATCAACGATCCCAAAAAAGTGGCATTCGGACTGCGGTGGGCGATTATGGAGATGGAGAAGCGGTACCGTCTCCTGCAGAAGGTCGGCTGCCGGAACATCGTGGCATTCAACAACCGTCAAGTCGCGATGCAGGAAGAGCTGTTCGACGAAAGCGGAGCGGAGGCCAAGCCCGCGGCGTCGCCCGATGATGTGCCGGCCCGGTTGCCGTATATCGTCATCGTGGTCGACGAGGTCGCGGACATCATGTCGGCGGTTGGCAAGGAGGTCGAGCCCGCGATCAGCCGGCTGACCTCGCTTTCGCGCGCGGTCGGCATCCACCTGATCTTGGCCACGCAGCGTCCGTCTGTCGATGTGATCACCGGGACGATCAAGGCCAACATCCCCGGACGTATCGCGTTTAAGGTGTCGCAGGCCAACGACAGCCGCACGATTTTGGACAGCCCCGGGGCGGAGGAGTTGATCGGCAAAGGCGACATGCTTTTCCTGAAAGAGGGGTCTCAGCTGATGCGTGCCCAGGGCGCCTGGGTCGGGGACGATGAGATCGCACGGGTGGTGGCGTTCGTCAAAGAGCACTGCCGTCCCTGCTATGATCAGACCCTGATCGGGCGACTGGACAAGATCAAAGAGTCCGACCCCGACGCCGCGATGGACGAGGACGAGGAAACCCCAGCCGGAGAGGCGGAGGGAACGGCCGCCGAGGAGGACGCCGATGACGCGTTGATGCCCAATGCGCTCGAGGTGATCCGGATGACGCGGAGGGCTTCGACAACGATGCTGCAACGGCGCTTGGGAATCGGTTACACGCGTGCCGCCCGGCTCATGGACACGCTTGAAGCGCGCGGCGTCGTCGGGCCGCAGGTCGGTTCCGGAACGCGTGAGATCTTGGTCGATCTGGACAACGAGATACCGACGAATACCGGTTTTTCCGACACGCCGGACGAGGCGGGCCCGGCATCTGAAGCGACGAGTGAAGAGGACGAGAACGCTACGGTGTAGCAGAACGGTGAGGTGAACCATGGCATTGGGAGAAATTTTGCGGAATGCGCGCGTTCAGAAGGGGCTGACACCTTTGGATGTGGCGGAAAACACTCGCATGCTCGTGCAGATTGTGGAATGTCTGGAGCGCGAGGATTTCCGGCGTATCGCAGCCCCGATATACGGGCGCGGGTTCATCAAGCTTTACGCCGAGCTGCTCGAGTTGGATCCCGAACCGCTGATTCGGGATTTCATGGAGCTTTACGACGGGGCGCGTGTGCCGGCCGTGAAGACGAAGAAGCCGGAGCCCCTCGCTGAGCCGGCGCCTGCCGCCGCTCCGGTTCCTGTAAAGCGGACGGTGTCCGGTCAGGTCCCGGTGTCTCCGCAGCGCCAGCCCGTCCTGCCCCGTCCGGCTGTCCGGCCGTTGACGGTCTCTGAAGAAACTCCTCCCGTTGCGGGAAAGCCGGTTTTAAAGGGCGAGGCGCCTGTGCCGAGTCCTGAGCCCGCGTCGGCGCAGGCGGCGATGTCGTCGCGCCCTGAAAAGGTGGCGGCGGGCAATGTGTTTGTGGTCGAGCCCGAGGAGCCGTACGCGGAATCGGACGAACCGGATTTATTTCATTCTAAGCCGCCGCGCCATCAGCCGGAAGAGGCCGCGTCGAAACGCGCGGAAGGCGCTGTGCCCAAGCTGGCCCGCGGGGCGCAGAAGCATCCGATCTTCAACATCGGGGAATGTTCGGGAAAGCCCCTTAAGCAGGAGCCTTGCGAAGACGGCGCGTTGGCGCGCATGCAGACGGTGGGGCGGAAGTGCCTCGACTGGATCGAAGATATGAAGGACGGCGTTTCCAGGAATCTGCCCGGGATACTGTCGCGGAAGCAGAGCTGGGCGGTGGGCGGGGCGGGACTCCTGCTGCTGGTTTGCATGGTGTTCGGCGTCCGCGTCCTGTTCAGAATGACGGGCTCGAACGTTCAAGAGGCTCCCAGCGCCGTGATCGACCACGTTGCGCCACCGCCGAATTTGTATGTGGACTGAGCGGCCTGGCAGAGGGCGCGGACTTTGAAAGGGACGGGAAGTTTATTCGGCCTGCCCTTTGAGGGAAGGGCGGAGCAACTCGTAGATCACGGAATCCTTGGCCCTCACCTCGTCGGCGGTCAGCCCGTCCAGCTCATGCGGGAAAACGATCCAGTCATCCGTCTCCCGCACATGAAAGTCGGGTTTCAGCGAGGTCTGGTTTCCGCCAGGCTTCCAGTACACCGTGGCGAGCCGGACGTCCGCGTGATATGGGGCGAGCCGGTCGAACAGCGCGCGCGCGGTGTTGCCGGTGTCGAAGATGTCGTCGATGACGAGGACCTTGGAGCCGGGGACGATGGAGCCGATGATCTCGCCGGCGTTTTCGAACACCACCTCCTGTTGCCGCGATCTGATTCCCGTGTAAGACTGGCATTTTAAAACGCGATGGCGCGGCCGCATCCCGTGGTAGTAGAGGAATTCGTGCACGCTGACGCCCACAGGCGCGCCGCCGCGCCATAGCGCGATCAGGTCTTCCGGCATCCAGCCGGAGTCAAGCACCATCCGCGCGAGCCGGAAACAGTCTCTGACGTAGTCGTTGGCGGAAACGTAAATCTTCCCTGACATGCCGTCATCCTTTCGCGCGGCGCCGCTTACCGCGCCAGCAACTTTATGTAGGCGCCGACGAGGGATGGCCCCCAGAAGATCCAGATCGTGGCCGCGGCCGAGAGGTAGGGGCCGAACGGGATCCGGCTCTGCAGCTTCACGCCGCCGAAGGCGATGAGCAGAAGTCCGCTGAGGCTGCCCAGCAGAGAGGACGCGAAAACCGTGAAGAGCACGGCCTTCCAGCCGAGAAACGCGCCGATCGCGCCCATCAGTTTGACGTCGCCGAATCCCATGGCTTCCTTTTTGAACGCCTTCGAGCCGATCCACGCTACGGCGTGGAGCAGGCCGAAGCCGACGGCGAGGCCGAGACAGGAGTGGAGCAGCCCGTGCCACCACAGTTCCTGCCCGTGCAGCGCGGGGACGAGGGCGCTCAGGACCGGGCCTGCCACCATGCCGCCGATCGTGACGGAATCCGGAATGATGAAGTGCTCAAAGTCCACAAAGGTGCCCAGGATCAGCCCGGCCAAGAACAGCCAATAGATGGGAATGATGAGCGGATGAGAAATCGGCAACATGTGCATGGCGGACGGCGCGGCCCATTTCATGTAGACCGCCAGGAAAAACATGGCCGTCATCATCTCCACCAGCGTGTAGCGGAACGCGATCGGCCCTTTACACGAAGCGCATTTGCCGCGCAGGCAGAGCCAGCTCAAGACCGGGATATTGAGATACCAGGGAATCATCGCGTTGCAGTGCGGGCAGTGGGAGCGCGGTGTCACCACCGATTCGTCGCGCGGTATGCGGTAAATGCAGACGTTGAGAAAACTGCCCACGCAGGCACCGAAAAAGGTCGCGAAAAACGCGAAAAGTAGAAAAAAGAACCGGATTTCTTGTTCGCTCATAAGGGATCATGCCTATCTTCTTAAACGCGATCATCTTACCGTTAATTGCCGCTGGTCAGCAACCCGTATTTCGTGTTGTCGGAGGGCCGCGTAAAGGGGTATGATGCGGCCGTTCCTTAAACGCGCTCTGTACGGAGGACGGGTGAAAGACCGGTTGGACACGTTGCTGGTGAAGGCGGGGTTGGCGGAGAGCAAAGAGCTGGCCCAGCGCCTGATTATGGCGGGCGAGGTGCGCGTGGCGGGACAAGTCGCGACGAAGCCCGGCCACAAATATCCCGATGACGCGCCGTTGACCGTCGACGCCCGTCCCCGTTTCGTGAGCCGGGGAGGCGACAAACTGGAGGGGGCTTTCGCGGCTTTCCCCGCTTTCGTTGTGGCGGGCAAGGTCTGTATCGACGTGGGGGCCTCCACCGGCGGCTTTACGGATTGTCTCCTGCAGCACGGCGCGGCGCGCGTGATCGCGGTGGATGTCGGCAAGGGGCAGCTGCACTGGAAGATGCGGCAGGATCCGCGCGTGCAGGTCATGGAGGAGTTCAACGCGCGCTACCTGCGCCTTTCCGATCTGCCGGAGCAGCCGCAGATGGGGGTGACCGATGTCTCTTTCATTTCGCTGAGGCTTATCCTGCCACCAATGGCCGACGTTTTGCCGAGCGGCGGGGAGATCGTCTCGCTCATCAAGCCGCAGTTCGAGGCCGGGCGCGAGCACGTGCCGAGGGGGGTGGTGCGCGATCCGGCAGTGCGCGAGGCGGTCGTCGGGGAGATCAAGGCTTTCGGCACGGGCACGCTCGGCCTCGCGTGGCTCGGATGCGTGCAGTCGCCCCTGCTGGGCCCGGAAGGCAACGTCGAATTCCTGGCCTGGTGGCGCAAGCCGTAGGCGGCGCGGCCGTTTTGCCGTGCGCGGACGCAACGGCGGAATGCAGGATCTGGCTTCCGGCTTCGCTTGTCTGTTCTTCCCGATGCGGGTATAGTAAGGGACAAGATTATGAAAACCATCGGCGTCATCACGAATTTCGAGAAGTCACGGGCGGTCGAAGCAATCAAGCACGTGGCTTCGCTTGCGAGCGGCATGGGCTTTACGATCTTCGCGGAAGAGCGTGCCGCGGCGTTCTGCCCGGCCGAGCGCGTCTGCCCGGTCTCGGCGTTCGCGTCCAAGGGCGTTGAGGCCGTCGTCGTGCTGGGCGGGGACGGAACGATGCTGGATGCGGCGCACCAAGTCGCGGGGCAGGGACTGCCTCTCATGGGACTGAACATCGGTTCGCTGGGGTATCTGACGAGCGTCGAGGAACACCAGTTCGGCGACGCGCTGCAGCAGCTGCGCGAGAACCGCTACGATGTGAGCCCGCGTTCCTCTCTGGCGGTCGCGGTGGCGCACCTCCAGGGCGAGCGCGCCGTGTTGTCCGACGCGCTGAACGATGTGGTCGTGAGCCGCGGCGGAACAGGGCATGCGGTGGAACTGGAGTTGCTTCTCGACGACAAGCAGGTGGCGCGGGTTTTGTGCGACGGAATCATCGTGGCCACGCCGACAGGCAGCACAGCGTATTCGCTTTCGACCGGGGGGCCCGTTCTTCTGCCCGACATGTCGGCTTTTGTGATTTGCATGATCTGCCCGCACACGCTCACGGCGCGCCCGCTGGTGACGCGCGACACCGTGAGGATCGCAATCCGGGCGTTGTCGTGTGCGGTGCCGATGGTTGTCAGCCTGGACGGGCGCGATGCGGTGCCTCTTCAGAAGGGGGACACGGTCGAGATCGTCCGCAGCCCGCGCAATGTGCCGTTCATTGAATTGCACGGCTACAATCCATGCGATGTGCTGCGGCGGAAATTGGGCTGGGGCGAAAGGTGAAGCGGCCGCGGTGGCACGCCTTCCGGACGGGCTGGTTTGTCGTAAACGCGAAGAGGGGATGAACGAATGAAATGCTGGAGTTGGGCAGTGGCGTGTTGTTTTGTGTCGTTGGTCGGCTGCGTGCGAGGACCTCAAGGCGGCGCTTCGCTGGCGGCGCCGGAATCGCTGACGGTGGAATATATGCGGGATCCCGTCGGTTTGGACACCGCCGCCCCGCGCCTCAGCTGGAAACTGGTGGCGGCGGACGTGAAGGCCCGCGGTTTGCGGCAGACGGCTTATCAGGTGCTGGTCGCGTCTTCGCCTGAGAATCTGCAACGCGGCAAAGGCGATCTGTGGGACAGCGGCCGCGTGGCGTCGGACCAGTCGCTGAATGTGATTTACAAGGGCGCGCCGCTCGCGAGTTCGCAGCGCTGCTATTGGAAGGTGCGCGCGTGGGACAATACGGGCGATGCGCCTTCCGTTTGGAGCGTTCCGTCGCGCTGGATCACGGGCGTCATGCGGGGTGATGCGTGGAATGCACAGTGGATCGGCGCGAATGCCGTAACCCGTCCGGACTGTGATCTCGCAGGCGCGCAGTGGATTTGGACGGGCGACCCCGTGGGCCTCGTCAAGGCGGCCGCGGGAAAACGCTATTTCCGCCGGGTGTTCGACGCGCCGCAGGGCGCACAGGGTTCTCCGGTGCTGCTGGCTCTGACGGCGGACGACGAGTACGAGGTGTTCGTCAACGGCCAGGTCGCGGCCAAAACGTGGGGCCATTTCAACGACTGGCGCGTGATGCGCTTCGTCGACGTCTCGAAATTTGTCCGGCCGGGGCGCAATCTCATCGCGGTGGCGGTGCTGAACAAAGAGGTGGGCCCGACGGGCCTGCTGGCGGTGCTGAAATTCGCGAATGGCGCTGTCGTGCCGACCGGCGAGGGATGGTTCGGCTCGCCGCAGGCGGCACCGGGATGGCAAGAGAAGACGGACGGTTTTGCGCATGCGGCCTGGACGCCGGTGGCGGTCGTGGGCGCGCCGGACTGTCCGCCGTGGGGCAAGATCACGCGACGCTTTGAGACCGTCTCGCCCGCCTTCGAAAAAACGTTCTCTGTTTCCAAGGCCGTGCAAGCCGCGACGCTGCATATCACCGGCGTGGGTTTTTATGAAGCGAGCCTCAACGGCAAAAAGATCGGGCGCAAAGTGCTCGACCCTGCGCCGACGAAGTTCGACAAGCGGGTGCTCTACTCCACGTATGACCTGTCAGAGCAACTGAAGCGCGGTGAAAACCGCCTGAACGTGCTGCTGGGCCACGGCTGGTATGATGTGCGCAGCGTGGCGGTCTGGAACTTCGACAACGCGCCGTGGCGCGACTTTCCGCGCATGATCGCGCAGCTCGAGATCGCGTATGCCGACGGGACAAGGGAGACGGTGGTTTCGGACGCCACGTGGCGTCAGGTTCCCAGCCCGATGGGGTTCGACTGTATTCGCGAGGGCGAGGTGATCGGCAAGTCGAGGGACGGCGCACCCGATCTGGTGAAGACCGTCGTGATGGCCGAGGTGGTGCCCGCGCCGGCGGGCGCGTTGACGGCGGCGGCTTTGCCGCCGACGGTGGTCGCGCAGACCCTCAAGCCTGTGGCGGTGCGCGAGAGCAAGCCCGGCGTGTGGCTGGTGGATTTCGGCCAGAACATGGCGGGCTGGATTCGGCTGACGATCGCGGGGCAGAAGGCCGGCGACGTCGTCACCGTGAAATACGGCGAGAAGCTGAATGAAGACGGCAGCCTCAGCATGAAGGGGACGGACGCGCATTTCCGGTATCCCGCCTCGTTTGGCGTGCTGCCTGGCGGATGGTTCCAGACCGACCGTTTCGTGTGCGACGGCCGTGCGGAGCAGGTGTACGAGCCGCGTTTCACTTACAACGGGTTCCAGTATGCGGAGATCAGCGGTCTGAAGGCAGCTCCGACCTCCGCCACGGTGGCGGCGTGCGTGGTGCATACCGATTTCGCCGACGCCGGGCAGTTTGCGTGTTCGAACGACTTGCTCAACAAACTGCAGCGGGCGATCCTGTGGGCGTACCGCTCGAACTTTGTGAACGGGTATCCGACCGATTGCCCGCACCGCGAAAAGAACGGCTGGACCGGCGATGCATCGCTGGCCTCCGAGCTCGCGATGTATAACTTCCAGAACACGGCGGCGTACGAGAAGTGGATCAACGACTTGATCGACGAGCAGCGCGCCGACGGCAACCTGCCGGGCATCGTGCCGACGAGCGGGTGGGGGTACACTTGGGGAAATGGGCCCGCATGGGACAGCGCGCTCGTGATTATCCCGTGGATGCTCTACGTGTATCAGGGCGATACGCGCGTGCTGGAAAACGCCTATGTCGCGATGTGCAAATATGTCGACTACATGACGTCACGCGCGAAGGACGGCCTCGTGTCGCACGGGCTGGGCGATTGGATTCCAGTGAAGACCAAGACGCCGACGGAAGTCACTTCGACGGGCTACTACTATCTCGACGCGCAGATCGTGTCGCGAACGGCAGAAGTGCTGGGCAGGGCGGAGGATGCCAAGAAATACGCGGCCTTGGCGGGCTCGATCCGCGATGCGTATACGCGAAACCTGTATAAGGGCGACGGCGTGTATTCGATCGGCAGCCAGACGGCGCAGAGCTGTGCGTTGCATCAGGGCCTGGTGCCCGCGGCCGAACGTACGAAGGTCGAAGCCAAACTCGTGGCCGCGGTTGAACAGGCTAAGGGGTTTCCCGATTTCGGCATCCTGGGGTCAAAATACGTGTTCCGGACATTGAGCGACGCGGGACGGACTGACCTCGCTTACGCGATGGCGTCGAAAGACGAGGCCCCCTCCTACGGCGCGTGGATCAAGCGCGGTGCCACGACCTTTTGGGAGGACTGGGGCGAAGGCTCCTCGCGGAACCACATCATGTTCGGCGATGTCTCCGCCTGGTTTTATCAGTATCTCGCCGGTATCCGGCTCGCCGATGGGGTGTCGCCGGTCGCGCAGAAAGCGGACTCCGCGGCGGTGGCGTTCAAGTCGTTTGTGATTGCGCCCGAACCCGTGGAGGGGCTCGGCTGGGTCAACGCCGAGCACGAATCTCCGTACGGCGTGATCCGCAGCAGCTGGAAGAAGGCGGGCGGCGTTTTCACGCTGGAGGTCGAGGTTCCGGTCAATACCGAGGCGTTCGTTTACCTGCCGGTCAAGCCCGATGCGAAGAATGTCGTGGCCGATGTGAAACCGGTGCCATCCGATCGCGGCCGCATGGCCTTCCTTGTCGGGTCCGGACGCTACACGTTTGTTGCACGGTGATCCGGAGGCTCCCTGATGAGAAAACACGACGCTCCGCCTCCGCGCTTTCTTGCGCGACGCTGAGCGTCGTTGTTTGGCGTCGCCGGCCCTGTCCGTTACGAGACGTCACGAAAGCGTCTGCGCGGCCATGCTAGAAGGTCATGTCCTTGTAGAGCAAACACTCGATCTTCGCCTTGGCCTTCAACTCGCGGAAGAAATCCGCAACGCCGGCGTTGTATTTGGAGCGCAGGATGCTGTCGGTGATGCGTTTGCGGTCGATGGGCACGTGCTTTATCAAAATGTGAGATACACGCACGGTCTCGGGGATGGCGGGGGTGGACCCCGTTGCGGCTTTTGCGGCGGTGTGGGCCGTCACCTTGAGGATATGGTAGCCGAAGCGTGTGTTGATCACAGGGCTGAGCGATCCGACTTCCAGGGCGAAGGCCGCGTCTTCGAACTCCTTGATCATTTTTCCGCGCGCGAACTCGCCGAGGTCGCCGCCTTTCTTCGCGCTCGGACACTCGGACACATTGCGCGCGACATCTTCGAAATTCGCGCCGTCAAGCAGTTGCTTCCGCACGCCTTCGAGCTTAATGCGCCGGAGGTCGTTGGTCGCTTCGAGCATGGCGGTCGAGTCAGAAATTTCTTTGTCGCTGATTTTGAGTTTGTTGCGCACGTTGATTTTCAGAAGCTTGTCGATGGCCAGCCCGTCCTCGAATTCGCGTCGCATCATGGCCTCTCCCATCGGACCTTTGAGGAAGAAGTCGTTGGTGGTCCAGTTGCGCGATTTCAGCGAGAGGGCGAGGTTGCGGAGCCCTTCCTGCCGGTCGGCCTCGGACAACCGGATGTTCTGCTTGGCGCACTCCTCCATCATGATGGTCTTGAATACGAACGCCTTGATCGAGTTGCGGCGAAAATGTTCTTTGGCCTCTTCCATGCGGTTGGTCGGGATGACGAGATGATTGTTTTCCACGTCGTCTTTGAGGTATCCCGTGGCGCGTTTTTCCATGTCTGCCCACGTGAGCGGGGTGCCGTTCACCATCGCGACGATGTGGTCGGGTGAGGGCGTCACGGCTTGCTCTGCCGGCCTGGTGGCATTTTTTGAAGAATCTTTCCCGCAGCCGAAAAGGCCGAACGCGAAGGCGGAAAGGAAAACGGCGGAAAGGAACGTCAACGGTCGCATCGGTTATCTCCCAAACAGGCTTTAGGTATGCGTGTGAAAAGTGATTGATATCATACGGCATCGGCGGAAGAGTTTCGAGTGCGAAAT
>CAZOIS010000059.1:0-25479 GCA_964579865.1 uncultured Lentisphaeraceae bacterium | reverse complement strand
CGGCACGTAGATGCCGCCGTCGGGCTGCGCCTTGCTCAGGATAAACATCACGGCCTTGTCCACCTGCGCCGTATACGCCGCCGCCTGAGCGCCCGCGAAGGCCCAGAGCGGCAGGGCCGTCATGGCCGGGAATTTTTCGTCCGACCAGTACCCCTCGGGCGTCTGGTTGGCCGCGAGCCACGCCAGTCCCTTAACGATCGAAGCCCGCGCCTCTTCCTGAAGCGTTTCGGAAAAAGCGCTCTCCGCGGCCTGCGCCACAACGCCGCCCGCGACCAACACACCCGCCATCATCAACTGTCTCATCACTTTTTGCCTCCAGAGCGATATAACGCTCCGGCCCCGCGGAAAGTTCATGCCCGGACGCCCAGCCGTTTCGAAAACCATCGCCCGGCCCGCACCGCCTCACAATCGAACGGCAACGGCGCAGGCGCAAACACAGCGCACGAGTGAACGTTGCCGCGCCGCGGGGCGTTTAATGAAACAACAAAGGCGAGCCGAACCTCGCAAGACCGAAGAGGAACAGATGGAAACGATGACGACTGAACGAACGATGGCGCTCGAGGTCAGAAACCTGAGCAAAGGATTTGGCGAGGGGACAAACCGCGTGACCGTCCTGCACGATGTGAACTTTTCCTTGGCGCGCGGCGCTTTTGATGCGGTGATGGGGCCGAGCGGTTCGGGCAAAAGCACGCTCTTGCACCTCCTCGCCGGCTTGATCTCTTCGGACCAAGGCGAGATCGACGTGGGCGGCGTCTCGATCTCGGCGATGAGCGACAACGAGGTGACCTGTTTCCGCCGCCGCCGTATCGGCCTGATCTTTCAAGACTTCAACCTGATCCCCACCCTGACGGCGGAAGAGAACATCACCCTGCCGCTGTTGCTGGACCGCAAGACGCCGGACAGCCGGGCGATCGACGCGCTGCTGGCCAAGCTGGAGCTTTCCCACCGCCGCGCCCACGTGCCGCTCAAGCTGAGCGGCGGCGAACGCCAGCGCGTGGCGATCGCGCGCGCGCTGGTGACCCGGCCGGATATCGTGCTGGCGGACGAGCCCACCGGCAACCTCGACTCGCCCGCGGGACGCGCGTTCTGCGAACTGCTGCGGCGCATGAACGAGGAAGAGGGCTGCACCATCCTGATGGTGAGCCACGATCCCGTGGTGGCGGCCGCCGCCAAACGGGTCCACCTCCTGAAGGACGGCCAGTTCGCCGATTGCTTCGACACGGACCACGATGCGGCGTTGGTGTCGGCACGCTATCTGGAAACGATGAAGAAGTGAGGCGGGCGTAGCATGATCGTCAAACTGGTTTTAAAGAGTCTGCAACACGACAAGATGCGGTTTGCGACCGCCACCCTCGGCGTCGCGGCGGCCACGGGCCTGGTGGTCTGGTCGCTCGGTCTGACCACGACCTCGATGGGCCAAAGCCGCGAGAAGGTCCGGCGCATGACCGCCCCTTACTCCTGCTGGGTCTCGACCGGCCAGGTCGGGGTCAAGATGGACCGCAAGGCCATGGGCGCGATGATGCGCCCCTCGCGCGAACAGATGATGGCGTGCATTCCTCCCCATGTCGTCGCGTCCATCCAGGCGCTGCCCGACGTCGAGGCGACGCTGCCGTGCAAGGTGATCCGCACCACGCTGGACTTCCGCCCGGACGGGCGGGTGATGCAGGGGCCGCCGCTGATGGCCTCCCTGGTGCTGGCCTCGACCTCGGGCTGTCCCTACGCCGAGGCGAACGTCACCGGCACTTGGCCCGATCCCGCCAGCGCGGAGCCCGCGGTCGCCGTCTGCTCCGCCGTCTTCGAAAAGCGCCGCTTGCCGTTGCCGCCGCTCGGCTCGCCGCTGGTGATGATCACCCCGTACGGCACGGTCACGGCCAAGATCAGCGCACACATCGAGTTTAAGGAAACGGTCAACGGTTTCCCGACCGCCTTTGCCACCCTCGGCGCCATGCGGCAGGCCTCGGGCGGGACGTTCGATCCCCGGCCGAACCTGTTGCTTTGCCGGCTCCGCAGCGACGCGGGCGGCAAGACGGTAAAGGCGGCGGTCAAGAACGCGGCACTCCTTGGCCAACGGTCGTATCCCGCCGCAGCGGCACAGGAAGGTGTCAATCGCGACGGCCCAAGAGAACGTTCGCCCTCCAAAACGGACGATGCGGACAGCCGAGAGCGCGTGTCCCCGCGAACCGAGCAGGGTGACGGTGCGTTAAGCGCGGTTGAGCGCAAGGACGTGGAGGCGGGTTACGCCAGCGACCAGCTGCAGAATTTCAAGCGCCAGGCCCCGCTGCTGCTGACCTTATCGGTCCTGACCGCGCTCTGCATGCTGGTCAATGCGCTGACCGTGGGGGTCGAGCAGAAGCTCCGCGTGCTGGCCCTGCTGCGCGCCGCAGGCATGACGGTCCGGCAGGTGGCCCGTGTGGTCATGCTGGAGGGGCTGGTCATTGCCAGCAGCGGCTGGGCCGTCGGCGTGCTCAGCGGCTGGGCGGTTCTGACCGTTTTCGTGCGCCGCACGGCGGACGCTTTTCCCGAAGGCGTGGTGCTGGGGTGGATAACCCCCGTCTGCTCCGCCGTCGGCGTGGCCGTGATCACAGCGGTGAGCCTGCACTGGCCGTGCCGCCGCGCCATGCGCATCAGGCCGCTGGATGCGCTGGTCGAGGATCAAGACGCGGATTCGGCCTCGCGCTGGTCGCCCCGTCGGTCGCCCCTGCTGGGTTTCATTCTGCTTTTCCCCATGTTGGTCTTCGCGCTGCCGATGCCCATCTCGGCCATGACCCGGAGCGTGCTGCTGCTGACCGTCGGCATGCCGCTGCACTTCCTCGGCCTGTTCTTGTTCCTGCCGTTCTTCGTGCGCCTCGTCGAGCGTTTGACCGGCCCGGCGGCCAGCGCGGTGCTGGGGCTTGACCCCAAGCTGTTGCACCGCCGCATCAGCCGGCACTTCTCCCGCACCGCAGGCATGGTCATCACCTTGGCGGTCGGCCTGGGATCGTTCTCGGCGATCCACATCTGGGGGTCATCGATGACGGCGCCGTTCATCCCGAGCCAGGAGTTTCCGGACGTGATCGTGTCGGTGCTGCCCAACGGCGTGGCAAAAGACGCGGCGGACACCGTGGCCAAACTGGAAGGCGTGGACCGCGGACGCTGCCTGAACATCGAGGCGGCGCAGTTCTTCCTGCCGGACGCGCTCACCGCACGGGTGGCGCGCGTTTCGGGAAAATTGCCGATCAGCCCCAACGTCCTGCTGATGGGGGCCGAGCCCCAAGCGGCCTTCGGCGGCGAACATCCGCTGGCACCGTTCATTTTCGCCGCGGGGGAGCGTCAGGCGGCGGCCGACGCGCTCGCGAAAGGCGGGGCGTGCCTCATCACCAAGATGTTTTCCCGCGAGACGGGCCTTACCGTCGGCGATGACCTCAGCGTCGTGAAGCGCCCGCCGATGCGCGGCGGACACGGGGGGAGGCGTCCGGACATGGGAGGTCCCGGCCGTTTGGGCGGCACGCGCGGCGGCCCGGAAACGGGGCACCGCACAGAGAACGTCCCGGTCCTGACCGAGACCTTCAAGATCGCGGGCGTCGTTGATCTGAACTGGCATCTGGTCACCTCCCGCGCGCAGCTGCGCGGACAGAACAACATGCCGGGCGGCACGATGGGACCGGTCTTCGTGAGCGAAACGGACGCGCGCCGCCTCAGCGGCAACGAAGAGACCACGAAGTTTCTCTGGCTGAACCTGAGCAAGGAATACAGCAGGAAAGGCGCGCTGCCCGCCGGCCAGCTTTTGGAGGCGGAAATCCGCAAGGCGATCCGCATTGATGACGAAAACACCGTGCGGGTACACCACCGCGACGAGATCGCGGACGGGACCATCGCCCATGGAGCCGACCTGATCGGCGACATGGCGCGCGTGCCGTTCTGGTCGCTGGTCGTACTCTCAACCGGCGTCATCACCCTGCTGATCGCCTCGTTCCAAGCGGCGGCCAAGGAGATCGCCGTGATGCGCGCGATCGGCATGACGCGCAGCCAGCTGGGGCGGCTGCTGTTGGGCGAGGCCCTGATGACCGGCGCCTGCGGAATCGTGCTCAGCCTCATTTCGGGCTTCTGTATCGGCTGGACCTTCACCGGCTGGACGCGGGCGTGGATGATGTTCGGCGGCCTGCCGCTTTCGCTCAGCATCCCGTGGCTGACGATCCTGCAGGGCATCGGATTCGCCTTTGCCCTGTGCGTCGCCATGGCGGTCCCGCCGATCATTTGGCTGGTGCGCAAACAAGACGAGACCGGCGGCTTGACCGTGCAATGACGTCTGTCAGCAGGCAACCGCCCTGGTTCGTCGGGAAGGGACAAGACTCGCGCTTGTCCCTTCTTTTTTTTTGCCGCAGGCCGCGATGGATGGGCCGCTTCCGGCTGAACGCCGCCGGCCGCGAAAGGTTCACGCCGGGACGCAAAATAAAGGCAGAAAAAAGGCGTAAGGCGCGGCGCACGGGGTGCGTATCAGGGGTGAAACCAAAACAAGGAGACACCCATGAACATGCTGAATACTGCCACCCTCTGTCTGCTGTCCGTGCTGCCCCTCTGGACCGCGGCCGACAACGCGCCTTGGGCGGAGCGCCGCAGGGCGGCCGTGAACCGCCCGCGTACGGTGATCTATTACAACGGCGGCGAGGAACCGCTCTTCTGGCCGAAAGATCAGCCCTTCTCTGTGCAGGCCTTTCTCGACCAGCGGATCGCGCCGCTCAAGGAAAGCAAGGTCGACACGCTCTGTTACGCGCCGGTCTCCGGCTTCGCCTATCTCTCGGCCAAGATCCCTTCGGCCGACCTTGCGGACCGGCAGCCGCTGGGTTCGAAGTGGCTGGCCAACAACACGAATGTGCTGGGCGCTTTCATCGCCGCAGACACCGATCCGCTGCGCGTGGTCGCAACCTGGTGCAGAGTCAACCGCAAAGAACTGTTCGCCACCCTCTGCCTGAACAACACCCATCACGGCACCGAGTACGACTTCGCCAGGCCCCCGCCGCCCTTCAATTGGGACAACTATCTGTTTCCGCCGTTCAAGATCCAGCACCCCGACGTGCTGCTTGGCGACGCGAAGAAAAAACCGCCGTACGCGGTGTGGAGTGGCGTCGATTACGGCCAGCAGGCAGTGCGCGAGAAGTTTTTTGAGAACGCGCGCGACCTGTGCGCCGCTTACGCGATCGACGGCCTGTGCCTGGACTTCATGCGCGAGCCGCAGCTGTTCAAGAGCGTCGCATGGGGGGAGAAGGCCAGCGGCCAAGAGCGCAAGCTGGTGACGGAGCTGCTGCGCCGAATCCGCGCGGCGGCGGAAGCCGAAGGGCAGAAGCGGGGTCAGCCGATTCTGCTGGCCGTGCGCGTGCCGGACTCGCTGCCGTACGCGAAAGACATTGGCATCGATCTGGAAGCGTGGCTGGCGGAGAAGCTGGTGGACATCGTCATCGCGGGGGGGCCGTTTCAGCTCAATCCTTGGACTTACATGTCGGCCCTCTGCAAAAAGTCGGGCGTGAAATTCTACGCCTCGCTCGACGAGAGCGGCATCTGGGTCGGCAACGACAGCGGCGGGCATGTGGATGACGACCGCCTGCCGCGCCAGTGTCCCGACACCTACCGCGCCCGCGTCGCGGAAGCGCGCATCGCCGGCGCGGACGGCGTGCTGTTTGCCAACCGGTATGATGAGGATTGGCGCCGGGGCGACATCAAGCGTTACCGGGAGTGGCTCTGCGGCGAGGTCGGCGAGATCAGCGCGCTCAGCAAGCGTTACTTCGTGAGTTACCGGCCGATGAGCCATGCGGGGCGTTTCCTCAAGGAGTGGGAGAAGTACGGCACGCTGTCGGAGCTGACCTCCTACCGGCCCGCCAAGCTCCAGTCGGGCAGCGCCGAGTTCACGCTGAACGTGTGGGACAATCTGGCGGAGCTGAAGAAACGGTCGATCATTCCCGAACTGCTGCTCACCACGGAGGCGGTCATCCCGACCGGCACGGACCTCGAAGTGGCGCTGAACGGCCGCAAGCTTGCGTTGCTCAAGAAGCAGGCGGGGTGTCAGAAATTCATCGTGCCGCCTGAAGCCGTGAAGATTGGCGCGAACAAGGTGCTGGTGAGGGCCAAGGGGCGCAATAAAGCCGGGTTGGTCGTCGAGGTCAGGAATCTGGCCCTGGACGTGACCTTCAAGTAAGGAGCGGTGGCCATGACAAACGTTGACATCGATGTGGCTTTGGACGGGATCGCGGTGGCCTATTCGGATCGAACCCTTGCGCAGCGCGTGCGGGTGTTGTTCAAAGGCCTTTGTCGCCCGCGCGACACCAAGGCATACAAGGAGGCGCAGATCGAGCTGCAGCGGCTCTCGGCACCGGTTTCGGCGCTGGGCGTTCCGGTGTTGGCCGCCTTCCTGCTGGCGGTGATGTCGGACGGCAGCACCATGAACGACCGGGTCGTCGAGACACAGATCATGGAGGCGGAAGAGGCCCGCGAGCTGGAAGCGGTCGAGCCGGAGCTGGAGGAGCAGCCGCAGGAAACGCTCGACACGCATCTCGACCTCGCGCTGGAGTCGCCGCGGATCGAGACCCAGGCGCCCACGCCGACGACGGCCGAAACCCTGAGCCCGATCCCCCAGACGTTCGATGCGGTCATGACGGTGAAAAGCCCGGTCATCCTCAAGAACATCTATGGGGCGAACCGCAACACGGGAACGCGCGGACAGGCGCTCAGCCGCTTCGGCGGCGACAAGCACACGGAGGACGCCGTGATGCGCGCCCTGCGCTGGCTGAAGACGCAGCAGCGCCATGACGGCGGGTGGAACGGGCAAAGCGAGGGGACGGGCAGCACAGGGCTCGCGATCCTGGCCTATCTGGCGCACGGCGAGATTCCGGGCTCGTCGCCGGAGTTCGGGCAGACGGTGCAGCGGGCCATCGAGTTCCTGATGCGGCAGCCGCGCCATGATCCCATGGCGACGCACGCGCTGGCCGAGGCTTACGGCATGACGCAGAATCCGAACCTCAAGGTGGTGGCGGTCCGCTCATTGAAGGAACTGGTCGACCGGCTGGCGGTCACCCAGTGGGGGCCGGGCCGCGACGGTGACGGGACGACGCGGCCGGACCTGCTGGGCATGACGTTCAGCGTGATGGCGCTGCGTTCGGCGAAACTGGGCGACATCAAGATTGAAGGGTTGGAGGAGGCGCTGAAGAAACTGAAAGAGGGTTATCTGGCGCAGGGCAACCGCGAGTTGGGCGGCTTCTCGAGCGATCACTTCGGCCCGCCCGGGGCGAACTATCGCCGGACAGGAACTTGGCACTTCATGATCGGTGTGGTCGGCATGCAGTACCTGGGCTCCATCGCCGATCCGATCATCGAGAAGACCATGGCCATTTTGGACGAGATCTGGCCGCCGCCGACCCTCGGCACGACCGACATCGCCTGCTGTCCGGTGCGCTCGAACTACTGGTCCACCATGGTGTTCTTCAACCACGGCGGCAAGCGCTGGGAGAAATGGAACAAAGCCATGAAGGAGGTTTACGTCAAAGGGCAGGAGATCGAGAGGGGCACATACAAGGATCCGGAGGGGAAGGAACACGAGGTCGGCTTTTGGCGCTGCGAAGACCAGCACATCGGACTGCAGCCGATCATGCCCACCTGTTACATTGTGCAGCAGCTGATGGTGTATTACCGCTATCTGCCGACCAGCAGTAAAGAGGCGTGGGAAGGCGCGGCCGAATGGCATGCCACCGCAACGGACACCGAAGACATCAGGGTCGACGTGGGCAACCTGTGACACCCATGCTCCGGGAGCAGGCTGGACAAGCGGTGCGAAAACCCGCATCATACGCGCTTTCAATTTCCGGAGATTGGCATGATTGCGGGCTCCTTTTTTTCGCCGGCTCAGATCTTAGGATATGTCGCGCTGATCTTCGGCGTTTCGGCGTTCCTTCAAAAAAACGACACGCGCCTGAAGGTGCTGATCGCGGCGGAGAGCATTGCCTACGTGGTGCATTTCATCCTGCTGGGCAACTACCCGGCCTCAGGCAGCGCGGCGGTCTCGTGCCTGCGTAACCTGACGTCGATCAAGACCCGTGCGCCCGTCTGGATCGCGGTCTTTCTCGCCGTCAACGTCGTGATCGGCACGACGTTCGCCAGAAGCGTCACGGGCTGGCTGCCGGTCACGGCGTCGTGCCTGGCGACGGTGGCGATCTTCCGCATGCGCGGCATCCCGATGCGGATCGTGCTGCTGGTCTGCACGTTGCTGTGGCTGGTCAACAACGGGTTGAGCGGCTCGATCGGCGGAACGGTGCTGGAGGCGATCATCGCCATCGTGAATGTGACCACCATCCTCCGCCTGACCATGGAGCGGATGCGCCTCAAAAAGGCGGGGACGCCACCCCGGGCCGTCCCCGCCTGAAAGCCTCCCCGCTCAATCGCGGTCAGAATTTCGCTTGGAGCGCGATCTCGAACGTGCGCGGATCGCCGGCGAAACACTGGTAGTAATGCCGGTTGGATTCGATGTACTGCTCGTCAAAGATGTTTTTGACGGCCAGGGACAACGTCACGTTCTTGGGGCCCCCAAACTTGCGCAGCGGGATGTCTGCCGAGCAGTCGAAAACGTGTGATTCGTCGCTGTAGAAGTTTTCGCCGATGTAGCTGCCGCGCATGGTGTGCAGGCTCTTGTGGCGGTACCGATAGCCGAAGCCGAGCACGACATCGTCGAGCGGCCCCGTTTCGATCCGGTATGAGGTCGATGCGGTGACGGCGTGTGGCGGATAGCGGTCGAACTTCCTGACCGTCGCCGCGGAAGACAGGTCCTCATACTCGTTAAAGGCGGGGACGCCACCCCGGGCCGTCCCCGCCTGAGAACCGCTCCGCTCGCCCAGAGATCAGAATTTCGCTTGGAGCGCGATCTCGAACGTGCGCGGATCGCCGGCGAAACACTGGTAGTAATGCCGGTTGGATTCGATGTACTGCTCGTCAAAGATGTTTTTGACGGCCAGGGACAACGTCACGTTCTTGGGGCCCCCAAACTTGCGCAGCGGGATGTCTGCCGAGCAGTCGAAAACGTGTGATTCGTCGCTGTAGAAGTTTTCGCCGATGTAGCTGCCGCGCATGGTGTGCAGGCTCTTGTGGCGGTACCGATAGCCGAAGCCGAGCACGACATCGTCGAGCGGCCCCGTTTCGATCCGGTATGAGGTCGATGCGGTGACGGCGTGTGGCGGATAGCGGTCGAACTTCCTGACCGTCGCCGCGGAAGACAGGTCCTCATACTCGTTATAGGCATAGGCCGTAAAGAGCGACCAGTTTTCGGTGATGTTGCCGGTCATGGAAAGCTCGAAGCCCTGCGATTCGTTTTTGCCCTCCTCCTCGTAATAGAGCGTCGAGCCATCGATCAAGGTCGGCAGATTCTCCTGCTCGATCTTGTACACGGAGGCGGAAAGCCAGAGCGTGTCGACCGGCGAGACGCGGACGCCGGTCTCGTATTGGGTCGCCCGCCAGTCGGAGGTCAGATACTCCGCGGAGCTCTTCTGATAGCCGAGTTTCGGCGCTTCGGTCAGCGACACGTTGCCGAAGAAGACCAGCCACTCCGTCGGCAGGAACGAGAGGCCCGTGCGGGGACTGACGGCCTCCCCCGTGTCGCCATTATCGTTCTGGTGTTCATCGAACCGGCAGCCGCCCAGCAGGCGGAATTTCCACCACGAAAGATAGTCCTGCGCCAGAAAACCGTATTTGTGGACTTCGGAGTCGGTCGCCGTCTTCGTGTCGATGAGGGAGCCTTCGTCCAGGTCCGCGGTCGAGGCGAAGTAGCTGCGTCCCCGGGATTCCTTTTGCGACCAGTCGCCCTGAAAAACCGTCTGGTGCTCCAGCGGGCCCGTGTCGAAGGTCGCGGTGGCGCGCTCATACACGTTGTAGCGGCGGTAGCGCATGTCGCCTTCCTGATGATCATAGCGTTTCGTCAGCGACGTGTTGATCGTGCCGTAGCGGGGATCGGTGGTCGCGACCGAGGTGTTCGCGAACGCCGACGAGCCCATGTGCTCGAACTCCACGTCCGCCTGCGAAACGCCGGCGCCGGTGCGGAACGTCCACACCTTGTTCGCGTCCCACTCCACATAGGACTGGGCGGTCGCCCCGATATAGATGTCGCGCATGCGCGAACTCGACAGGTCGGTATCCCAGTCGTATCCCGCCAGCGGTTCGCCCTTGTACATCGGGATTCCCTGATAGCCCGGCTGGTCGGTGTATTGTAAGGTGAGGTTGAAGCCGATGCGCAAGTCGTCCCGGATGTTCCAGAGGACAGACGGCGCGATGTAAAAAGATTCGCGCCACCGGTACGAGTCCGGCATCCAGTACGGTTTGCCGTATTCGACGTTGCCGGGCAGGCGCACGGCCAGCTTGTCTCCGACCACGTTCTCGTTGATGTCGTAGCCGAGACGGTAGCGCTGGCTGTCCGCGCCGAACGACGCGCGCGTCATGACGTTCCTGAAGTCCACGTCCTGACGGGGCTGCTTCAGCATGAGGTTGATCGAGCCGCCCGACCCGCTGGTGCTCGCCGTCTGCCCCCCGATGGTGGCGCCGACGGGGCCTTTCGCGATCTCGATGCTCTCGAAGGCGGTGGGATCCATGAAGACGCCCATGGGCCCCGCCAGCGGAAGCGTTCCGTCCAGCATGGCCTCGCTGCCGCCTTTGCCGCGCAGCGTGTAGGAGCCGGACGAAGCGTCGAGCACGCTTTTGCCGCCCGTGTAGATGCCGGGCTCATAGCGCATGAGGTCGTGCAGGTCCGTCGGATTCATCTCATCGATGAAATCTTCCGTCAGCACGTCGACCGTCAGAGGAAGCTCTTCGGGCTTGGCATCGAACAGGGTGGCGGTCGAGACCGTCTCGGCGCGATACTTCGAAACTGGGGTCCCCTCGATCACGATGGTCCCCAGATCGACGGGGGGCTGATTGGTGGTCTGTGCGCGGGCGTACGCCACACACAGCAAGGACAAACAGGCGGCGGTGCTTTTTTTCATCGTCTCTCCGGATCGATTGGTTCGGATGGTTAAACGGAAGGAGTGCAGCGGCGGTTCATTCCGAGGAACCGGGGGCCGACAGTCGTTGCCGCTCATCCCGGAACTGTGGTACGGTATCGGCCATCGTGGCGGTGATCCTCACAGTCGAGCGGAAGACGGCCAAGGCGCGGATGTTTCTGGCGTTGGTCTACTCCGCGCTGTCCCTGGGCGGGGTCACGATGGTCTGGCCCTTCCTCGTGATGTTCGCCGCGTCCCTGACGGGACCGTACGACTACTATCGCTTCTCGCCGGTGGTGCGCGCGCTGTGGGACCGTCCCGACCGCTTCATGCGCTATGTCGCCACCTGTTATCCGCGCTTCCCCTCCGACGTCTACCCCGACGCGCCCGCGCACTGGGGCAGCTGGATCATCGTGGCGCGCGACCGCGCGGGCTGCGGTCGGTTCGCCGAAGCGCAGCTGCGGGGACTCGAAGACCCCCAGACCGCCGCGCGGTGGCAGCGGATGGCGACGGACTACGCGCGGTTCAACCGCGGCTATGACATCCGCAACAGCGTCTGCCATTTTGACGCCCGCGACGTGTCGGGGTTCGTGCGCGCCCATTTCGAAGAGAAGGTGCGCGCCGACGATCCCGCGGCGTTCGCGAAGCTGTCGGTCCCCAAGCGGCGGCAGGCAGCGCTCGACCGGCTCAACCGCGAGTGGCTCATCCGCTACAGCTCTTTCTTCGGCATCCGCATGATCGCCCAGCAGCGCGCCCCGCTGCACCACGCGGGCTGGGACTATCCCGCCGACGACCCCAAGATGGAGCTCTACCAGGCGTTCAAGCGCACATACCGCGACCGGGGCGTCGCGCCCATGACGCGCACGGTGCCCTACGAATCGCGCCCGCTCTGGCTCGCCTACCTCCGGCGTCCCGACGTGCAGGCCCGGCTGGGCCAGCCCTTCACCGCTGCGGACTACGCCCGCCTCGCAGGGCAGCCCTGCGCCGCGCTCGAAACGCTGCCTTTCCCGCTGCCGCGCGCCGCGCCGCCGGCCCTGCGCCGCGAATGGGACACGTTCGTGCGCGAGGCCTACCCCCGCAGGCTGCTGCGCGTTCACGTCACGCCCGCTCTCGAACGCGCCTACCAGGCCTATGTGCGCGACACCTGCAAGACGGTCCAGGCCTACGCACGTTTGACGGGACAGACGATCGCGACCTTCGAAACGATCCGGCTTCCGGAGTACGAGAACAGCACGCTCTGGCGCAACTTCATCCCGCAGGTGCCGCTCGAAAACCTGACGATGCTCAGCGCGGAACAGTCCTGGCAACGCTTTCTGCTCGACGCCTACGGATCGCTTGAGGGCGTCAACCGCGCCTACGGCTGGTCCCTGACCCGCATCGAGGAGTCCCGCCTCCCGATCCGCGAAGCGCTCGCGGTGACATTCAAGCAGCGCGGCTGGCGGGATTTCCTGGCGGGCATGGCCGCCAACTACCGGACCGTGAGCGAATTCCTCTTCCTGCGGGGACAGGCTTTCGGCAACACGGTCCTGCTGGTGGTGCTCTCCATCCTCGCGACGCTGACGGTGAACCCCCTCGCGGCCTACGCCCTCTCGCGGTTCGGTTTGCGCTCCGCGGAAAAGATCCTGCTTTTCCTGCTGGCGACCATGGCGTTCCCCGCGGCGGTCACGGCCATCCCGGGGTTCCTGCTGATCCGCGACTTGGGGCTGCTCAACACCTTCGCCGCCCTGGTGTTGCCCACGCTCGCGAACGGGCTTTCGATTTTCATTCTCAAAGGCTTCTTCGACGGCCTGCCGCGCGAGCTGTACGAAGCGGCCGCCATCGACGGCGCGAAGGAGTGGCAGATCTTCATGAAAATCACGCTGCCGATGACCACGCCGATCCTGGCGGTCAACGCGCTCAACGCCTTCGTCTGCGCCTACAACAGCTGGGAATGGGCGCTGCTGGTCTGCCAGAAACAAAGCCATTGGACCTTGGCGGTCTGGATGTATCAGATGAGCCAGCAGCTGGGCGACCAGCCCTGGGCCGTGATGGCCGGCTTCGTGCTCGTCTCGATCCCGACCGCCATCGTTTTCATCGCCTGCCAGAAGATCATTCTGCGCGGCATCGTGCTCCCGAGCATGAAATAGCCGGCGGAGCCGGAGCGTCATGTTTTACATCGACAAAACCCGGCGCGAAAGAGTACCTTTTCCAAGGTGTTTTAAACTCACGAAACGGGGGAATCGCATGAAGAAGACGATGTTGGCGGGATGTCTGCTTTGGGCCGCCTGCGCCCAAGGGTCCGAAGAGGGGTTCGTGCCGCTGTTCGACGGCAAGACGCTGAACGGCTGGGTGCGGCACGGGGGTGAATCGACCTACGCGGTCGAAGACGGCTCGATCGCGGGCCGCTTCAAAGACGCCAAGCGCAACACCTTCCTCTGCTCGGAAAAAACGTACGGGGATTTCATCCTGCGGGTGGAGTTCAAATTGGAAGCGGGCAACTCGGGAGTCCAGTTCCGCTCTGCGGTGCGTGCGAATCCCGACAAAACGGAAACGGTCTTCGGGTACCAGTCCGAAATCGCGGGCGAGCCTGACCGCGTCGCGCGCATCTACGACGAGGGCCGCCGCGGCTTCAAGTTCGGCCGGATCTGGCTGGACAACACCGCCACCGGAACGCTGGTGACCTCTTCGGCCGCTTACAAAAAGGGCGACTGGAACAAGATGGAGATCCAGTGCGTCGGGCCGTCCATCCGGACCTGGCTCAACGACGTGCCGGTCGTCAACCTCTTCGACGGCGAGTCGCTCAGCGGCTTCATCGGCCTCCAGGTGCATGCGACCAAAAATCCCGACGGCAACGTCTGCGCGCGCTGGCGCAACATCCGCATCAAAGAGCTTGGCACCAGCCGGTGGACGCCCTTCTTCGTGAAAGGCGCGGACGGGAAATCCACGCTGAAGGACGCCCGTTTCGTGCTGCCGGACAACTGGTCGTTCAACGAGGCCGAGGGCTATCTGGTCGGCAAACACAAGTCGGACGAGAAGCGCGACGGGCTGGTCGTCTCCGACAAGGCCTACGGCGACTTCATCGTCCGGGTGAGCTACCAGCTTTTCGGCGGCAACAGCGCGCTCTACTTCCGCGCCGAGGAGGTGAATACGCCGTGGCTGCTCAAGGGCTTCCAGAACGAGATCGCGGGCAACGAGAAGGATTCCGCGCTCTGGCACACGGCGGGCGACAAAACCAAGGGCCGCGGCTGGGTCGCGCGGGACGACGAGTTCATCGCCAAGGTCCGCAACCCCAAGGGGTGGAACACGACCTGCACCGCCGTCTGCGGCGACCGCATCGTGGAGATCCTGAACGGCCAGCGGACCGTCGACATCGTCGACCCCCTCTGCGAGAAGAGCGGCAAAGTCGGCCTGCAGCTGCACGGCGGCGCAAACGTCGAGATGTGGTTCAAGGATTTCGAGATCCTCGTCATCACGCCCGAGATGAAGGCGTTGATCGACCGGTAGGGCACGGCGTCCGCGACCTTGCGCCCGCCGCGCTCCCCGCCGCCGGCAACCGACATGCCACGGGCGTGAAGAAGGAGGCTCTCCGATGACGAACGCATCCCTGATTCTCGCGCTCGACCAAGGCACCACCAGCTCACGCGCGATGCTCTTCGACCGCGATCTGCGGGTGCGCGCCGTCGCGCAGCAGGAGTTTCCGCAGCTCTACCCGCGTCCGGGCTGGGTCGAGCATGATCCGGAAACGATCTGGACGTCGCAGCGGGCCGTCATGAACGAAGCGGTCGCACGCGCCGGCTGCGACGCTTCGGACGTGGCCGCGCTCGCCGTGGCGAACCAGCGCGAGACGGTCGTGGTCTGGAACCGCCGCACCGGCCAGCCCCTCCACAACGCCATCGTCTGGCAGTGCCGCCGCACGGCCGACTTCTGCGCGGAACTGAAACGGGGCGGCCATGAGCCGGCCCTCCGCGAGAAGACAGGGCTTGTGCTCGACGCCTATTTTTCCGCCTCCAAGATCCGCTGGCTTCTCGACCACGTCGACGGCGCGCGGGACGCCGCCCGGCGCGGCGACCTGCTCTGCGGCACCGTCGACGCGTGGCTGATCTGGAAGCTCTCCGGCGGCACCGCGCATGTCACGGATTTCACCAACGCCTCGCGGACCCAGCTCTTCAACATCCGGTCGCTGCGTTGGGACGAGGATCTGCTCGCGCTTTTCGATATTCCCTCCTCCATGCTGCCGACCGTGGTCCCCTCTTCCGGCGCGGCCGCACTCTGTCGCCTGCCCGAATTCGGTGGCCGCGAGGTGCCGGTGATGGGCATCGCCGGCGACCAGCAGGCCGCGCTTTTCGGTCAGGGCTGCTTCGCCTGCGGCGACGTGAAAAACACCTACGGCACCGGCTGTTTTCTGCTGATGAACACCGGGGCTGATCCCGTCGCTTCCCGGCAGGGGCTGCTGACGACGCTCAACGCCCAGACCCGGCCCGAAGCCCCGTCTTACGCGCTGGAGGGCAGCGTCTTCATGGGCGGAGCGGTGATGCAGTGGCTGCGCGACGAGCTGCAGATCCTGGCGCGCGCGTCCGACGCGGGCGGCATCGCCGCCTCCATCCCCGACACCGGCGGCGTTTACCTCGTGCCCGCCTTCGCCGGCTTGGGCGCGCCGCACTGGGACATGTACGCGCGCGGCGCGCTGGTCGGCATGACGCGCGGCACGGGGCGCCGCCAGATCATCCGCGCCGCCGAGGAGGCGATCGCCTACCAGTGCTGCGACGTCGTGTCGGCCATGCGGGCCGAGGCGGCGCACCCGATCGCCGTGTTGCGCGTGGACGGCGGCGCCTCGTCCGACGATTTCCTGATGCAGTTCCAAGCCGACACGCTCGGCTGCCGCATCGAGCGCCCCGCCTGTATGGAGACGACCGCCTCGGGCGCGGCGGCGCTGGCGGCGCTGGCGCTCGGCTGGCAGTCGCTGGAAAGCATGGCCGCCCGGCCGGCCGCAAAACGTTTCACCCCGTCGATGAACGAAGACACACGGCAGCGGCACCTCGCGGGATGGCGTAAAGCCGTTGGCCGCGCCGCGCAGTGGGAGGATAAACTATGAGCCCGCCTGCCCGTCAAGGCTGTTTCCGCTTGGTTTTATGCGCCGAGATCGCATTGGGGATCGGCTCGGCGTTCGCCGGCGCAAAAGAGATGGTGGACTGTATCAACCCCATGATCGGCGCGATCACGCTGGACGGCTACGGCGGGCACGGGCTCGGCAAGACCTTCCCCGGCGCGGCGACTCCTTTCGGCATGATCCAGCTCAGCCCGGACACCATCACCGGCGGCGACAACGGCCCGGGCTATTCGCACCACCACGAGACCCTCGAGGGCTTCAGCTTCACCCACATGAGCGGCATCGGCTGGTACGGCGACCTCGGCAACTTCCAGGTCATGCCGACCAGCGGCCCGCGCCAGCTCGACCGCGACCTGGCGAAGTCGGCCTACAGCCACGACCGCGAGGAGGCCTCGGCGGCCTACTACCGCGTCGACCTGCTGCGCTACGGGATCCAGGCCGAGCTCACCGCCGCTCCCCGCGCCGGCATCCTCCGCTTCACCTTCCCGGAAGCGCCGACCGCGCGCATCCAGATCGACCTCGGACGCCGCATCGGCCAAAAGGAGAGGTGGCTTACGCACAGCCTCCAGTCCGTCAAGATCGTCGACGACCACACGATCGAGGGCTTCATGTTCTGCTCGGAGAAGGACGGCGGCTGGGGCCGCGGCGCAGGCCACGTTTCCTTCCGGCAACATTTCTGCGCCGTGTTCAGCAAGCCGATCCGCAGCTTCGGCGTCTGGGACCAGAAGCGCGTGTTCGAAGGCCTGTGCGCCTACGAGGGCACCAACACCGGCTTTTTCGTCGAATTTCCCACCACCCAAAACGAGCAGGTGCTGCTGCGCGCCGGCTTCTCGTACGTGAGCGCCGAAGGCGCGCGCGCCAACCTCGCGCACGACATTCCAGACTGGGATTTCGACGGCGTGCGCGCCCGCTCGCGCGCCCGCTGGGCCGACGCGCTCAAAGGCGTCGACTGCGAGGGCGGGAGCGACGCGGAGCGCGAGATCTTCGCGACCGCGCTCTATCACTGCCTGATCGATCCGCGCAGCGTGTCGGACGTCGACGGCCAATACGTGGGCGCGGACGGCCAAACGCACCGCGCCGACGGCTTCGTCTACCGCTCGATCTTCAGCGGCTGGGACGTGTTTCGCAGCCAGTTCCCGTTGCTGACGATCATCCGTCCCGACGTGGTGAACGACGAGGTGAACTCGCTCGTGCAGATGGCCAAACTCAGCGGCCGCAACTACCTCGAACGCTGGGAGCTGCTGAACGCCTATTCGGGCTGCATGATCGGCAATCCGGCCGTCTCGGTGATTCTCGACGCCTACGAAAAAGGGATCCGCGGCTACGACGTCGAGGAGGCGTACCGCCAGTGCCGCAACACGGTGCAGAAATTCCGCAACGGCCCCGAGGGCTTCACGCCGGGCAGCCTGTCGGCCACGCTGGAGTACGCCTACGCCGACTGGTGCATGGGACGCCTGGCAGAGCGGCTTGGCAAACCCGCAGACGCCGCCGAGTTCGCGGCCCGCGCCTGCGCTTACACCAACGTGTGGTGCCCGGAAGTCAAATGGATGCGCACGCGCCTGAAGAACGCGTCGGACGGGAGTGCCGCCTGGATGCCTTGGCGGGGGAAGACCGGACAGAACCAAGGCACCGTCGAGAGCAATCCCTATCAGCAGGGCTGGTTCGTGCCGCACGACGTCTACGGCCTGATGGGGCTGATGGGCGAAGAGGCGTTCCTGCGCGAGCTGACGGCCTTCTTCGACCAGACGCCCGAAGACTTTCTCTGGAACGACTACTACAACCACCCGAACGAGCCCTGCCATCACGTGGCGTATCTTTTCGCCTATGCGGGGCAGCCGTGGCTCACGCAGAAGTGGACGCGCCGCATCTGCGAAAAGGCCTACGGCACCGGCGTGCGCGGGCTCTGCGGCAACGAGGACGTCGGCCAGATGTCGGCGTGGTACGTGCTCTCCGCCATGGGCCTGCACCCGGTCTGCCCCGGCGACGGCATGTATGTGCTGACCAGCCCGGTCTTCAGCCGCGTCAGCGTGCGGCTGGATCCCAAGTTCTACGCCGGCGGCACGTTCACGGTGGTAGCCGACGGCAACTCGCCGGCCAACCGCTACATCCAGTCCGCGACGCTGAACGGCCGGCCGCTGGACCGCGCGTGGATCACCCACGCGGAGGTCGCGGCGGGCGGCACGCTGCGCTTCGTGATGGGGCCGGAGCCGAACGCGGCGTGGGCCGCCGCCCCGGAAAACCGCCCGCCCTCTTCACGCTAGCCACGTTTGGGATTGTGTTTCAGGCGGCGGGTCCGTAAGCTTTTGGACGTGTCTCAATCTGAACGAAGGAGAAAAAAATGAAAAGCGTCTCTCTGGCGTTGCTGTCCGGTGTCGTGCTGACCGCGGGTTGCGCCCTGGTCTCATCCGATAAATCGTGCGGGGCCAAGCCGTGCGCAACTGGCGCGTCGTGCTCCGCTTGCCCGGTGCTGGTCAGCGAGAGCGTGCATCCGGATTCGCGCAACTGGCGCTCGCTTTTCAACCTCGACCTGGGCAATGCGGTCTTCACGAAAGGCGTGTGGTTCATCAACGGGAAGGGCGACCTGACCGCGAACAAGGACGAGGCGATCTGGTCTGACCGCAACTACGAGAATTTCGTGCTCGATCTGGAGTACACCTGCGACCCCGCGGCCAACAGCGGCGTGCTGATCTACGGCAGCGACCTGGCGAACTGGATCCCGAACACGGTGGAAATCCAGATCCTCGACGACAACAACCCTCACTGGGGCAAGGAGCAGCCCTTCGCCAAGAACGGCGGCCTGTACGGGCACCTCGCGCCCAAGGTCAACAACGTGAAGCCCGCCGGCGAATGGAACCGGATGACCGTGACGGCGCAGGGCAAGCGCATCAAGGTGGCGGTGAACGGCGAGATCACGGTGGACACCGACTTGTCGCAGTGGACCTCGGCCAAGAAAAACCCGGACGGCTCGGACATCCCGCCGTGGCTGAGCCGCCCCTGGGCGGAACTGCCGACCAAAGGCCGCATCGGCCTGCAGGGCAAGCACGGCAACGCCGCGATCTATTTCCGCTGCGTCCGGATCAAAGAACTGTAACGGCACTTACGCATTGCGCATTTTGCCCGTTGTGGTAAGATTTCGCGCCGTTTTTCAAAGCAATCAAAAGGGACAGCACATGAAGCAGTACAAAGTCGGTCTGGTCGGAATCGGTGCGGTGGGCACGGAGATGGTCAAGGTTCTCCGCCAGCGGAAATTCCCCGCCAGTGAGATCCGCATCCTCGCCACGCGTGAGCGCGACGAAGAGGTGGCGGGCGAGACGTTCCATGTGCTGGAAGCCAAGCCCGAAGCGTTCGACGGCCTGGACATCGTGCTGTTCGCGGGAACCGAGGGCTCGAAAGGCGCGTCCAAGCAGTTCGGCTGGGAGGCCGTCAAGCGCGGCTGCGTGGTCATCGACAACGGCGACGACTTCCGCATGGACGACCGCGTGCCGCTGGTGGTCCCCGAGATCAACCCCGAGGCGCTCGACAAGCACCAGGGCTTCATCGCGAACCCCAACTGCAGCACCATCATCACGCTGATGGGCATCGCGCCGCTCCACAAGCAGGTTCCCCTGAAACACATGACGGCGGTGACGTTCCAGTCCGTGAGCGGAACCGGTCGTGCGGCGATCGAGGAGCTGGAGCAGCAGGTGCGCGCCTATGCGAACGGCGGCGAGCTGGCCGTCAAGGCCTATCCCCACCAGATCGCCTTCAACGTGCTGCCGCAGATCGGCAGCGCCAAGAAGGACATGCCCGGCTTCACGACCGAAGAGGCCAAGATGACCTTCGAGTCGCGCAAGATCCTCGGCTGCCCGGACCTGAAGGTCGCGAGCACCTGCGTGCGCGTGCCGGTTTTCTACGCCCACTCGATCGCGATCCACGCCGAGTTCAGCGCGCCGATGACCCCCGAGATGGCCCGCGAGATCCTCTCCAAGACGGAAGGCGTGAAGGTCATTGACGACCTCGCCAACAGCCAGTACCCCATGCCGCTCTTCACCGGCGGCGGGGACGATGTCAACGTCGGGCGCATCCGCGTCGACCCCAGCGTGGAGAACGGCCTGGCCCTCTTCTGCTGCGGCGACAACATCCGCAAGGGCGCGGCGCAGAACGCCGTGCAGATCGCGGAAGTGATGATCAAGCGCGGCCTGATCTAAAAGACGGCTCGACGAATGGAGCAAAAAAAGAACGGCCGACCCGGTTGACGGGCGAGCCGTTCTTTTTTATGCGTCTTTTCAGCTTTGCTTACGCGCGGCCTTTGGACTTGAGGAAGTCGATGCAGCCGCGGATCTTCTCCAGCGTGTTCGGATCCGCTTCGCTCTCGACGATGTACCAATCGGTCACGGCGTCCGCGTCCGTCGCGGCGAAGACCTCGTCCCACTTCACGCCCTGCTTGCCTTCCGGAACCTGGCCCAGAATGCCGGGACCGGGATAGATCTCCTTGGCGTGCAGCGTGCGCGAGCGCTTCGGGAATTTCTTAAGCCATGCCACCGGATCTTCGCCGGCCGAGACCACGTGCCCGACGTCCATCTGCGAGCAGACGTCCGCCGAGGCGTTGCTGAAGAAAATATCCCACTTGCACTTGCCGTCGAACTTGTCTTTGAACTCGTGCTGGTGGTTGTGATAACCGACATACATGCCGGCTGCCTTGGCCGTGACCGCCGCGTCAGAGAAGAGCTTGGCGGTGTCGATCCAGCCCTGGGCCGTGTTTTCGACTTTCATGCCCGGCACCATCAGGTACTTGTTGCCGATCGTCTGGTTGAACTCGATGGTTTTCGCGAGATTCGCCGGCTTGATGGTGTCCAGACCGGTGTGCGTCCCGCACGCGACCAGACCGTTGTCGTCCAGCATCTTCTTCAGCTCTTGGGCGCTCTTGCCGTAGTAGCCCGCGAATTCGACGCCCGCGTAGCCCATCTCCTTGATGGCCTTGAGCGTGCCGACCAGATCCTTCTCGCACAGCTTGCGCACCGAGTAGAGCTGCACGCCGACCCGCGGCTTGGCCGAAGCGGCGCACACGATCGACGGCATGGACGCCAAAGCCAAACCGGCAACGCCGGTCTTGAGGAAATTGCGACGAGAAAACTGCATCATGACGGATAACCCCTTTTCTGCTATCCCCGTGTTCCACCCCGGAACACAGGTTGGGGGAATTATGTCAAAAAAGAGGCCCCCAGCGCAATCCGTTGCTCGCCGCATTTTCGCACCGCCAGCGGTGTGAAGATGCGGACCGCGCTCTTTACATTCGGGCTCCGGTTACCGCCATTCAGCAATATAGTTTCCGTTTGAAAGAAGCGCGTCCCCGGCAAAACTGCTCAGCGGGTTCCGGCCTTCGCCGTCCGTTCGCCAGACACCGAGCGGACCGTCGCCGCTCCCGAGCGCCTCCACGCTCCACCGGTAGTTGCCCGCGGGGAGCTGTTTGAACGTGAGCTCCAGCCAGTCGGAGTCCGCGAAGGCGGGGAAGTCGCAGGAGACGACGGCGCGCCCGCCTCGGCGCGCATCGTCCGCCGCGAGCGACACGCGCAGCCCGCCGCCCGCCGCCGCGCCGAACGCCTTGACCCTCAACTTGGAAAAGGGCGCGGCCGCGCTGAATCTCTGGCTCAGCGACGACCCCGAGGGAACGGTTTGCCCCGCGTCAGGCGCCTTTTCGTACAGCCGGTTCCAGCCGTCGACCCCTTCGATGAGAAACGCCGCGACATCCCACGGCTTCAGCGCCACCTCGAACCGCGAGAGCACCTCTCTCCCGACAGGCTTGGGGAAACCGGCCCCGTCATCCAGCAGGCTCGTAGCCCTGTAACCGGAGTACCCTTCCAGCCCCATCTCCGTGAGCGGAAGGCTGAGATGCACCGCGCGCGCCTCCGGCCCGTTGTTGCCGGCCACGATGATCGCCTGGTTGCCCCTAAAGCACGCGTAGGCTTGAAGAGCGCTCCCAGAGGACTCGACCTTGGCGACATTGCGGTCCTTCATCCGGGCACAAAACGGGGACAGGATGTAGTCGAAACGCTGTCTCACCGCGATCATCCGCTTGACGCGTTCGCGGACACGGGCTTTGTCCGGCTTCTCACGCGACGCCCAAGCGAGGTCCGCGAAATAGAGAACCTCCCCGTATTTTTGGGAGAACGTCGTCGCCCTCAGATCCATGTCGAACCCGTTCGCCAGCGCCTGGGGGTCGGAAGACAGAAAGCTGCCCCCGTACCGGCTGTTCTCGACCCCGTAGGCGCCGACATCCCCCTCGGCCTCGTCCAACCTCAGGAGAAAATGTCCGTAGGCGAGGGCGTCGAGCTTCAACGCGAGCCACTCCCCGTCTCCGAAGCCGCTGAACGCAACTTGGGCAAGCGGCTTGCCCTTCACCGTGTCGGACATTTTGTATGAGGCGGCCGAGCGGAACAGGGTGAGCCTCAGCCTGTTCGAGGGGAGCTTGCCGGCCGCCTTCACGCGGACGGAAACCTCGGTTGTCCCTTTCACCGCGAAATCCTGCGCGAGATATCCGCCGCGCGCGCACGGTCTGAACCGCCCTTTCGCGGCCCCCTCTCCGGCCTGATCGCTAATCCCCCACGCCTTGTCGACGGCGAGACCGGCGGGTGTCCGGCCCGTCGCGTAAACGATCGCCGCGTTGAACTCGTCGCCCATGCGCCAAAGCGGCGTGAACGGCGAGAGCAGCGCGCCGAACGCCACGGGCCTCCCCTCGGACGTGAACTTCAGGTAATCGTGCGAGGAGATCTCGACGGCGTAATAGGACTGGTCGAGCGCCTTCACCTCGTCGGTGAGATCGAGCCCCAGAAAGCGGTCGCCGGCGTAATCCATCTGCCCGATGTGATAAGCCAGTTTGCGCTCGGGGCTTCGGCCCTCGGACATGACCAGAACCGGATGTCCGGCAGCCTCGCACCGGAGCCTGACCTTGTCCCAGAGATCATAGCCCGAGACCGTGGGCTCGCAGTCGCAGCGGAAGCCGTCCAAATCGTACCGGAGCGCCCATTTCGCGCACATCGTGCCGATCCACCACGCGCGCACGTCCGGCCGCGTGAAATCGAAGTCGGCCATACCCCACGTCCCGACGATCTTTCCGCCCGCGTCCTTCTTGAACCACTCGGGATGGGCGGTGAGCAGCGGGCTGCCGAAGGCCACGCCGTGCGGCACCACGTCGAGAAGGACTTTCAAGCCCCGTTCGTGCGCCTGCCTCACGAACCGCGCGAACTCCTCCGGCGTCCCCAAATAAGGGTCCAGGGTCTCGGGATCGGACACGCCGTAGAAATTGTAGAACGCAGGGTCTTTCCCTTGCCCGCCGCGGAGGGCGACCGGATTGAGGAGGATGCCGTTGACGCCGAGATCCGACAGGTAGCTGAGCCGCTTCGCGGCGGCGGCGATGAACGACTCGCCGCCCTGCGGCATCGCAAACGTATCGATGCGGAGCTGGTAGAAGCCGTTCAGCTTGTGGACCCAGTCCGGCCGCGCCGGCGTGCCGTTGGGAAAGACGGACGGAATCCGCGTGCCCAAGCCCCACACCGCGTCCTTGTAAACGGCGCCCGACGCCGGGCCTGCAGTGCGCTCCGGCATGCGGCCGCTTTCCCATGAGCAGGAAGAGGCGAACCCGGTCAATCCCAGCGCCAGCAGCGCCGCGCCCGCGTTGCTGAGAAGCCGACACCTTCGGGCCCCGCCTTCACAGGCCCCGTCTTCCGCCGTCCCCCGCATGGATCGCATCGTCTTCCCCTTGGATTGAGCGGTTTTCGCGCGCAGTTATATCGGCCTGCTGTAGAAGGGCTCTGCCGCCGGTACGATTTTCCGTTCCTCCGGGATGTCGCACTTGACGTTCTTCAGCTCGACCTTGCCCGCGCTCCACGTTTTGATCAGCGGCGCCTTCCCCGCCCCTTTGACGCTCACGTTGTCCAGCGTGATCCGCTCGTAGTTGCAGGCGTGGATGAAGCTGACGGCGTCGAAGCCCGGGCGGAAGGTGAAGTCCACGTTCTTCATCTCGACGATCACCGGCGTGTTCGTGTCGCCGTACACGTCGAGCGGCATGCTCACGCCGGACGCCGTGATGTTCTCGAAGCGGATGTCGCGCAGCGGGCGGTTCTTCTGCCACGTCTCGTTGCCCGAGAAGTTGTAGTGCAGCAGGCGGTCCGTGTTCTCGATCGTGCAGTTGCGGAGGACGATATTCCCCGGCAGCTCGCGCACGTTCAGGGAGAAGTCCGAGTAATAGGTGAAGGCGCTGAGCATGTTGTAGCGGTGGCCCGTCCCCGAGCCGGAGGCCACGCCCGTGCGCTTTTCCTCTTTGCTCAGGCTTCCGCGGAACAGATATTTTGCGGGCCCGAAGAAGCGGCAGTTTTCGACGAGGACGTTGTGGCCGCCGAAGCGCAGCCCGCTGCAGGCCGTGTTCAGGTCGCAGTCCCGCACCAGAACGTTGTTATCGTCGAACCCCGCGACGCAGTCGTCGCCGGTGTAGAAGCGGCAGCGCTGAATCGAAATGTTGTCGCAGGACGAGAGGTGGATGCCGTCGTGGCCGGCGACGACGGTGACGTTCTCGGCCGTGATGTCCTTGCTGAAGAAGATCGCGTGCGCCCAGTTGGCGCTGTTCGTCACGGTGTAGCCGCGCAGGGTGATGTTCCGGCAGTTGTGCATGCCGATGGCGTGCGGGCCGCGGTAGTGCTCCTCCCCCTTTTCGTCGTAGCAGTCGCTGCCGTCGATCAGCGCACCTTCCTCACCGATGATGGCGATGTCCTCCGCGTTGAGGGCGCGGATCAGCGCGTTGTTCCAGCGGCGGCCTGACTTCCGGATGAACGCGTTGTCGCGCTCGGGGTCACGCGCCGGCCGCCAGACCGATCCGGTGATCAGCCGCTCGGGGTCGAGCGGCTCGACGGTGTCGGCGAGATAACCGAAGTAGTCCTCCGGGTTGCGGCTGCCGCGCAGGACCGAACCCCGCAGCAGGCGCAGCGTCACGTGCGAGCGCAGCCGGATGCCGCCGGTACGGAACGTCCCCGCGGGAACCCGCACCTCGCCGCCACCGCGCCGGAAGCACGCGTCGATCGCCGCCTGGATCTTTTCGGTCTGGAGCTCGCTGGCGTCCGGCACCGCGCCGAAGTCCGTGATGGAGACACTGTTTTTTTCCGCCGCCGCAGGCGGATTCCCGTGATTTCCGAGAAACGTGCAGCCTGCGGTTAAAAAGCTTGCGACAACAAAAACCAGAATCGCTGATGGTTTCATCTTGCATCCCCCGGTCTTCCGACTTCCACAAAACAACTGTAAATGAGAATAGAGCTGTCCCGACACCTGATTATTTTTTTCCGGAAAGGCCGGTGTCAGCGCTCGTCTTCAGAGGATCCGGCGCGCCTTGCCACCGGACAAAACTGCTGGACCCGTCGGTGTAAACCGCGCAGTTCGTGATATTGCTGT
>CAZOIS010000058.1:23451-25488 GCA_964579865.1 uncultured Lentisphaeraceae bacterium | reverse complement strand
TGCTCTGCGGCACGAACACCTACACGGGGCCGACGCGTGTGGAGGGCGGTGCGCTCAAAGTCGGGACATTGCCGCTCCACCGCTGGAGCTTCAACGGCGACTTGAAGGATTCGGTCGGCCATTCGGACGCCACGGCGGTGGGCACGGTGACGACGGACGGGGCGCAATACACGCTCGCCGGGGACGGCACGCGCGGAAGCTCGTACCTCAATCTGGGGCCGAACATCCTGCCGGCGGACGGCGCGACGCCGGTCACGGTCGAGCTGTGGGCCACGGAAAATGTGGTCAGGCCGTGGAGCCGGATTTTCGATTTTGGCTCCAACGTGGACAACAACATGTACATCGTCTGGTACGCCAACTATGCCGACAGCCCGAGCTGGGTCGAAGTGAAAGTCGGCGGCACGGTGATCGCGCGGACGATCGAGGTTCCCCGGACCTATGCGGTCGGCACGCCGTACCACATCGCTTTCGAGCTGATTCCCGGCGCCGGCACGGGCGGAACCGTGCTGGTCAAGTGGTACGTGATGGACGGCGCAGGCGCCACGCTGAAGGCCGGCTCGATGGACGCCAATTTCTCCATTGCGGCCTTTGTCCAACAGAACATGTGGCTGGGACACTCCGAATACAGCTCCGATCCTGACGGCAACGCGAGCTACAACGAGGTCCGAATCTGGCCGCGGGCGCTCTCTGAAGCCCAGCTGGCGCAGAACTCGATCCTCGGGCCCGACGCGCTGCCGGCCCTGGCCGAAAACACGCTGTCGCCGCAAAGCGGCGTCTCGGTGGCGGCGGGGGCGGCCCTCGACCTCGGCGGCTCCAGCCAGACGATCGACGGGCTGAGCGGGAGCGGGACCGTGTCGAACGGCACCCTGGCGGTGACCGGAACCATCGCGCCCGGCGGCACGAACGCAATCGGCACCCTGACGGTCGCGGCCTCGGCGGCGCTCACCGGCACGCTGCTGGCCGATGTCGGCGCGGACGGGGCGAGTGACTGTTTGCAGGTCGCGGGTGCGCTCGATCTGCGCGGGCTCGCGCTGCACGTTCAAAATCCTGACCAGCTCAAGCCGCGCGTGCAGTACCTGATCGCCACCTGCGCGCCCGGCGGCCTGACGGGTTCGTTTGAATCCACGAACCTCGATGCGGGCCGCTGGTCGGTGAGCTATCGGAATGCGGGCGGCGAGGTCCGGCTCATCAGCAGCGGCATGATGATTCTGATAAAGTAAAGAGGTCCCATGAAGGTTCGCTTTCGGAAACGGTGGGGGATGGCGCGTGCGGCGGCGGTTCTGTTGGCCGCCGCCGCGCATGACGGCGTGTGTGCGACGGCCAAAGAAGAACCGAGTTATCACCTTTATCGGTGCGGCGATGGCGCGGTCAGGTTTTCCGGCGTGTGGTATCCCGTGGCGCTTGGCGACAAGGAATTGGGCGACGGCGCGATGCGCAGCGACGGCGCGGAGTCTTCCGTCGAGTTCGATTTCGTCGGCACGTCTGTCGGCCTCATCCATCAGGCCGGCGCTTTGGGTTGGGAGTGGGGCGTCATCCGCGAGGATTCGGGACGTCCGCTCGGTCTCGCCGAGGTGTGGGTCGATGGACGGAAGGTTTCGACCGTCGACACCAGTCAGAACGGCCGCACGCTGTTGGCTGCGGGCCTGACGCCTGCGAGGCACCAGGTGACCGTCAGGAATCTGGGCCAGCCGCGCGAAGCGGGCGGCAGCACGGCCGTGGTCGTCAAGGGGTTCTGGTGCGACGCCGACGGCGTCGCCGAGGGACCGGCGCGGCGCGCTTGGCTCATGGCGGACAGCGTCCACGGCGGCGCTGCGCTGCGCGCTCAAGCGGCGGAGCTGGCCGCCGCAGTGAAATCGGATGGCGATCTCGAACGGCTGACGGCGCTGGCCGCCGCCGCGCGGGAGATTGGCGCGCTGCGCGCTGCGCTCACGGCGCTCGCTGCCGAGCCGCCGCCGTCGCCCATGGTTGAGCGCGAGCGCCAGTACTGGACGCCCGCCCCGGAGACGCAGGCCTACCAGGCGCGCCTGGCCGCGCTCG